>CAYOHX010000119.1:0-16537 GCA_964403875.1 uncultured Anaerolinea sp. | reverse complement strand
ATAGAAAAAAGTCATGGAGAACCTCCTAAAATGCGGGTCGGGTGGTTTTCGCCACCCGACCCATGTGTCACAGAAAGCTTACGCTTCAACCGCTGTGATATTTGCTGGAGTCATTTCATACACGTCGAGCTGGCGAAGCAGGACTTCGCCCCCCTGGGCGAACAGTTCAATCTCCTGGCTTTGCGCATCGGGGAAGATCGTATCCGCAATTGTGACCTCGCCGTCGTTACCAAAGACTTCGATGCACGAGCGATCGAGGAAGATTTGCAGGCGTCTTATGCCTTCGTTTGGCTCGAGTGTCGCGGATTGAATGCGGGCAAAGCCCTTTTCAAAATTGGTCTGGCCAGAATTCAACCGGTCCACAAACACTTCCTGATTGGTCAAGTTATAACCCACGGTCGTCTGCGCCCCCTCCCCAACACGCAAACGGAAGCCAAAACATTCTGCCTGAGAATTGGTCTGGAAAACAGCGTTTATCTCAAAAGTGTCACCATGCAGGTGTCCAAGCAGGTTCGTGCCAGGGATAACGAATACATCATGAAAGGAGCAGCACTCTCCACGCTGGGACAGGACCTCGGCGGCGGGCTGCTGAAACAGGCGAATTCCCTCGCGAGTTTTTTTGAGCAATACTTCTCGTGGCAGGCTGAACACACCGCGCCATGTGGTGGTCGGGATGACCCTGGCATACTGCCAGTTGTTCTGCCAGCCGATCATCAACCTGCGTCCCGTCGGCTCATCGCTCCATGACTGGGCGGCATAATAATCTGCGCCAAAGTCTGCCCACAGGATGGTCTCTTCTGGATTTTCAGATGTAAAAGCCACACCATCAAACTGCCCGACAAAATACTGCATGCCCGAGTTTCCCCCCGGGCCACCATGCCCAATCCCCGCTGTCAGCACCCAGCGACACGCAGAGGAATCCACCACCGGCAGCTTGAACAAATCCGGGGTTTCCCATACGCCGGTGTGAGCACCAAGGGTATCACCGAAGATGCTGGCTAACGTCCAGTGAATCAGGTCAGGAGAAGTGAAGAAACGGATGGCATTATGGGCCGCCAACACCATGACCCAGTGAGCCTGCCCGTTTTCAGCATACCAGAAGACCTTTGGATCGCGGAAATCGCGCAGCCCATCCGGCGGCAGAAGAACGGGGTTGCCCGCGTATTTTGTCCAGGTGCGACCGCAGTCTGTGCTGTATGCCAGGCTTTGCACCTGGCGATCTTTGTGATCATGGGTGAAGATAGCTACCATCGTTTCTTCCCCAAATCCGGTGGTGTTTTTCCAGTCGATCACCGCGCTCCCAGAAAAGATCGTACCGTGTTCATCCGGATAAAGCGCAACCGGAAGCTCCTGCCAGTTCATCAAGTCCTTGCTGACGGCATGACCCCAGTGCATTGGGCCCCAGATTGAACTGTCCGGGTGGTACTGGTAAAACAGATGGTATTCACCTCGATAGTAAACCAGCCCATTGGGGTCATTAACCCAGTTAGCCTGCGGAGAAAAATGATAGAGTGGTCGAAAATGGCTGTCATGTAGGAGCATAAATACTTCCCTTTTGCAAAACAATAATGATTTATCCACTAGATCGAAAGAGATGCTTATTTAAACTCACCATGCATAGGCTTCAGGGGCCTCGCCACCCGGGCCAGGCCAGATTTCATCCAAGCATTTGAGCGCCGCCTGATCAAGTTGAATGTCCAAAGCACGCATCAATCCATCCAGCTGTTCCATGGTGCGCGGGCCAATAATGGGCCCGGTTATATCGGGGTTGTGCAGCATCCAGGCCAGCGCGACGTTGCCTGGTTCTTCGCCAAGCGACTGGCAAAAACTTTCATAAGCTTCCAGCCTGGTGCGATGCTTTTCAATATTTTTTTGGATATATTCTGACCCGCGACGACCCTCTAACTGCTTGCCAAGCACACCGCCCAACAACCCTCCCGCCAGCGGGCTCCAGGGGATAACTCCCATCCCGAACTGCCGGCAGGCCGGGATCACTTCCAGCTCGATCATACGGGCATTGAGGTTATATAAACTTTGCTCGGAAACCAGGCCCATAAATTGGCGCGCTTTTGCCTCGCCCTGCGCCTGCGCAATCTGCCAACCAGAGAAGTTGCTGCTGCCCGCGTAAATAACTTTTCCCTGCTGAACCAGCACTTCGAGCGCCTGCCATATTTCTTCCCACGGGGTTGCGCGATCAACATGATTGAACTGGTACATTTCGAAATGCACTGTTTGCAGCCGGCGCAGGCTGTCTTCACAGGCTCTGCGGATGTGCAGCGCGGACAGGTGCTGCTCGTTGACCCCATGTCCCATCCGGCCGTAAACCTTCGTCGCGAGGACGACTCTGTCACGCCGGCTGCCACCCTGCGCAAACCAACGCCCGATAATCTGTTCGGTGACGCCTTCGCCCAGTTTCGCGCCGTATATGTTCGCAGTATCGAAGAAGTTAATCCCCAACTCCAGCGCGTGATCCATCATCGCAAAGCTGTCTTCTTCCGTGGAGCGCTCGCCAAAGTTCATCGTCCCCAGGCAAAAGCGGCTGACCATCAATCCAGTTCGACCCAAATGTGTATATTGCATCATCATTTCTCCAGATTATGAAGCAGTTGTCAAACGTTTTAAGTTATTAGTCCAGGTCTCAGATCAGGGCGTTTTGCTTACATCATCCCCTTAAGTTCAAGCTGTTCGGCATGGTGACAGGCAACAAAATGTTCCGGAGAGATTTCACGCCAGGCAGGCGCTTCGAGCTTGCATTGTTCTGTTGCGTAGCGGCAGCGAGGGTGGAAGTAACAGCCGCTGGGTGGGTGAGCAGGGTTAGCAACCTCGCCCTGAAGTACCATCCGATCCGCTTTGCGGAATGGGTTGGGCAGCGGGACGGCGGAAAGCAGCGCCTCGGTATAAGGGTGGCGCGGTTTGTTAAATACCTCATCTGATTTCGCCAGCTCGACAATTTTGCCCACGTACATCACGGCAACACGGTTAGAGATATGCTCGACCACCGCTAGATCGTGCGCGATAAAAATATAGGAAAGGTTAAGTTCCTGTTGCAGTTCTTTCAACAGGTTCAGGATCTGTGCCTGGATCGAAACATCCAGCGCGGAGACCGACTCGTCGCAGACGATCAGCTTAGGGTGGCAGACCAATGAACGCGCAATGCCAATGCGTTGGCGCTGCCCACCGCTGAACGCATGCGGGTAGCGGCGCAAATGGCGTTCTTCCAACCCGACCAGCTTAAGCGTGTCCAGCACAATGTCACGGACTTCATTCCCTTTTGCGAGATTATTGTAAACAAGCGGCTCTTTGACAATATCAAAGACCGTCATGCGCGGGTCGAGCGAGGAATAGGGGTCCTGGAAGATCATGTGGAAGTGACGCCGGGCAGCCCGCAGGTTTTCCCCCTTCAATGAGGTTAGGTCAATCCATTTTTCTCCATCGCGCAGCTGCACCTGCCCGCTGGTTGGCTCGAGAGCTCGCACGATGCAGCGTCCCAGCGTCGTCTTCCCGGAGCCTGATTCACCGACCACTGAGAGGGTTTCGCCGGAGTTCACATACAGGTCGACATTATCCACGGCCCGGACGTGACCGGTGACGTTCTTGAACAAACCCTTGGTGATCGGAAAAAACTTGCTCAGGCCATGAACGTTGAGAATCTGCTGGCTGGTTGTCGGGTTAGATGTTTGTCCACTCATCTTCTGGCTCCATTTCTTGACTGTACAGGAAGCACCGCACGGCATGGCCTGGCGTTTTCTCACACAGGGCCGGCATCGATTTATCACAAAGGCCGGGGATGACATTCGGACAGCGGGTGACAAAACCACACTGCCGCGGCAGATCAATGGGGGTTGGTACGGTCCCACTGATCACCTCCAGTTTCTCGACTTTCTCACCGGGTTTGGGGATCGAGCGGAGCAGCTTTTGAGTGTAAGGATGCATTGGTTCTGTGAAAAGCTGTTTGGTGGTCGTGCTCTCCACCACCTGCCCCAGGTACATCACGTATACTCGGTCAACCGTCTCAGCGATCACCGCCATGTTGTGGGTGATGTAAACGATGGACATATTTTCTTCGCGCTGTAGTTCCTTCATCAAATCCAGGATCTGCGCCTGAATGGTGACATCCAGCGCGGTGGTCGGTTCATCGGCCAGGATAATCTTCGGGCTGCAGCTGAGCGCCATGGCGATCATCGCGCGCTGGCGCATGCCGCCCGAAAGCTGGTGCGGATATTCGTCAAAGCGCTGGCTCGGGTTCGAGATCCCTACCCGGTTGAGCAGCCCAACGACATGTTCGCGGACCTTGCGCTTATCCAGTTTCAGGTGTAGCGCGACCATCTCGCCTATCTGGTGGCCGATGGTGTGGACGGGTGAAAAAGCGGTCATCGGTTCTTGGAAGATCATAGCGATCTCATTTCCACGAATGGAGCGCAGCTCGCGTGAATCAGGTGCGAGGGCGAAGATGTCCACTAAGCTGCCGTCTTTGCGCTCCAGTATGGCTTTGCCTTTGACGACCTCGCCCGGCGGCTGCACCAGGCGCATGATCGACTGCGACATGACGCTTTTTCCACAGCCCGATTCACCGATAATTCCGATGGTCTCCTGATCGCCCACGGTCAGATCCACACCATCGACCGCCTTCACGATGCCCTCGTCAAGGAAGAAGTAGGTTTTGAGGTTCTGGACTTCTAATCGATTCATAAGTTCACACCTTTCACTTTCCTGGCCTTCCAGACGATCACTTTTTAGCGGGAACGCCCCAAATTGAATCCAACTCCCATGCGGTGAGGTTGGATAGGGTAACACTGCCATTTTGTGAAAACAGCTCAATGCCCAGGCTGCCCGGTTCCGGGAAGATCAGCGCAGACATCGCCACTTCACCGTCATTGGCAAAGATTTCAATTGAAGACTGGTCCACATAGAAATGCAGCCGGATCTTGCCATCCTGGGCTGGCAGGTAAGCGGTCTGGTACTGCGCGAAGCGGCCGTTGAATGTTGCGTTCTCTGCATTGGTGCGGTCAAGGAACAGGGTCGAGGTGCCTGCATCGTAACCGACGGTGATCCGGTAGCCACCACCGACGGCAACGTTGAAGCCAAACTGCGCCTGCGGGTCCGAAATTTCAAAGGTCGCATCAATCTCATAGGTATTGCGGGCCGGCTGGAATTCCGACAGTGGCGAGACCCCATTCACAGTGCGCTTTTCACCCTGCACCGGGGCCTGGCGCAGCCTTTCAAAGGCCGGGATGGGGTTCTGGTAGATCCGCAGCCCGCCGTCGACCGTCTTCAGGCTGATTTCACGTGGCAGAGCCTGCGCGCCGCGCCCCCAGCCGGTCGGGACAACCGTCGCATATTCCCAATTGCCCAGCCAGGCCATCAGCACCTTTTTGCTGTTGGGGTTGTCGTAATCGTTATAGCTGCGCACGGCATAATAATCTGGGCCAAAGTCGAGCCAGTTGGCGTGCTCGCGTCCCGCCAGTGAGGGCGAGTCTGAGAACAGGATATGGTCGATATTAACGAACCCGCCAATCGAGGCCGTGCGGTTATCCAGCACCTGAATCTGCGCCGATTTGCCCACGTATTTGGTCACATCCCAGGCTACCCAGCGCATGATATCACTGTCATCACCGCTGGTGCTCAGCACGGCCTGCCCGTCCACTAGCAGCCTCACCGCGGTCTCGGCGGATTTTGTCCCGCTGGCGAGCAGGAAGTTGATAAATCGCTTCTCGATCGTAAACACGGGTGAGTTTACGGTTGATTTGCCCCGGTGACCATTTGTATCGCCACCGGTAAAGGTCGAGAGGAACCCAGAACTCAAATAACCACTGATATGGTGCGTGCCGAGGTTGTCGCCCGCGCCAACCGTCACGGGAGAGCCTTCTACCGTCCAACCAGCGGGCAGGCCGTTTTCAAAATCAGCGAAGATATCACCGGGCAAGCCCTTGCCGGTCAGCAGGTAGGCCTGGGCCTCGGGATCAAGGGTAAATTTCGTACCATCAAAATCACCGATGAAATACTGCTCGGCATTTGGACCCATTCCGATCAGCATCACCCATTTGAGGTGGTTCGGATCGCCATCAACCGGCATGGTGAACAGGTCCGGGCACTCCCACACCTGGGATGAAGCGCCTACCGGACCAAAGTCGCTCAGGTGCTCCCAGTGCTTGAGGTCTTTGGACCCGTAGAAACCTACCTGGCGGCGGTCCGCAATGGCGATTGCCATGACATAGCTGTCGGTTGGCGCGTAATAGAAGACATGCGGGTCACGGAAGCCTTTTTCTTCATGCACGATCAGCGGGTTCTGATCGTAGTAAGCAAAGTTAGTGTAATCGTAGCTGACCGCCAGCCCGGGCGCCTGGTGACCATCTCCGGCATCAAAAATCGTGAAGAAGGCCAGCATGGGCGGGTTCTGCCCGGGGATAGCGAAGCCGCTGGCGTTTCGCTCGTCGATAATGACCGAACCAGAACCGGAGTCTACGCCTGGCAAGTTAACTTGTGGGAAGGGCCGCTGCTGCCAGTGCACCAGGTCGGGCGACTCGGCATGCCCCCACCAGAACAGGTGGTACGTCCCTTTATAGTGGATCGTGCCATCCGGGTCACCGATCCAGCCTTTGATTGGCGAAAAGTGGAACTGCGGGCGGAATTTCTGTGTGAACTGATCGGGGACCATCACCGGCTCAAGCGGCGTGCGGTCCTGCAACTCAGCCAGGTAGTCCGTGGGCGTTTTAGTTTTAGGCCCCGTGGTAGCGGTTGGGTCAGCAGCTGGAACGGTCTCCGGAACTGCGGGCGTAGCTGTATTTTCCGGTTGGGCAGGGAGCGTTGGGTTCACATCAGGCGTATTCACAGAATTACATCCTCCAAGCAGCGCTGCTGAAATCAGCGCAGCGAGCGTAAGAATATAAGAAAGCGGCAGATGGCGAGAACGAAACATGGTGTACCTGATCTTTTAGCGCGTGTAGGGGTCCGCCGCGTCGCGCATGCCGTCGCCCATAAAGTTGAACAGCACGACCGCCAGGATAATCGCCGCGCAGGGGTAGAGCATCCAGGGATAGTGCCCGATCACCGTTACATCTTGCGCCTGTTGGAGCAGCGAGCCCCAGCTGACATTGGGCGGGTTGATACCCAGACCCAGGAAGCTCAGTGTCGTCTCGCCCAGGATCATACCGGGAATCGAGATTGTGATATGTACGATCAGGTAGCTGGTGAATCCGGGCAGCAGGTGGCGGAAAATGATGGCCATGTCGCTGGCGGATGAGATCTTCGCCGCGGTGACATAATCCTCTTCGCGCAGCGAGATGATCTTGCCGCGCACCACACGTGCCAGCCCCGTCCAGCCCACCAGGGATAGGATGAGGGTGATCGCCAGGAATTTCTGAATGCCGCTCCACTCCTGTGGGATAGCTGCAGAAAGGGCCATCCATAGCGGGATCTGCGGGATGCTCATAATGAACTCGATCAGACGCTGGATCAGCAGGTCGACGATGCCGCCAAAGAACCCGGAAATCCCGCCCAACAAAATACCCAGGAAGAAGCTGATCATCACGCCGCCCAGGCCAACAAACAAGGATACGCGCGAGGCGTAGATAATACGCGAGAGCATATCACGTCCGAGCTTGTCGCTACCGAGCAGGAACAGCGGCGTATCGGATTCGACCCCAAAGAGGTGGATATTGCCGGGGATAATCCCCCACATCTTGTAGGGCTCACCTTTAACAAAGAACTTGAGCGGGAAGCGCTGGCTGGTGTCATCAACAAACGAATAAGTATAGGTTGCATCATCCAGCTTGCTGACACGATGATACACAAACGGTAGGTGGAAGTTGCCCTGCTCATCGCGGATATGCACCTGGGTGGGCGTGGCAAAGACCAGATCACCAAAGCGCGTCAGCGGGCTGTAAGGGGCGATGAAATCTGCTAAAACTGCAATAATGTACATGACAATCAGCAGCCAGAAACTGACCAGCGCCAGTTTATGCTTCTTGAACTTGACCAGCATTAACTGGTACTGGGAGGCCTCAAGCAGCTGTTCGGCAATGCGAATGCGTTTTAAGCGGGTGCCGCGATAGCGGTCGAGCAGTTCCTGCGAGCGGCGATCAACATAGCGGTCGCTGCCGGTGGTGGGGGTAGAAATCGTGGTTGCCATGGTTTAATCTCCTGTTCGCAAGCGAGGTTATTCAAACCGGATGCGGGGATCAGCCCACGCAAGCAGAATATCGGAGATCAATGTGCCGATGATGGTCAGCGAGCACAGGATCAACACGAACCCACCAGCCAGGTACATATCCTGGCCTAGTACAGCATCCAACATCATTGGACCCACTGTGGGAATATTGAGTACTTTGGACACCACCAGTTCGCCGCCGACAACACCGGGCAGCATCCAGCCAATCGTACTGATGATCGGGTTGATGGCAATGCGGATTGGGTACTGTAAGATTACGCGCCACTCCGGTAGGCCCTTGGCCCGCGCAGTGGTAACGTACTGCTTCTTGAGCTCATCCAGCAGCGTTGCGCGCAGGATGCGAATCAAGCCCGCCGAGCCGGTCACCGAAAGGACCAGCAGTGGCAGCCAGACATTATGCAGCATGTCCACAAACTTGGCTATGGACCAGGGCGCATCACGGTATTCTGCAGAAAACAGACCGGTGGTCATGTATCCGGTATTCGTAAAAACGGTATACAGCAGCACCAGGGCCAGCAAAAAGGCCGGGATCGACAGCCCTAAGAAACTGAGGAAGGTGAAAAAGTAATCCCAGACAGAGTATTTCTTCAGCGCGGAAAGAATACCAATCGGGATGGCAATAATCCAGGTAAAGAAAATCGAGGCGAGCGATAAAGCAATCGTGCGGGGGATGCGCTCATTCAGTAGATCCGCCACTGGGCGCTGATACTTGAAGGAATTGCCAAAGTCACCATGCAGGACGATTTTGCTAATCCACATGAAGTATTGAACGATCATGGGTTGATCTAACCCATACTGTCGCTCGAGAGATGCCTTTTGCG
Organism: uncultured Anaerolinea sp.; assembly: GCA_964403875.1. GTDB lineage: Bacteria > Chloroflexota > Anaerolineae > Anaerolineales > Anaerolineaceae > Anaerolinea. Next base: position 7,549 of record CAYOHX010000119.1, on the reverse strand, counting down.
CGGTATTCAGTGTTCCACCCTGCAATTCCAGGTTGCGGATATAGCTGTCTACGTAATCACCTGGAGGTAGCTGGATAACAATAAACGAAACGATCGAAACCAGGATGAGTAATGGGATGAGGATTCCGATCCGCCGCACGATGAACTTGAGCATATTCAACCCTTTCTAAACGAACCGCATGGTGGAAACGACATGAATTCGCTCATTGTCTCTACTGTTCTCACAATGCGATTTGTTTATACCGCTGCCGAGTGCGGTTTTGATTTGGAGTCCAATAATGGGACTTGCTACTATTGAACAACAAAAATACTCTGGCGACATGGGTGGGGCTGTCCGAAAAACACGGATAGCCCCACCTTAGATCATCTACGGTTAATTCTTGAACCAGTAACCTTCAGCGTTGATGTAGACATCCAGGTCAAAGGGCGCGCCTTCAACCGGCAGGTTCTGCAAGCGGGCATCGACGGAATTGGGCTTGACCTGCAGGCCAACAGTGGGGATCATCACATAGTGATCCGACATCCACTGGAATAGCTTGTTGTAGAGTTCCTGGCCCTTCTCAGATTCGGGCGGGAATTCCTTACGGGCGGTGTGCAGATCATAGAAGTCCTGCAGGTATTGCGGCGGCTTGCGGCCTTCTTTGCCTTCGCTGGTGTAATACAGCCAGGTCATCGGCGACCAGGGGCCCTTGTGGTTGGGCAGGTAGTCTTCTGAGATGCCGGTCTTCCAGGCGGTGCCGTCATTCCACTTGATCGACGCCATGATCTCATTGGCGCTGCGGCGCTGATCCCACAGACTGGTGTCGACCACTTCCAACTCAACGTGCAGGCCGGCCTTCTGGATCTGTTCCTTGAGCAGTTCAGCCACCGGGGCGGTCTCGGGCGCTTCGGTCGCGAAAGTGATGCGGAAGATGAAGGGTTGCCCATCCGGGCCGAGGCGCAGGCCATCCGAGCCCTTCTTATCAAAACCGAGTTCGTCCAGCAGCTTGTTGGCAGTATCGAGGTCCAATCCCAGGTTGTTCATGAACGGCTTGCCGAACTTGCCAAAGAAGACCGACTTGTTGACTTCGTCGGGGTCCATCGCCGCGGCAATCGCCTTACCAAAGCGGTTATCTGGGTCAGTGATGAGCTTCTGCCAGACGCTGCCTTCCTTGTCATACTCAAAGTCGTGATTGAGGAAGAGCATCTGCGGGAAGTTGAACGAGCCGGTGGTGAAGATCTTGCGGTTGAACTGCTTGCCGGTTTCGATCAGAGTCGGCATCTGGCTGAGGGAGACGTTGTTGCCACCCGCCAGGCTGACCTTGCCAGCCATAATGGCGTTGAGCGTGCCGTTGTTGTCGACGGCCAGGTTGTTGACAATGCGATCGACGTAGGGCAGCTGCAGGCCATTGGAGTCGACGTGCCAGAAGAAGGGGTTGCGCTCGAAGATGCGGCGGGTGTCGGTTGCTTCGACCAGGACCCAGGCGTTAAGGACGGGCATGCCCAGGGCGCGGATTTCGCCGACATCCCAGTGCGAGACGTCTTTGGAATTGAGCAGCTTGACCCACTCGGTCTCATTGGCTGCTTTCAAAGCCGCATCCAGTTCGTCCTTCTTAGCGTACTTGGCATGGAACTTCTTCAGATAGTGGGCAGGCTTGATCAGAATATCATAGCCAGGGATCCACGAGTTCAGAGCCGCGATGAGCATACCGTATGGTTTGCTGAACTTGAGTTCAAAGGTCTGTTCATCCTTGATCGTCAGTACGCCCTTGCCGTTCGCCGAAGAGCCCTGGGTGTAGAGTTCAGAAGGCCAGCCGCGCTGCACGTCGGGGTCATTGTAGATATCTTCGAAGAGGAAGCGCACATCTTCCGTCGTCACCGGTTCGCCATCCGACCACTTCATGCCCTTGCGCAGGGTGAAGGTGTAGGTGGTGTAATCGGCTGATACATCCAGCTTGCTGATGATATTGGGCGTCGAGGGTTTAGTCGACTGGCTGGGCGAGCGAACGACTGTTGAAGACTGGGCGATATTGAGGAAGCCGCTACCCCAGGTCGCAGCGATATCAATGTCGCCACCGTACACACCGTTGGTCCACGGGCCGTACTCTTCCTGGATCAAGACACCGGGGCCGACCAGAAACAGGTCTTCGGGCAGGCGCTGGTCGATGGGCGGCAGCTTGCCGGCCTTGACGCGCTCGGCCAGGAAGGGCGGTTCAACAAAGCCGCGGGCTGATTTATCACCAGCCGGGGCAGCAGGCGCCGCGGGAGCCGCCGCAGCAGTCGTGGCAGTCGGGTTCGCCGCGGCAGGGGCAGCGGGCGCTTTGGTGGCTTCAGCCGGTTCGGTGGTAGGCTTAGCGGTTGGGCTGCAAGCAGCCAGTACGACGCCGGCGGTGCCGGCAGCAGAAGCGATCAAGAACTGCCTTCGGGATAACTTCTTGTTTGCCATTTCTTCTTCTCCAATCAAAAGCACAACAGGTTATGGGCCAATTGGTTGAACGCACATTCAGAGAACAATGCGATGAGGGCCGCGCCGCTCATCATGGAACTCGTACTTTCTGTGATATTTTATTCACCTCCGCTCATTAAATCGTATTAATGAAAGAGCAAAAAAAATTGTCGTCCTTTTACCATTAATTCGTATTAATAAACCGGTAAAAAAAATCGTCGACGCTATTTGGCTAAGCGGATGCTCGCTCAATATAGGGACAATCGATTTTATGTTGTACAGGGGTAATCGCCCCTTCGTGATCGATATGCTCTAAGAGATAATTGGTCGCCCACTTACCCATCTCGTAATGAGGCAGCTCCATCGTGGAAAGTGACGGATAAAGGTGGGCCGCGATAATATCCTGGTTGTCAAAGCCGATCACCGCCACGTCTTTCTGGATCGCTAACCCTAACTTGCGCAGGGAATCGTACGCGCCCATTGCCATGCGGTCATTGAAACAAAACAGAGCGGTCGGGCGGTCTGGAAGTTGCATTAAGGTCTGGGCGCCACGATAACCACCTTCCGAGTCGGATTGGTCACAGGTGACCAGTGCCGGGTCAAAGGGAATCCCATAGCTTTCTAAAGCCGCCTTATAACCTTCCAGGCGCGCTGGTGTTGCCGGGATAGGATCGATATTGCTGATATACCCGATCCGCCGGTGTCCTTTTTCCAGCAGCACACAGGTAGCCGTGAATGCCCCAGCTTTTTCATCCGGCACGACCGATGGCAGTGACCGATCCTCTACATAGCAGTCGAGCAGCACCGAGGGCACCTGCCATAACACCTTAGGTGGATTGACTGGACGGTGGAACATTGTCGCGTAAATGATGCCTTCTACACGCCGATCCATCAGCATATCAATCGCAGTGTCCTGCAACCTGGCATCATTCTTTGTGTTTACGAGCAGCAAAATTTTCCCCTGGCTCCAGGCCACATCCTGAGCGCCTTCGAAAATCTTACCCGCAAATGGGGTAATCGCGATTTCATCAGTCACGAACCCAATAATTCCCGAGCGCTGGGTGCGGAGACTCTGCGCCACTGTATTGGGGCGGTAACCAATTTCCGAAATCACCGCCAGTACTTTTTCTTTCGTTTCAGGCGGTATATTCGGATTATCGTTGATGACAAAAGAAACAGTGGTCTGAGAAACCCCAGCCAATCGTGCGACATCATTCATTGTCGGATTGTGTTTCTTCTGTTTTGACATTTTGCTTCCTGTGAAAATAGGCGAATTGTTAAATCGTATTTCAAATACGTATTATTAATTCGTATTACGATTTTACAACAAGTTTTAACAAAAATCAATGGGCAATATCGCGGTATCACGGTAATCACCCGGAAATTTGTCGTCAGAATATTGCTGATTATTTGTGAATATCGATTAAATGGTTTGCTGTTCAGAAGCAACCAGATATTCGGGTCTCTGCAGCTTCTGAACAGCATTGTTTTCATCGACCACTTGGCCTAAGCAATGCCGGTCGCAATATTTGCCGTAAAAGCGCTTACCAAAACTTCCGTCCCATCAACATATAGGCCACATCGGCCAAACGGATTGGAGTACGTCCGACCGCTGAGAGCCACCTGGTCATTCACATAAGCAACAACAGCACTCTTATCAACAATCACTTTAAAACGCAGCGCTTCGCCTGTTTTGATCGAAAGTGGACGATCTAGTTCGGGCATGTGGTCTACATACCAGTTTCGGTATCCTCCCACTTTGCCAAATTCAAGGCGCTGCCCAGCCAGGTTAAAGCGTAGGAAATACCCGGTGTCGCCTTCCTCATCCATACGCAGCAGGAGGCCAGCTGTACCGATGCCATTTGCAAAGGATAGCGATCCCTCCAGCAAATACGATTCGGGCATGGCCTTGCTCATCACCTGGCTGTAACTGTTAGGCGAGTTGCCTTCATACGCGTTCCCATTATCCTTCCAACCGGAGGAATCCAGACTGAGCGCCAGCTTAACAGGTTTACCAAAGGCCTCTTTGACTTCAGGCGGCATACGCACAGAGAGAGTGCCGTCACTGTTCTGGATGATCTCATGCACAGTCAGGCAGCCCCCCCATTGCCACTCGCCATTGTCCACATCACCCAGTTTGCTGGGGTTCCAGCCAAAGATAAAGCGGCGCTTGCCATCCGAGGCAGATTTGGCGGCATAATAGGCGCGGTTATCAAACTGGTTATTGTCTGGCGCAATCCAAGGGCCATCTGGTGATTTGCTCATGACATAGCGGGTGACAGTATGGGTAGTGTACTCAGAGAATACCAGATAATACCAATCGCCCATCCTGAACCAATCCGGGCACTCATGCCCATGGTAACGCCCAGGCGCGTAGAAGGGTTTCTCTGCCACAGTCCATGTCTTTAGATCATCACTGGTTAATAAGGCCGTACAACCTCGTCCATTTTTTGGCCCTTGCTTCAAACGCGCTGCAATCACCATCATGTACTTACCGGTTTCTGGATGTTTAAAAACAAATGGATCGCGCCAATCATGGCGCTCATAGATTGTTTCGTCGGCATACCAAACTTCTTCTGGGTGCTTCGTCCAGGAATTCAGATCATCGCTCGTGGCATGCAGCAGGGCTTGTTCATGATGAGTATCATTACGGAAGTAGGGGTTAATTCCGGTATAGAAAATGTGATGATTGCCCTCGCCGTCGGTATAGGCGCAGCCTGTTGCTACGGTATGGTCCTGCTCATTGATCGTTCCTTTGGGCAACGCCACACCGTGATCATGCCAGTGGACAAAGTCAGTGGTAGAAATGTGCTCCCAGGCAGAACCAATATCATAGCTATCCCGGTCACGATTATCGCGCAGATAAAACACGTGGTAACGGCCTTTTGAAAAGAATGGGATACAATCCCCGATAACCCCAGGTTGAGGTTTGAAGAATAGGTTCATAACATTTCACTCCTTTTGTGATTTCACGCGAAGTGGGTTTATTGACACGAGCTTCGAATAACGTTATTATAGTATAGCAAAACGTTTTGCAAAACGTTTTGCTAGATAACAAAAGGAATTTCTGGAATTAAGGTTAGCAACTTATGGCAAGCATAAGAGATGTCGCGAAGCGTGCAGGATATTCGATTACCACTGTGTCGCACGCCCTCAATCACCCCGACCGGGTAACGGCCGAAGTGCGTGAACAGGTCTTGCAAGCTGTAACAGCGTTGGGTTATCAACCAAGCGCTATCGCCCGAAGTTTGCGCAGTGGGCAGAGCCACCTACTGTCGATGATGATCCCCGATATCTGCAACCCTTGGTTCCCGCAGCTTGTTAAAGTGGTACAGGAAGAGGCGGCAAAAGCGAATTTCGACCTGCTCATTTACAACACTGACGTACCTGCAGGCATCTCGCAAGAACATGTCAGGCATTATCTATGGCAGCTGTCGAACAAACGCTTTGACGGAGTCATCATTGTCGGCGAGTCCTTTACACAAATAGAAGACAAACTACGGGAAATTTCGATTCCGGGTGTTTATATAGGCCAGTTGAACGATTGTGTTCTCGATAATATAACCATCAATGATTATCAGGCAGCATATGACGCGACCCAATTCTTAATCCAAAAAGGCTACCAGCAAATCGCAACCATCACCGGAGAGCAAAAATTCTCCTCGGGGAGGGAACGACTGCGTGGGTTCAAACAGGCACTCAGCGATTCCGGCAGGTCCTTCGATCCGGCCTATCTATTCCCTGGTACTTACCTGCGACCTTCTGGCCGAGAGGGTATCACACAACTGCTAAACCTGCCCCGACCACCCGATGCTGTTTTTGTTGCCAACGGGCTGATGGCGTTGGGGGCGCTTGGCAAAGCACTGGATCTAAAGCGCCGCGTTCCAGAAGATATCGCTATCTTTGCTTTTGATACGATGGAAGAACTGCTGGATGTGCGCCCCACCCTCTCTACGGTAGATTATGATCCGCAAAAAATCGGGCGGGCGGCCATTTTGCGCTTGCTCGATCGTATCAATGGGACTGCACCTGCGGCTTATGAAACGATTACCGTTCCGCATTCACTCATCTTGCGTGATTCCGCCTGATCAGATAGATATATCTGCTTGGCAGACTAAGCGCCATTGTGCATACAAAACTGATTTATTAGGAGAATTAACATGGCTTATAACGGTTTAGGAACAGGCCTGAGCAATTTAACGCGGCTTTCTCACGCTCGAACCCGTTCTATCAGTCCTGAAAATTTGACCGGGGAAAAAGGCCAGGGTTGCCTGGCGACCGAAGGTACCGGCGCGCATGCGGCGCGCGAACTTGGCGCAGGCTGGAAAATATCCCCATCAATCATTATTCAGGCGGGCGAAACGCGCATATTGGCTGACATCGAAGGCCCAGGCGCCATTACACATATTTGGATGACTCCAACCGGACATTTCCGTCATAGCATCCTGCGTTTCTACTGGGATGACAGCGAAACGCCATCCGTTGAGTGTCCGATAGGAGATTTCTTTGCCAATGGTTGGAACGAATTTGCCCAAGTCAGCTCGCTGCCTGTGTGTGTCAACCCGGGCAGTGGTTTCAATAGCTACTGGGAAATGCCGTTCCGGAAGCGCTGCCGAGTGACAATGACCAATATTGCACCCAAAGAAATGGTGCTGTATTACTCGATCAACTATAGTCTGACCGAAGTTTCAGATGATGCTGCCTACTTCCACGCCCAATTTCGCCGCGTGAACCCACTACCCTATAAACAGGTCTACACTATTCTGGACGGTGTGCAGGGATGGGGCCAGTACGTAGGTACTTATATTGCATGGGGATCGAACAACAATTTGTGGTGGGGTGAAGGAGAGGTAAAGTTTTATCTTGATGATGACGTGCATCCCTCTATTGCCGCAACCGGTACAGAAGATTACTTCTGCGGATCGTATAACTTCGATCCCAGCCCTAAACACAATGAGCGATATGTAACTTATACCACGCCTTATGCGGGCTTCCCCCAGGTCATCCGTCCTCACGATGACTATCATACCCAGATGCGCTTTGGCTTATACCGCTGGCACATCACTGACTCGATTCGGTTCGAAAAGAACATCAAGGTAGAAATTCAGGCATTGGGTTGGGGCA
>CAYOHX010000118.1:0-16866 GCA_964403875.1 uncultured Anaerolinea sp. | reverse complement strand
CCGAACCCGGCCACTCCCGCGTTGAAAGTAGTATAATCCCGAAGCCTTCGCACCTTCACCATCCATATTTATTGGAAATACACTTTTTCTTAAGGAAGCACAATGAAACGCCCGAAGAAGATCCTTCCGATTATTATTGTTGTCCTCGTGTTGTTCGGTCTGGCCTTTTCCTGTGCATGGTTTTTCTTCGACGATTCGGAAGACTATTCCCAAAACAGCGACTATGAATCCGAAAACTGGGAAGAAGATAGCCCCGAAGAAGAATCTTCAGAGGTTGGAGAAGTTACTCCACCCCAAGATGAATCCGACCCAACCGGTTCCCAATCCTCTACCAGCGAAGACTCCTGGTTGGTTATGTTATATCAAGATGCGGACGACGAAATCCTTGAAGAAGATATCTTTATTGATTTGAACGAAGCCGAAATGGTCGGTTCCACCGATCAGGTTACCATCGTCTCGCAAATTGATCGGTTAGATGGCGGCTATGATGGCGGAGATGATTTCACCACAGCCAGGCGGTATCTCGTTCTCTATGACGAATCGGGGGATTTGGAAGAACTCGCCTCCGAAGAGTTAGCCGATCTTGGCGAAGTAGATATGGGAAGCGCTGAAACCCTGGTCGATTTTGCGGTTTGGGCTATTTCAAATTATCCGGCAGACAACTACGCATTAATCCTTTCGGATCACGGCGCTGGATGGACAGGCGGCTGGACAGATAACGACCCCAATCCTGAAAGTCAATTGTATTTGAATAACATAGACGAGGCGCTCGCGGAAATAACCGCCCAAACCGGCATTGGACAATTGGATTTGGTCGGTTTTGACGCCTGCCTCATGGCCCAGATCGATGTATTCAGCGCCATAGCCCCCTATGCCCAATACGTCGTCGCATCCGAGGAAACCGAACCCGCCGTGGGTTGGGCCTACGCAGCCTTCTTGGGGTCGCTTGCCGAAGATCCTGGCATGGATGGCGCCAGCCTTTCTACCCGAATTGTCGAAAGTTATATCGATGAAGACGGCCGTATTGTGAACGAAGATTCCCGCAAGATCCTTGGCGAGCGCTTATTTGGCACAGGCAGCCGTTCTATGGACGACACGATCACCGAATTAAGTGGCGATATCACCCTTTCCGCGATCGATCTCAGCAAGTTGGACGGAATCAACAACGCGCTCAATGAACTGGTCATGGCCTTAACCGATGTAAGCGCGAAAAAGGTTTCTCAAATCCGTGCTTATTCACAGGCTTACACCAATATATTTGACAAAGGATTATCTCCCTCCTTCATAGACCTCGGCCATTTCGCCAGTCTGGTAGCAGAGACATTTCCAGACACATCCGCTGAAGCGTATGCCAATCAACTGAGCGTGGCTATTCAAGAAGCAGTAATTGCTGAAAAGCATGGCCCAGATCGGCCAGGATCAACGGGTATCAGCATTTATTTTCCTACCGCTAAGCTGTTTTTATCGACGGCAGACTCGGATATGATATTGCATTACCCCAGCATCTCTGGAAGGTTTGTTACCGCCTCACTATGGGATGATTACCTGACCTACCATTACACCAAAGAGCCCATCGACCCCGAAGTGGCAGACCCGAGCGTAATCCAAGCACAATCCAATTCGAGTGATTTTTCCCGCGCGATTCAGGCTTATTCACTATCAGGAACAACAGAAATTTCTGCGCCCGGAAAGGGAGTGGTTAATTTCGACAGCTTAACAGCCGGAGCTACAAGCCTCGGTGTGAATGATACACTGACGTTAACAGCAAACCTCACCGGTCAAAATATCGGTTATATCTACATTTATACCGCTTATTACGATGAAGAGTCGGACTCCTATCTGACAACGGACCTGGACTTCATCGGCGCGGATGAAACGCGGCAGATTGCAGGAGTGTATTACCCAGACTGGGGTGAATCCGAAGACCTGAGCATGGAAATTGATTGGGAACCCATCCTGTGGACGGTGAGTGATGGAAGCGTAGATGCGTTGGCTGCTGCTGAAGCTGAAACCTATGGAGCTACAGCCGAAACGACTTTTTACCGTGTATGGGGGATGTTCCGCCGATCTGGATCAACCAATGAATACGAGTCCTACCTGCGTTTCGACGCCAACGGAAAACTAGACAGCGTCGTTATTTTCGCCGGTTCCGAACAAAGCTCTGCCCCCCGCGAAATCATTCCCGCAAATGGAGATACATTCACGGTCAGCGAAGAATGGCTCGAGTTTGACGCCAATTCCGATGGAGAGTACGCTTACTATTCAGGAGGCACGGTCACCTTTGGAAAGAAAGGCCTCGATCTGGTTGCCAATGAGGCTATGCAAGGGAATTATGTGATCGGATTGATCGTAGAGGATCTGGATGGAAATCCTTACGAGCAGTATATCGAAGTATCTGTCATCGAATGATGCCGTGCTCCACACCCATCCACTACCACGGCAACTCCCAGAGAACCCTTTCATCAATGATATAATGGATCGGGAGATCTTGATAAATGGAAGAAAAAAAAGGTTTTTTCGGCTCCGTAATTCTCTACAACCTGGCCTGGCTCATCAGTTCATTGTTCACGATCGTCGATCTTTTCATGGTTCGTGAGGCAGCACTGGATATCCTAACCGCCATTCAACAAAACCTGGTGGAAAAGGCTCCCTCAGGGGAACAAGCCATTGTAAAAATGCAATTTGGCAATACGATCGAACTCGTGGATCGGGGAATTCTATTCCTCGGGGGCGTCCTGGTCGTTGCGATTGCCATTGGTATCGAGTACTACTTCCGTAAAGGGCAGGAATCAGGCACGGTGTGGAAGCGGGTTGGTAAAGTCTTCGCCATCATAGCCGCAGTATTTGTGGTTTGTCTCCTGATTCAAATTCTTATTTGATCTACTCAATCACAAAAGAAAACATCCCCCAACTTTCTGGGGGATGTTTTCTTGTGATTGCCTTTGCAAAAATTTGGCACTTCAAACAAATCGACGTCTTGCTTTAGGAGGCTCCACAAAGCGGATATTCTGCTCCAGGGTTTTGATCTTCTGATCCAGCTCAATGAGAGCTTTCTCCAACTGCCGCAGGCGGAGATTCCACCTCCAACCCAAAACAGCCCCCGGCAGCCCTTCCGGCAAGTGGGTGAGCCGCTCCCTGACTTGCAAGATATCTAATTGCGTCGTCAGATCGATCATCAATGTGGTCCAGTAATTGGACTCATACGCCGACACGCTGCCGTGGGTTTGCAACACCAACATCATTGCCGCCGTCATTTCAACGGCAAGGCGACGCTGAGACTCTGCTAGCCTACCCTGAAAGGCGCGCTGCAAAGCCGAATAAGCCTGTGAGTAATACTGCAAGCCTTCCATCTCAATCGCCGTGGCAATGTTCCGGCGGCGCATTTTCGGCGTAAGAGCCATCAGAAGGTCCTGCCCGGCAATGAAAGCATCCCTCCCTCGGCAGTAAGCAAACTGAGACTCAAGGTCAATGGCTTGTCCACAACGAGGGCAAGCCGAAGGCCATTCTGACTCGCCGCCATCAAACTCCGCCTCGCAAGCAGCGCACATCACAGGCGCAAGGTCTGCTTCGGACACAAGCTCTTGAAACCCGACAGTTTCTTGTTGCATGGAAACTAGCCGGCGCCTACTTCGTACGAATTCATCGTATTAAAGAACATGGGCAGCCAGTACTCGAACTCCTCGACGGTTGCGCCCTGTGCAACCATCACCAAATTTCCTTCGCCCCAATACAGATTCTTGATCCAGCGTTTCCGGCGCACACCGTCTTCCGTGAAGGTGAATTTCGCCTCCATGATGACGACCATTTTTCCGGTCTCATAACGCACATCCTCAATCGTCACATCGGAAAGCGATTTGATCCCTTCCTCGAAACCCTCTTTTAAAATATCCAGATCTTCTGGAGTAACTTTGTATTCAAGGGTGATCTTTTCACACATGAAGCATGTATCAAACCGGTCAGGATAAGGGGTGAAAATCCACCCCCGGCGTCCCTCAACCATGTTGATCTGCCGCCAATCGCCCGGCAGCCATACGGCATACCCACCCTCTAAATCGGGGTACTTCCGGACACTGGTGTAAACGGGGCCTTTCTTCTTCTCTTCGGTCATTCTCACCTCATTCATATCGAAATCAGGATATCGAACGTGCTGAACCAGTATTATACCCGTAATTCAAGCCAATCATCGCAGTTTGACTTTTACCAGGTTCTCTGCCAAAATACACGTAGATCTACAGTTCGGAGAACACCTATGCAACTTCAAGGCTCATGTATCATCGTTACAGGTGGAGCCCACCGGGTAGGAAAAGCTATTTGTTTGGCTCTTGCGTCTGAAGGCGCTAACATTGCCTTTACATACAACACATCCAAAGACGCCACTCAAGAAACCTCACAGGAAATCCAGGCTCTAGGCGTGCGGTGTTTATCGATCTTTTGTGACCAGACTCGCCCCGACCAGATCGAGCAAGTAGTTAATCATGTCATCGGGGAATGGGGACAACTGGATGGCCTCGTGAACAGCGCATCAATTTGGCAAGAGAAGCCCCTTCTCGAAATCACCCCCCTGGATTGGGATATGACGATGAATGTTAACGCCCGCGGTCCTTTCTTTTTCATTCACTGGGCCGCCAAATGGATGATGGACCATAACGGTGGTTCCATCGTCAATATAATTGACGAGTCTGCCCTCAAGCCCAGCGTCAATTACATTCACCACGGCGTGTCCAAGACCGCGCTATGGATGCTCACTCGGTCGTGCGCGCTGGCTCTGGCTCCCACCATAAGAGTTAATGCTGTCTTGCCTGGCGCTGTACTGAAACCGCCCGATTGGGAGGAAGAACGCTGGCAAGATTTAGCAAAGCGAATTCCCTTGCGAAAAGTCGGGGATGCAAAAGACGTAGCCCATGCTGTGGTTTATTTAATGAAAGAAGACTACATAACCGGGCAATCCATTGTCGTAGATGGCGGGTCTACGCTGCGCGCATCTTAATCTTGCCATAACGCAATTTTTGTGCTAAGGTTATAGCGGTTTTAGCTATGAAAATGCGAAAGCATCATCTCATAGGTTCGTCTATCGTCCTATTCACCGTTCACATCTAATTGGAATTGAACAAGGAGGAAGCGATGGGAGATAAAAGTCCCAAAAACAAAGAGAAGCGAAAGAAGAAGAAGGAAGTCGTTAAACCGGGCATCGCCCCAGCCGCCGGCACTTCCACTGGAAAGAAATAACCACTCTAGACAACGGGCCTCGGAATAAAATCGAGGTCCGTTCGTTTATTTCATTGTGGGCGATTATCGAACGCTCCGCATAGAATAAAGCAACCCGGCGCCCAACAGCGACAGAATAAGACCGCCACCGAATAATACCTGATATCCGATTGGATTTCCCAAACCCCAATGATAAATTACCGCTGCTCCAACTGTCGGAAGGACAATTTGGGGGATGGTTGACGCAATGTTTACGACTCCCAAGTCTTTCCCACGATCAGCCGCTGACGGCAAGATTTCCGACATCAACGCCGCACCCAACCCAAAGAAAATCCGGAAGCCTACCCCTATCGCCACACAAACTACGACAATGGTTGACCACCTGAGATTGAGCGACAGCAACCCCATTCCTACACCAACGACCACAACACTCAGTACGACGAAAATCTTTCGCCGTTTCACCCGGTCAGAAAGCACACCAATCAAAAGAAGGATAGGAACCCCAAATAAGGTTTGCAGAATCCCAATATTGGAAATGCCTTCTTTAACAGCTTGACCGGGGAATAAAGACTCGTAACCCACGATGTGTTGGACGTACATGAAGAGGAATGAACCGCTTCCTAATGTGTAGCCCGTCCAAATCACAAGCCAGGCTACCCAAGCCTTGGCAAAAATCGGCTGTTCCTTGGGATTAAACAAAAATGACCCCAGGTAACTCTTCCAGTGGAACTCCGGCATGTCTCGTTTGGCAACTGGAGTTTCTCGATAGAAAAAAACAAAAACGGCGTTCATCACCAAGAGTATAACAATCAAGGGTATATATCCGGCGCGAAAGTCCTCTACCCTACCCAAGAAATATGTTCCGCCCAATAAAAAGATCGGGGAAGTCAATCCGAGAACCGATTGGGTAGTGCCGCGCTGGTTTACTGGAATCCGATCCGGTTGGATGGCAGCTTGAGCGGCAAATAGAACATTCCCAAAGAATTGCACAAGGAACCACCCTAGTGCCAGGGAAATCACCGACTGACTCATGGCCAACAACCCCAATCCACAAGCAGTCACCAGGCTCCCTGCAACAATCCAGGGACGCCGCCTACCAAAACGCGAGGCTGTCCGGTCGCTCAACGCGCCGCCAATCGGATTGCCCAAAAACGCGCCTGTCGCCCCGCACCCCAAAACCAGAGCCAGATTATTTCCGGAGTTAGCCACATCCAGCGCAGTAACTTGAGCCGGCAATAGAATTCCCAACACCGGCATGACTGCTAACAACGCGCTAGCATTAGCCAGGCCATACAGAATCAGGAATCCTAAACTTACCTTTTCGGTTGGCTCTTGTTGATTGGCATCCATGCTGGGTCTGCGCTGATCTTTGCGCTTTTACGCCTACACGAACAACGAAGTCATCTCCAGCCTGGAATACATCTCTTTCATTTCTTCTTCAGCCGGAGCTGCAACAAACCTTTTAGCCGCTGAGAGTACTTTGGGCAATACATGAATATCACCCACGGTATTCAAATACAGCCCCGAATGACCCAGCACCCAATGTACGGCCAGATCGATATCTTCCTGAGCTTCAAGCGGTTCATACCAGGTTGCGGTAGTGGGCTGCCGATCTCCCCAAGGAGCACGAGTAATCGATTTGATCGTCTGAACTGCCACCCGCTTTTCACGGCAGTAGTTCACAAGCGCTCCAAAATCAGACATGTACTGTGGATACTGCACCAAAACATAATTAAGCGGCAAAAGAACCGAATCAAAGGCAAAGCGTTGAAGCGCCTGCAAATGCATTTTCGCTACCGTCAACCCGTGACCGGTAACCCCAATGTAATCGACCAAACCTTGTTGGCGCGCTTCAATGACTGCTTCCAACGCGCCGCCTGGCCCCAATGCCATCTCCCATTCTTGCGGATCCACCAGATTATGCAACTGGATCAAATCTACCTTATCTACCTTCAAGCGGTCGAGGGATCGGTGGAATTCCTCCTTTGCCTTCGCGTAAGTCCGTTCCCCCGTTTTGGTCGCCAGGAACGAAGGTCGCTCATGTCGAGAAATCCAGGATCCAAGGCGTAGTTCCGACTCGCCGTAGCTCGCGGCGGTGTCAAAATGGTTAACTCCATAGGATAAAACCAGTTCGATGGTCTTGTCTGCTTCAGCCTGAGTGACCGACGAGAGCGCAGCCGCACCAAAAATAGCTCGCGAGCTGTCGTGGTTGGTGTTTCCAAACATAGATTTAGCAATCATTTTTACCTCCATCTTTCCTCGATCAACTGATACAGGATTTAACTACAACCTCGTCCACGCGTATGTAAGTCTAGTATATCAGCAGAAAGAAAAACAGGCCATTCCATGAGGGGGCAGCTGTCGCCTATCGCGGAGATCGCCATCCTAAACCTGACATGGAAACAGGCCGCCCAAATTTTGTGGTTGGCGAAGCCCGCCTCAACGCCCAAAAAGCCTGCTCTATGATAGACCGTAGAGATTCTGGAAACTGGTATAATTTTTGAGTGGATAGGTCAGAAATTCATTCACCTAACCACAACACATTTTAGACACGGAGAGAAAACAATGTTATTCTCTTGGTTTTCTGGGCTCAACCCCATTATCCAGGCCTTACTGGCCACTCTTTTCACTTGGTTCGTGACCGCTCTGGGCGCATCCCTGGTTTTTGGTTTCAAAACAATCAACCGCCGCGTTCTGGATGGAATGTTGGGTTTCGCGGCTGGCGTTATGATCGCCGCCAGCTATTGGTCCCTCTTGGCCCCTGCTATAGAAATGGCAGAAGAAGGCCCCTTACCAGCATGGCTACCAGCCGCGGTAGGTTTCCTGCTAGGTGGAGCGTTCTTGTGGGGCGTAGACAAATTACTTCCTCACCTCCATCTGGGAATGCCTCTCGAAGAAGCAGAGGGCGTGAAAACTCACTGGGCACGAAGCGTCTTGCTCGTCCTCGCAATCACCCTCCATAATATTCCAGAAGGCCTGGCAGTAGGTGTGGCCTTTGGCGCACTCGCAGCCGATCTACCTTCCGCATCTCTGGCTGGCGCGATTGCACTGGCGGTTGGCATTGGCCTGCAGAACTTCCCCGAAGGCGCCGCTGTATCCATACCGCTCCGGAGAGAGGGGCTCAGCCGTTTTAAGAGTTTTCTTTATGGACAAGCCTCCGGAATGGTCGAGCCGATTTCAGGTGTACTGGGAGCCCTTGCTGTAATTTTCATCCGGCCAATCCTTCCTTATGCGCTCGCTTTTGCGGCTGGCGCCATGATTTATGTGGTCGTAGAAGAGTTAATCCCGGAAGCGCAAATGGATAAACACGACACCCACACCGCCACCATCGGCGTCATGCTTGGCTTTGCCGTCATGATGTTCCTCGATGTTGCCTTAGGATAATTGGGAGTTTGAATGTCTGACCAACAAGTAATTTTTAGCATGTCGCGGGTGAACCGCGTTTTCCCGCCGAATAACCGGCAGGTGATTAAAGATATCTCTCTGGGCTTTTACTACGGAGCCAAAATCGGCGTGCTCGGATTAAATGGAGCAGGAAAAAGCACGCTGCTGCGAATCATCGCCGGGAAAGATACCCAATACACCGGTGAAGTTGCTTTTGCAAAAGGGTACTCTGTGGGGATGCTTGAGCAAGAACCTGAACTCGATCCCAACAAAACCGTCAAAGAGGTGGTCGAAGAAGCCGTCCAGCCAGTTGTAAAATTACTGCGTCAATTTGAGGGGATCAGTGAAAAGTTCGCCGATCCTGATGCTGACTATGATGCGCTCATCGAGGAACAATCGCGCCTGCAGGAGCAAATCGACCACCTGGACGGTTGGACTCTGGACAACCGCCTTGAGGTAGCAATGGACGCCCTCCGCTGTCCCAGCGGCGAAACGCCCGTGAAAGTGCTCTCGGGGGGAGAACGCCGTCGGGTTGCGTTATGTCGGCTGTTGTTAACCGAGCCAGACATCCTTCTCTTAGACGAGCCAACCAATCACCTCGACGCCGAATCGGTCGCCTGGCTGGAGCGCCATTTACGGGAATACAAGGGCACAGTCATTGCCGTTACCCATGACCGTTATTTCCTGGATAATGTCGCCGGCTGGATCCTTGAGCTCGACCGTGGTTATGGCATACCCTGGAAGGGGAATTACTCCTCCTGGCTGGAGCAAAAGCAAGAGCGTTTAAGCCAGGAAGAGAAGAGCGAATCCAAGCGCCAACGCACCCTCCAACGGGAACTCGAATGGATTCGCATGTCTCCCAAAGCAAGGCAGTCCAAAGGCAAGGCCCGCGTCACGGCCTATGAAAAGTTGCTTAGCCAAGAGGTTGACCGTTACCGCGACGAGCAAGAAATTTTTGTCCCACCTGGACCTCGATTGGGTAACATCGTTATCCAGTTCGACCAGGTCTCCAAAGCCTATGGCGATCGTTTGCTCATCGACAATCTCAATGTCAGTATTCCGCCGGGAAGTATTGTTGGAGTCATTGGTCCCAACGGGGCCGGTAAAACCACATTCCTAAGAATGATCACCGGGCAGGAAATACCTGACAGCGGAAAAATTATTATCGGCGAGACTGTAAAGTTGGCTTACGTGGATCAATCCCGAGATTCACTCTCCAGCGAGAATACCGTCTGGCAAGAAATATCGGAAGGGGAAGATAACCTGACCCTGGGCGACCGTAAGAAGAATTCTCGCGCCTATGTTTCTTCCTTCAATTTTTTGGGTCCCGATCAACAGAAGTTGGTTGGCACACTTTCGGGTGGAGAGCGCAACCGGGTCCACCTGGCAAAAATTCTTAAAGCTGGCGCCAACGTCCTTCTCCTTGATGAACCCACTAACGACCTGGACGTAAACACCCTTCGCGCCTTGGAGGAAGCGCTCGATACATTCGCCGGAAGCGCGATCGTGGTTTCTCATGATCGTTGGTTCCTCGACCGAATATGCACGCACATTTTGGCGTTCGAGGGTGAAAGCCAGGTGTTCTTCTTCAATGGCAATTGGTCTGATTACGAAAGCGACCGGCGCAAACGACTGGGAATCGCAGCAGAAACACCTCACCGGATAAAGTATCGCAGTATCAGTCATTAATACCCGTCTAGCCTGATGGTTGAACAGCAAAACGAGACTCCCTTGCCTCCCCGGATAAACTTTAAACGCTCGAAGCGATGGCTTGCGCGCGGCTGGCAGCTTTGGAGTATACCGTTCGTCCTGTTTCTCCTTCTTCCCATCGCCGCAATCTTCCTGCGCCTTTCTCCGGCAGATTTCTGGAATCATCTCAACCAGGTGCAGGTTCTTCAGGCACTACGGCTAAGTTTGAGCACTTCTCTCATGACAGTCTTAGCCAGTATTACTTTTGGTTTGCCCGTTGCCTATCTGATCAGCCATCGCCATTACCGTGTCGCTCGCTGGCTAGACATACTTGTAGACCTCCCCACCGTTCTTCCACCTGCCGTGGCTGGCGTTGCCCTGTTAATGGCTTTTGGCCGGCGGGGTCTCTTGGGTGAAGCCCTATCCTGGCTTGGTCTAAGCATTCCATTCACCACCCTGGCCGTAATTCTCGCGCAAACCTTTATTGCCGCGCCGCTATTTATTAAATCTGCCGCTCTAGGATTTTCGGAAGTCAATTGCGAATTACGCAAAGCTGCCGCCCTGGATGGCGCCAACCGTTGGGAGACATTTCGTTTTATTATGTTTCCAATGGCAAGCCGCTCTCTGCTGAGTGGCGCAATAATGACCTGGGCGCGCGCATTGGGCGAGTTTGGCGCGACGATTATTTTCGCAGGCAATTTTCCTGGCCGCACTCAGACTATGCCGTTGGCAATCTATCTTGGCTTTGAATTGGACCTCCAGGTGGCGCTCACCCTGTCCGTTATTTTGATCAGCCTCTCGTTTCTCACTATTTTGGTGGTCAAGAGCTGGCTTAACAACCATTTGCCAGATACCGACCAGGAGTACGATTAAGCACCCACGCCCAATTCGTGCCTGTCAAAAAAACGCCACAGTTCGTACTGCACACCCGCATCCGCCGCTGATTGTTCCAGAAACTGTAGACTGGCAGGAATATCGTCCACCCATCTGGGGATGAAGCACGGAGGGTCACTCAACGGGCGAGTGAAATCATCATAATGAATAGGAACCACACGGCTGGCTCCTACAGTCATGACCGTTTCATAAAAGTACTGCTTCCGATATGCTTCCGGAGCCCTGCCTAGTCCCGCCGCAGCTAAAAACACGGTGTCTGCCTGAACACCCTCCAGGGCTCCTGGTAGGAAACCGGCACTATCTTGCACAAGAATCGATCCCGCTGGATGTTTTATAAAAATTGAATAACACGCCCCATCTCGATAGGCCGTTATATGTGCTGGTGAAAACAAAGGAGCTTTGATCTCCCCACGGGCCAGATAGGTTCGATTATGCTGTGACGGGAAGAAAGTGACTGAAAACTTACCAAATGGCAACTCTTCCCGCTCACGGACCAAGCGCATTTCCTTTTCCGAAAGTCGGGATCCGCGCCCAATGTTGAGCGTCGACTCCGATCCGACCAGTACAGCTTCTGTCTGAAGGGCAATTTCTGCCGCGTCGAAGGCATGATCATAATGCGAATGCCCTACCAACACCGCCGAAAGTTTGGAAATACCTGTCTTGTCCAGACCGTTTTTGATCTTCTCAATATCGGGCGAGACTCGGCTGAACCCCGCTTTCCACAAACCTGGCCGGCTAAAGAAACCATCTACCAAAAGATGAGTCTCTCCGTCTGTTATATACACCGACGCTACACCTAGAAACGCTGCCGTCAGCCCCATAAACCCTCCATGAACATGATTGCCAATCATACCACGCGCGGAAGTTCAATTTCGCTGGCTTGCTGATGGGCTAGATGCTAAAATATCTACACAATCCCCGAATCATCACACCTGGAGGTACTATGTCTACGAATGAACGTGCCCAACTGCTAGAGTTATACCAAGACTTGCGTGTCGCCGATGTCCGCGACGGGCTGGACTGGAACATGATGCACGCCTACGGTTCCATGAGCATCGATATTCGCCCCCTCTGGCGAACCCGCGCAGTTGGTATTGCACGTACAGCCCGTTACCTTCCATTTGTCGGCCCCGTGCCCCATAAATCCCCCGAAGAGTACACCGAGTGGCAGGGTTGGTATTACAACAATGTATGCACCTACCCCTGGATGAAGGAACTAGAACCTGGAGATTTTATTGTAATTGACCAAAGTTCAGTGAATGTTGGCCTGTGCGGATCCAACAATACACTTGAAGCTTATAAACAGGGTGTTCGAGGTTTCGTAACCAACGGCGGTGTCCGCGATACCGATGAAGTCATCCTCCAACAGATCCCATTTTGGTCCAAATTCTGTTCACACGGCATGGTTCAGGGCAGAGTTCAGTACGATGCACACAATATTCCTGTGGCAGTCGGCGGAGTAACCATTTTCCCTGGAGACGTTGTGGTTGCGGATGGCGACGGCGTGATTGTTGTGCCTCGCAAGGTTGCCTTCGACGTTGCCACGTATGCCCATCAGGAATTGCGCAACGATAAAGCTTCTCGCCGCCGAATGTACGAAGAAATGGGGCGCGACCTGGACTCGTCAGTGAGTTAACCGATAGCCCATCCGTCACGGTTATTGGCAGCGCTAATGTCGACTTGAACATACAGACGCCGCAACGCCCCAAAGCAGCGGAAGAGCACTGGACGAAAATTACACAGGTGTCACCTGCATTTCATCCGCCAGCAGGTGGCCAACCTCAACCACCCAACCAGCGCCGCCATGCCCAAATTGATTGTCTTGGCCTGCCAAGGCTAGCCCATTTACCCATCCACGGATTTGTGCCCCCTGCACCTCCAGGACCAGATCTACGGGCTTCCACGCTTCATACTGAAACGCGATTTCCGCGAGAATCACCTCTTGGGAATTCAGCACCCGGACAAGCCGTGCTATACCTCCATCGGTGAGCAGCAGCGCATAATACCGTCGCATCCCCTGAACACGGGCGGCAATTCCGCCCGCCTTAATCAAAGCAGGAGTAAGCCGGGCTTGCACTCGATAATCTTGCCAATCTTTCGTCCCGATGCTCAGCAATCCTCGTTCCGAATTCTGCACCAGGCGGAAAGACGCGCCCCACGGCTCCCAAGTTTCGACTCCATTTACCCAAGCGCGCCGCCATGCGTTTGCGCGTGGGTTTTCTGGCTCGAAGGGAGGTTTGCCAAAATTCACCTTCGGCGCGCCACCCCAGGTCAAGTAATCCAGATACAGTTTCCCTCTCTCTGCGCTGCGCACAATCTCCACGCCTACCTCTGAGATTGGTCCTCCTTGCGTATCCGGAGTTATCCACAGAAACTCTTCCGCGCCGTCCTGATAAACCGTCTGGATTGCGGATGTAACCGAAATCAAACGATCTTCACTGTTGAAATACCGGACAAACAAACGCACATCCGCCGGGCAGGCGTTAGCCGAGTCAGCCGAAAGCCGGGCTCGAATCACCTGGCCCGGATATAATGTCGGCGATCCCACCAACTCGTACCCTGGCATCCGCATAGCTTCTGCATCAAAGAAGGTCGCGGTACTCACCCGCTGCGGCATATCTACTCCGGTAGGCGGGTAATCGATCCGCAAGCTGCGTTCTCCATACAAGCTGTGCCCGCGCGTATTGGATAAAAGAACACTGCCGGATGTCACAACGCGAAATCCTTGGAGGCTGCCCGGGAGTTCAAAATGAAACTTCGCGCCTTGTTTGGGCTGGATAGCTTTCATCCCAACCAATCTCCGAGCTGTATTCACGATTGCGTATGTCTCCGCGACAGCATCAGTGATACACCGCCCCCCATCCGCGCTAGGCAGGTACATCCGGTCTGCCACCGGCCCGCGCCAGTCTGGTTCACTATCAAAGGCAGCCAAACCGTTCCGAATGCCCAGCAAGCAGCCCAGGTTTCCCGAGTTGCAGTCCGTATCCCATCCACAGGTGTTGCAGATCATCAAAGAGCGCTGGAAATCTCCACCACCATACAACAGCCCCAACACAATCAGCGCATGGTTCGGCGCCATGTGACAGCCGCCCCCGTACCGGTGGTATCCATATTTGCCAACAATCCGTTCGCGAGTTAATCGCCAGTCGCCATCTTGCGCGTGCCAATTCAGCAAATCCTCATACAGTCTGTGGATCACGGAATTTTCGGGAATCACATTCATGGCCGCATCGACCAGCCGACTAATGTCCTGCTCAACAAAGGCCAGCGCTTCCATTGCCGCCAGAGCTTGCGCGCCAAAAAGCGCCTCTCCGTCGTGGCTCACGCTCCCTGCCCGTCGAGCCAGATCCGCGGCTCGTTCTGGGTCGCCCGGCGCAACCATCGCCCAACCATCGATGAAGATTTGCGCGCCGATCTGCTCCGACACAATCGGTCCATTCAAGGCAGCAGATCCACTTTGTGGGGCTGGTATGCCAGACTTCAATCGGATATACGCAGTGTGCTCGGTGGAATTCCCGATTCCGCCCCACCACAGGATTGTGCGCTTTTCGATCAGGTAATTCAACCAGGTTTCCCCAATCTGATTTGGAGAAATATCCGTTGGGAAATCCGCGTCTTCAATCGCTCGCAAGAAGGTGAAAGTGCCGGAAATATCGTCATCCGTCACAACCAGTGGCACGCCCCGCTTCTCGTGCACGTAATAATTGATTTCACCCAGCTCTGACATGATTCGTTCATAGGACCAACCCTCAAAGGGTCTGCCCAGGTAAACGCCGATGATTTTTCCCAAAACCCCAGCATACACACGCTCGAGATAATTAGTGGAAAAATCCATTCTTAACTCTCCTAAGATCCTAATGGAATCCACACCCGGAAGGCTTCCAGTCCCCGGTTGCCCCAGGCGTAATAAGGAATTGCCGTAATAGAAATGGGCTTTCCATCATCACTGATCTCATCCAGACGTTGATACAAAGGTCGGTCTCCATCCAACATCATCCCTTTCCCTTTTACCATCACAACGCCCCCCAGAATATCTGCCTTCCAGACACTTTCCAGAACCCCGCCTGGATCGATTTCCACATCCAACAAGTTGGTTCCATCGGGTTGATCATGCGCCTCCAGGCAGTACACCACTGGCCCGCGCTGGATTGCGACGCTGCCTCGAACTGCATCGACGCGTCCATTCGCAGCTACCAGGAACGGCTCCAACCCCAAATCCAGAGTCACGACATCCCCCGTCTGCCAGGTTCGCCGCAGTTCCCAATACCCTGAGGCGGAAAGCGGCGCTTCGATGGTTTGACCATTCACCTGGATTTTCCCCGCCCGAGACCAGCCAGGTTTGCGCAATGCAAGCGTCCACTCGGATTCTGTGCTCGTCTGTATTTCAACCTTGACACACCCATCCCAGGGATAACGCGTAGAGATATGAAGATCCCCCCATTCGCTGGTTAGTTCTGCTGCCCCATACAGATGGATCTGAATCCCGGTTAGATCGACAGTCGCGAAGTAATGATGGATGGAGGCCAATAGGCGCGTCACGTTCGGCGGGCAGCAAGCACACAAATACCACTCGGGGCGTCCAGTCATCCCGCGCCCATCCACCTCCGTCGAAAAGCGCGCAAATCGTGCTTCACGAATCATCAATTGATTTACATAAAGGAAATGCCGCCCATCCAACGCATAACCGCTTAGAATGCCGTTATAGAGCGCTCTTTCGACTTCATCCGCGAAGCGGGATTCACCGGTGGCTAGCAGCATCCGCCAATTGAACATCAGGCTGGCTATGGTTGCGCATGTTTCGCAATAGCATTGATCACTGGGCAATTCGTAGGGGTCTCCAAACGATTCTCCTTGGTGGCGAGACCCTACCCCACCCGTAATGAACATCTTTGTGCGGGTTACATCCTGCCACAACCTTTCCATTGCCTCCATGAGCGCCGAGTCCCCCGTTTCCAAATACACGTCCATCGCCCCCGTGGCTAGATACAACTGCCGTACAGCGTGACCAACCGCCTCGGGCGCCTCGCGCACAGGCAAATGGTCCTGATAATAATCCGAGGCCGCCCAACCCTGCTTCAACTGCCGCTGACCGCGCACATCGATGAAGAATTTAGCCAGGTCAAGATAGCGCTTTACTTTCGTTTCGCGATAGAGTTCAACCAAAGCCATCTCGATTTCGGGGTGTCCGCAGCCCAGTTCAATCTTGCCAGGGCCAAATGCAGCATCAATGCAATCAGCAAAACGGCAGGCAACTTCTAGGAGGCGATCATCATCCAATGCTCGCTTGAAGGCAACCGCTGCCTGGAAGAGATGCCCGGCGCAATACAATTCATGCCAGTCAGTAATATTTGCCCATCGTTTAGTGGGTTCTTTCAACTGAATGAACGTATTAAGATAACCATCTGGCATTTGGGCTGCTTGTATCGCCGGAATTGCATCTTCAACCATCCGTCGTAAATCAGGGTCATCTTGACGCGCCAATTCCCAGGCCATCCCTTCCAGCCACTTATAGATATCCGAATCGTTGAACAGAAGCCCCTGATGTTCTCCCGTTTCCCAACCGGCTGCAATCTTGAAATTCTTAATCCGCCCCGTCGTCTCGCACATGCGGTACACATGCCGCAGGCTGACCTTGCGATTGAGCGCCTGTCGGTCAGCCCAGAAGCCGCCCACAGTCAGTCGCACAGCGCTAGC
>CAYOHX010000117.1:0-17032 GCA_964403875.1 uncultured Anaerolinea sp. | reverse complement strand
TTAAACTTTCTCGCAATTCAACAGGGTTGTCAACCTTTTTGCAGTGGAGTCATCAATACTCTCCATAATTCACCGGCCCACTGAATCGAGGTGGGACCTGCAGGCGGGCCAGAGTCTCGGCCCCGAGCTTGTCCAGATAAGCGGCGCGGTCGGGTAGATCGTACACCCATTCTTGCAAGTAGGCTTTCACGGCCTCGTTTGTCTCGCTAATTTCATCCCACTGCAAGTACAGTTCATTGTCCCGGTCGTAATATCCCTGTGTATAGGATGGGTGCGCACAGTAAGGCACATGAACCACAGCATCCACAATGAACTCCGGGATCAACGTGCGGTTGGGATCCGCGCGAATCACGGCCTCATCCACAATCTCCTCAGCCGTGAGTACCACCCGCTGGGCGGCGAAGGCAGCCTCTTTCTGCTCGCCAATGATGCCCCAAATCTGCGCATTGCCACGCGCATCTGCCCGCTGGACGTGCACCACCGCCACATCTGGGTGCAGCGGGGGCACCACGATCACCTCTCTCCCCGAGTAGGGGTCAGTCACCCGCTGATAAAGCGGGTTGGCCCGTTCCAGGTCGGGCGCAGCGGTTTGATTCATGGGCAGAAAGGGCAGTCCCGCGGCGCCTGCTTGAAGGCGGGTGATCATGCCAAAGTGCGAGTATTCCTCCCACTCGATCTGACCCGTCTCTACCAGGCGGCGCAGCACCTTGAGCGAGCCAACGCCTGGGTTGCCCATGTAGGAGAAGATCACCTTCTTGGCGCACCCCGCGGCCACCATCTGGTCATAGACCAGGTCGGGGGTGGCGCGCGCCAGGATCAAATCCTTTCGCCCCTGGCGGATGATTTCATGCCCGGCGGCAAAGGGAATCAGGTGGGTAAAACCCGCCAGATAAACACAATCGCCATCGTGAACGTTTTGCGCAATGGCTTCGGAAAGAGAACACAATTTATTCATAGTTGGGTTGAAAGGATCACTTTCTCTTGGAATTGAAGTTGGAATTAGACTGCTCGCCCTGAGAGGATCGTTTTTGTGGCGGCGGGGGCGAAGAACGTTTGAAAGATGGTAGGCGGAAGGCGGGCCGGGTTGATTTTATGGCCTTCCGTTCTCGCATCTTTTTGATGATCGTGAATCTTCCGGCAGGTGGCGGGGGTTGGTTGGGTGAGCGCCAACGCAGGTACAGCCCCAGCAGCACGCTTACCAGCCCAAAGAAGAAATATGCAAAAGCCGGTTTGTCGCCCAGATCGCTGATGACAAACAAAGCGACCAGGGCGGCGCCCACGATGGTGAAGAAATTTCCCAGGCGATGCGTAAAGGTCATGGAGGGTTACGTTCCCGGCCGGGTGGGCAGACCCACCCGGCCGGGATAACGGATACATTAACCGCGGCGTACGCGCGTACGGATTTGCTCGTGCATATACAACGGCACGTAATACAGGCCGCCGGCGTTCTTGCCCGAAGCGCCAGAGCCTTTCCATCCGCCAAAGGGTTGGAAGCCCGGCCATGCGCCGGTGGTGGCTCCTTGTGGGCGGTTGGCGTAGGTGACTCCCGCCTCGATTTTGTCGAAGAACCAATCCACTTCTTCTTCCGAGCCATATACCCCAGCCGTCAGCCCATAGGCGACGTTGTTGGCGCGGGTCATAGCCTCGTCCAGATTCTTCACCCTGGCCAGCGTTGTGATGGGCACAAACATTTCCTGCTGCCACAAATTGTGTTCGGCGGGCAGGTCGGCCACCAGGGTGGGGGTGACAAAATATCCCTTGGTGTACTCACCTTCGGTAAGGGTTTTACCGCCGGTCAGAATGCGCCCATGCTGGTGCAAATCTTCGCTAAAGTTCTGATAGTCGCGGTACGATCCGCGATTGACCACAGGTCCCATGTTTACCCTGCGCTCGGTCGGATCGCCGATGACCAGCTTGTTGGTCAGGGCCACAATGCGCTCGACCAGTTCATCGTAGACGGGCTCTTCGATGAACACACGCGAGCAAGCGGAACACTTTTGTCCTTGCAGGCCAAACGCCGAGCGGACAATGCCCGTGGCGGCATCTTCCAGATTGGCGTGACGCGACACAATGGCTGGATTCTTGCCGCCCAACTCGAGGATCGTAGGGCGAACGTAGCGCCCGTTGGCGAAGTCGCGATAGATCTTCATGCCCACGTCGAAGGAGCCGGTAAAGGTCACGCCGTCTACCTCGGGGCTGTCGATGAGCGCCTGGCCCAGCGTGCTGCCGGGTCCGGTGACGTAGTTGAATACGCCGTCAGGAACGCCCGCTTCGCGCAGGCATTCGGCCAGCAGGCGCGCCGTCCAGGGAGTGTCGGTGGCCGGTTTGGCCACCACAGTATTACCCGCCACCAGGGCCGCGCCGGTGGGGCCGCCCGTCAGCGCGCCAGGGAAGTTGAAGGGACTGATCACCAGCCACACACCGTAAGGGCGTAAGATCGAGGTGTTGGTGGAGGTGAACCCGACCAGCGGGTCGCGGTTCATCTCGGCGATGAAGCCGTTGTTTTCTTCCATCGACTGGCAAGAATAGCGCAGCAGGTCAGCGGTTTCGGCCACGTCGCCCAGCGCTTCCATGCGGTTTTTCCCTACTTCCATGGCCATGACCACGCCCATCTCGAAAATGCGCCGGTCGATGATGTCGGCGGCTTTGCGCACCAGCGCAATGCGCTCTTGCCAGGGCGTATGGCTCCAGGCAGGGAAGGCTCTGCGCGCTGCTGCCATCGCGTTGTTTGCGTCCTGGGTAGTGCCTTTTTGGAACACGCCCAGCAGTATATCCGTGTTGGCCGGCGAGCGGTTCTCGAATTTTTCGGCGGCAAAACACTCTTTGCCATCAATGATCATGGCATGCTCCTTGCCCAAATTGGCCTTGACCTGGGCCAGCGCTTCTTCGAAGCGGGTGTGGAGCTCTTCGGGTGGGTTGAACATGGTGGAATAGGTCAGCTTGAACGGGGTATCGGCTGCCATAGAAAACAGACCTCCCAAACTGAGAAAAAAGGATTGGTGAACTCGGCCCGGAACGCTCCGGACAATTAACAGTATAGCCCAGGGGCGGGAGGTTTGGCAAGACGAGGTTGAAAACCTCGCTCTTACTGCATGATTACAGGAAGGTAGAGGGTCGAAATCTGTGGACGTTCAATAGCCAATGTAAATGCAGAGTCACAGGTTCCCGGTATAAAATCACCGGCAAGCATGGGCTCGATTTTAAGGTAGCTGGGACCGGCCTTATTGAATGAGACAGAAAACTCGTTAGGCCCTTGTTCCGAAATAGTATGGTAAGTGGAAAAAGCGGACCCATCAAAAATTGTGATGGCTAATTGCATATCCCAACCCATATCTTTGATCGAGATCATGAAGGACTTGTCAATTTCTAAAGGAGAAATATCAACACGTACCCATTCCACATCGTCCAAAGTAAGAATCGTATGATGCTGGGGAACTGAATATAAAGAGGCCGTTCCCATCGTTTGATCAGGTTCATATATGTCCTGGGTAACGCCTGTTGGCCTGGGGCTGTTCCATGTGACAATATTCCCTTGTGGCGAAGTGTAATACAGGTCAAAGTAGGTGCATGCATCGATCTGAAAAGTTCGGCAATCGGGATCACGGCGAAGCTCTCCAATAGGCAAAGGTACGATAAAATCGCCTGTCGGATTGGTTACTGCGGAGTATGTTCCTAGAGACTCAACCCCATTAAATTCACGAGAAATAGTTGCTGACACAATTTCATTAGCTGGTGCTCGTCCAATAATTAGACCACTAGCTGGATCGAGTGCAGCGTGAAGTTCGGGGATGGCAATTTCCGTGTGTTTACCGTCGTCGGTATCCATGCTGAGAATATCGCCTTCCAATAAACTGGATTCAGCGTCAAATCTGATGTTTGCATAGCCTGGGCTTGTAACCAATTCGGTATAACTACCAACTAGGTGAACTCCACGACGGTGAAATAAAGTTACTTGTCGATCGGGATTTTCGACCACGACGGATACCCAAGGAGCCAGGGTATCTTTCTGGACTATCATTCCCATCACATAATATCGGTTTGAAAAATACCCACCTTGTCCGTTATGGTGTGTGACAAAGTATTCGTCCAATGAGGTGTTTGGCTTTTCATCCAGTAGCATTGAAAATTGTCCATCTTGTACAACCTCTTCCTGGCAAAATATCGCTCCAGTAGCGCCAATGCCGTTTGTAAACCGTGCAGCAAAAACTTCGCCATCTGGTGCATTACCTGATATCAAGTTACTACCATATAATTGATTTAATGAAATCTGGGGAACAAACAAAGATTCGGTTGTATTGCCATCACTGACTTCAAGCAAGTGGATAGAGTCAACCGGGAATTCATCAATAAATGAGATTGCAAATTCATGCTCGTCGTTCAGTTCTGTATACCCTTCCCATATCACATCCCCTAGGCTGTCTCTTAGACGAACCATAATTGGAGTTTGGTAAGGAATCCCTTGAGGTAAGGAGCCGAATATGTAAACGGTTGGGTTGTTATCTCGACCAATAAATAATGCCGGCCCGCTAAAAAACTTTTGAACTTGTAAGTTGCCGTTGGCATCGATAATCGATAGATAAATCGAATCTCCGGGACGCAAGGGTTGTTGTGGTGAAAAATTGTATTTGCCGTTAGCTGTGACCGTGATGCAGTTAGGAGAAGACATCCCTGTGGCACAGGGGTTGGAAAAAGACCAGTTGGCAAAAATGAATCTTCGATCAGATATTAAGAGCTTGTTTTCTGGGAGAGATTGCCCACTCACCAGGTTGTTTTCTAGGTCAATCTGTGCGTCCATTGGTGCTACTGTGCTCTTGTAAAGGATTTTGACGCCTGACCGAACCTCTATGATATCTCCGGGAGCCAGTTCGTTTTCAAAGTCAATGCTTAAATAGTTGTTGATATTGAAATTTTTACTCTCGAGTAATTGCTCGCCACGGGTTAATGAATAAGTGGCAACACCATACCATTTTATTCGACCATTTAGAGTCTGTTTGCCAATATCTAAAACAATGTAGTCGGCTGCTTTATCCTGAATCGATACGCCAGGACCATCATATAGGCGCACTCGAGCGGTCGCCTGCCCGCCGAAATCTTCGAGAGCGAAAAGGAATTTTCGAGAAATATTTACGAGAGATTGGGCAGAAATGGAGCGAAAGATTGGGTCTTCGCAGGTTCCCCCGATTTCCTCAGTCACTGTCACGTATACAGGGAGGCCAAAATAGCCATAGCCACTTACTTCGTTGTTTAATACGTCAACCGAAATAGATGGGTTCCAGGAATGGGTGATCCAGATTTGATCTCCAATTTTCATAATAACCTGGGCGTTATCAGTAAATAGGATGGCGTATCCGGTAGGACAGTGATATAAATTTGGGGAGATTTTTATATTGTAAAAACCATTGGAATCGCTGTGAGTACGTAGGACGTCAACTAAACTGCCAGAGAAATAAAGCTGGAAGGTAATATCCGAATCTGGGAGCGCTTTACCCCGGACTCTGTTGGCGGTATTATGCCCGGGTAAAAAGATGAATTCGATTACATCAATCGGGAGATCGTCTGGGTCGACGGGTTCACTTTCGATAAAAAGGGTGCCATCTTCTGTGGAACATTTCGAAGTCGCTTCTGTGAAGATTGGGGGAATATCCACCCGTGCTTTGCTCGTTCCAATGGGGAGCAGTAACCACGCTAAGAGTACGAACAATAAAGCCCGTTGAATTGTAAGAAACTTTTGGGTAATACGCATTAATACTTCCCTCTTAACTTAAGAATAACATACCTTATCGATTTCAAATCAAATAATTGTGGGGTGTCTCGCCATGATTTTGACTCAAAACTTTTTACGTGACATTTGATATGATTTGCTAACCAAAGGAACATTGTCATGCTTGATCTCACCCCCCAACTTTTACCCCGCCTCGACTCTCACCCCCTGCCCGGCCTCGACCTGGGCTCGCGGGGGTTCGCCCCGCGTTACGACGGTTATTCACTGGCCAACCTGCCCGCGGGGATCTTCCGCTTGTTGGGCGCAGCGCCCTTTGAGAACATGGCTCCGGCCCTGGATGATGCTTTACTCGGCCCGCTGGCAGGGCGCTACCGCCGCGTGGTGTTGGGCGTCATTGACGGGCTGGGCCTGGAGCAGTTCCAGGCGGCCCTGGCCGACCCCGAGATCGGCCTGGCGGAAGCACTGGGGGAGGAAGCTGTCCTGGCCCCGCTCACCAGCGTCGTCCCGGCTACCACCGCCACAGCCCTCACCACCTTGTGGACCGGGGCTTACCCGGCCGAGCATGGCGTGGTGGGCTACGAGATGTATCTCAAAGAATATGGCGTGACGGCCAATATGATTTTGCATGCCCCGGCGACTTTTGCCGGAGATGTGGGCAGCCTGAGCAAGGCGGGCTTCCGTCCCGAGACGTTTCTCCCCATGCCCGCGGTGGGAGCGGGGTTGGCGGATCAGGGTGTGCAGACCACGGTTTTGCAGTACTACGCCATTGCGCGCTCGGGGCTTTCCACCATGCTTTTCCAGGGAGCCAAAGTCGCGCCGGTGTGGAGCCTCAGCGATCTGTTCATCACGCTGAAAGAGCGTCTTTCGGCGCGTGGAACCGGGCGCGAGTACCTGTACTTCTATTGGAGTGCGCTGGACGACCTGATGCATCGCTACAACCCGGGCGACGAGCGCGTGCGATTGGAGTTGAGTATGCTGGCGCGCCACCTGGGTCATTTTCTGGCCCAGGCGCGCAGCCAGGGGCAGGGCGACACGCTCTTTTTGCTCACCGCCGACCACGGGCACGTTTCCACCCCACTGCGCTCGGTGTGTGACCTGCGCGAGCAACCCGAACTACTGGATTGCCTCTCTATGTTACCCGCCGGGGAAAGCCGTTTGGCTTTTGCTTTCCTGCGCCCCGGGCGCGAGCAGCGCTTCCTGAAGGGCGTAGAACAGGCCTGGCCCGGAAGGCTGCGCGTTTATCCGAGCGAGCAGGCCGTTGCGGCAGGCTTGTTCGGCCCGAGCGGCATGCATCCCCGCCTGCCCGACCGGGTGGGGGATGTGATCCTGGCGGCGCAAGGCGACACCTCGCTGTGGTGGGCCAACAAGGAGAATGTGCTCTTAGGTCGGCACGGCGGCCTGACTCGCACCGAAATGCTCGTGCCGTTGGTTGCAACCACGATCTAGATCGTTGGTTTGTAGGTTGGATTGAGGGCGGCTCACGCGTGCCCCTTGGTTGTCGATAAAGGGAGACTTCGACCAATCGCCCGAAATCCAACGTTTTGAAGGGGTGTCTGATTTTGCTTGTCAGATTGGCGGGCAAGTTATTGGTTCACCCGCTCAATCCGACCTACGCCCCGCAATATTTTAAATCCGATTTATTTCGCCCAACCCAACGGCCCGTTGGATTGAATCAATGATTTCAACGCGGAATAGGGTACTAGAACGCTTTGATCGCCAGTGGCATTGTTCAATCCCAACTGGAAATTATTAAAGGTGAACTCGATCCCGCCAGGGGTCAGGTTCCAGTTGGTAAAATTTTCCACCGTTGGGGCCAGACCCTGTTCCGTATTCAAAACCTCTTTGAAGCGCGTCTTCAGATCGGCAGTGCAGTATTCAGACAGGAAAGCCAGGTACTCTGCTTTTTCGTTAAACAGGTCTGCCAGGGTCAAAGAGCGGTTGTTCTTTAAGTCATAATTGAAAGGAATGTTCACCTCGCCGGGGCGTTGCCAGCCTTCGATGATGCTGACCTTGTGCAGGTACATGCTAAACAGACCATGCTGGTTGAAAACCACCGCATAATCGATTTGCAGCATGCTTCCTGTGCCTTCCTCCGCCGATTCAGCCGCTACAGCGGCCTCGATACGAAAGGTCTGCACTTCATCCTGGGCAATTTTTTCGATAGCCGTGTTGAAATTTACCGCCGCGTCTTGATTTTGGATCGCGGGGTAAGCGGCGGAGAGAATATAACGATCATCATCGTTGCTGTCATTAAGTTGAATAACCTCCCAGGTGGCGGAAGCCGGAGCATCGGCGGATTCCACCACGGGGGCCGACTCAGCCGCGGCTTCGGGTGTCCCCGAACGGCTGCGCGTAGCCTGATAGGCGACAATGCCCCATCCCACGATCAATATGGCGGCGGCGCCCAACAGAATCCATTTGATGTTATTGGTGCTCATGTCTCCTCCTCCGAGCCTTTCTTCTGGAGAGCTTTCAGCAACAGGGCCAGAGCGCCTTGGGCCGGATTCTCCAACACATTGGCAATATTTTCAATCGCCTCTGGCAATTCCACCCCCAACGCCTTCAACACAGCGCGCGCCTTTTTCAAGCTGATCTTCCCGCGCGTCGAGGCGGCCTTCATCGCTTTTTCGGCTTTTTCCAGAATGTCTTCCTTTTGCTGCGGGGTCAGGTCGGAGCGGCCTTGGATATAGATCGTGACCAGGGGCAGCAAATCGTCCAACCCGATGCCCGAGCTGGATTTGCGCGTAGTCTTGCGCCGGGTGGTTTTCTTCTTCTCTGTTGTTTTTGCCGTAGCCGAGGTGGGCTTTTTCTTTTTTGTGGTCTTCTTCTGTTTCGCGCGGTAGTCTCGGACGGCTTCAGCCGGAATGACCCACACCCCCGACGGGTTGCGGAAAGAGCCGGGCAGTTCGTCTTTTTTGATCA
The DNA here is from genome assembly GCA_964403875.1 of uncultured Anaerolinea sp. GTDB lineage: Bacteria > Chloroflexota > Anaerolineae > Anaerolineales > Anaerolineaceae > Anaerolinea. Next base: position 8,388 of record CAYOHX010000117.1, on the reverse strand, counting down.
GGTTGCGAACGGTGGCGGCGGAAAGATCCAGTTCTTTCGCGGCTTCGGTCACGCTCAGGTAGTCAGCCATAGGCAGGTTCTCCTGGGGTTAATTATACTGAAAAGTGTACTGCGCGCCCTAAAAATTGGCGGATTGGGAATCGGTGTGGTGAGCCCCGCGGTTGGGAATGTATCCCAAAATGCGAAACTTGCTCCGGCAAATCTCAGAGAACCTAGAAGTTGTCTATTCTCAGACAAAAAAAGCCCTGCGGGCGATAAAGCCGCAGGGCTCACAATCTATTCGAACAATCCTAGAGAACTTCGTACGGAACCGGCGCTACGGCTGCTTCTTTCTTGCCCGTCAGGCGGCGGAAGGTCAACGCCCAGGCTGTGCCCAGGTAGGATTGCAGGACACCCCCCAGAAGCAAGGCGATTGGCGCATACAGGCAGACCAACACCAGGCTGAAAGTCAGCCCCGTGCGCAAGGCCTGCTCGTTCTGCATGATCACGCTGCCAATCATGGGCACCAGGGTGAAGATGAAGGGCAGGGCGATGAGCAAATGCGCCAGGAAGGAACCTAACCCCAGCACCAGGCCCATGATGAGCATTTCGGCAATGTGGGCCCGGAACACTTCCCACCCCCGCTTGAGCCCGTCCCTCACGCCCAGGTCTTCGCCCCCGATCGCCACCACGGCTTGCTCAATCACAAGGTTGACGATCCAGGCGAGAGGTACGAGAAGGCAGAACACCGGGAACAGGCAAATCATCGCGATTCCGGCGGTTATGACCACGGGGAACATCAGAACCAGAATCAGCGCCAACCACATCACGAAGATGAGAATGGACAGCAAGATGATGCGCCAAAAATAGCGCGAGCTGGCGGCGAACAATTCACCGAAGGTCAGTTCTTCTTTGCCTTCGTCGGCTTGCCACGCGCCGCGGGCCAGACCAATGCGCCCATAGGTGCTCAGAACGATGACCAACAGCACCAGAACAACGACCGCCATGATGATGACACCGATCACCCACCAGTTTTGAGAAACCCAGTTCTCAACCTGATGTGAAAACTGCTCGAACTGCGGGAAGGTCTCGTTGCCACCGGAGTAATTGGATCCGCCGCCACCGCTGCCTCCGCCCCCTCCGCCGGTGCCCAGGCTGGCCAGGATGCCAAAGATCCACAGCACTTTATATTTCCAAATGATCTTCCAGGCTTTACTTAACACTTCACCGTACTGCATATTGAACCTCCATGAACATTACGTGCAAAGCGCATCAGCGCTTCGCGATCTTTTCATAAAGATATACGCTATTCCCACTCAATAGTTGCAGGAGGTTTGCTGGTGATGTCATATACGACCCGGTTGACGCCTTTGACCTCGTTGACGATGCGGTTGGCTACTTTTCCCAATAGTTCGTGCGGCAAGCGTGCCCAATCAGCGGTCATGAAATCCTCGGTGGTCACGGCGCGCAGAGCCACGGCTTCCTGGTAGGTGCGCTCGTCGCCCATCACGCCCACTGAGCGCACCGGCAGCAGTACCGCAAAGGCTTGCGAAATCCGCCCGGGCACGTCTTCCAGGCCGCGGTTGAGCAGCCCGGCGGCGGCCAGCTCGCCGGTGAAGATGGCGTCTGCCTGGCGCAAGCGTTCCAGCCGTTCCCAAGTGATCTCGCCCAGGCAGCGCACCGCCAACCCAGGGCCGGGGAAGGGCTGCCGCCAAACCAGCTCGGGTGGCAAACCCAGCGCTTCGCCCACCATGCGGACTTCGTCTTTAAACAAATAACGCAGCGGTTCGACCAGCTTGAATTTCATATCGGGGGGCAGTCCGCCCACATTGTGATGGCTCTTGATGCGTTGGGCCTGGCTGCGGTCGGGACCAGAAGACTCGACTACATCGGGATAGATGGTGCCCTGCACCAGGAAAGGCGGGTGTTCCAGGCGGCGCGCTTCGGCTTCAAAGGTGCGGATGAAAGTCTCGCCGATAATCTTCCGCTTCTGTTCGGGGTCGGTCACGCCTTCCAGCTTGTCTAGGAATTCTTCGACTCCGTTGACCACGTTGAGCTGTACGCCCAGGTTTTTGCGGAAGGCCGTTTCCACCTGTTCGCGCTCATCCATGCGCAGCATGCCCGTATCCACGAATACCGCCGAAAGTTGGTCTCCCACGGCACGGTGAACCAGCGCGGTGGCCACGCTGGAATCGACGCCCCCGGATACCGCCGAGAGCACGCGCGCATTGCCCACTTGCTGGCGAATTTGGGCCACGGCCTGTTGGATGATGGACTCAGGGGTCCAATCCTGGGCTGCCTGGCAGACTTCAACCACGAAACGGCGCAAAAATTCTTTGCCGCCAGGGGTGTGATGCACTTCGGGATGGAACTGCACGCCAATTCGTCGCCCGCTTTCATCGCCAATGGCCGCAAACGGGCTGTTCTCGCTAACGGCGTAGGCTGTGAAGCCCGGAGGCATGGCTTCAATGCGGTCGCCGTGTGACATCCACACGGGCTGGCTGCCTTCGGGCAGCAGTCGGTTGGGCGTGACTGTGCGGATGGTGGCGGGACCGTATTCGCGATGCGGCGCGGAGGTAACTTTGCCGCCCAAAGCCTGGGTGAGCAGTTGCATCCCGTAACAAATGCCCAGCACGGGCACGCCCATTTCCAGAACATAATCGGGGAGGGTGGGCGCGCCGGCAGCATAGACCGAGAAATGGCTGCCGGAGAGAATGATGCCTTTGGGTTTCACGGCCAAGGCTCGCTCGGCGGGCGTGTTCCAGGGCAGCAGCTCGCTGTAAACGTGCATCTCGCGCACCCGCCGGGCGATCAATTGGGTGTACTGCGAGCCGAAATCGAGGATGAGGATCGAGTCGCTCATGCGTGCGGTGGCCTAGTCGACAAAGTGGATGCCGGTCTCATCCATGCGGGAGATGATGGCCAGCGAATGGACGGTCAGGTTGAGAGCTTGCAGGGCCTCGCGCCCACCTTCAAAGCTCTTCTCAATCAAAGTGCCCACGCCCACCACCTCTGAGCCGGCGGCCTGCGCCAGGCGGATGAGGCCCAGGATGGTTGCGCCAGAGGCCAGGAAGTCGTCGATGATGAGCACCTTTTCGCCCCGCGCCAAATATTCGGGCGAGACGATCAATTCGACCATGCGACCTTTGGTATGCGAAGGCGCCACGGTCAGGTAGACTGTGTCGGGCATGGTCACCGGTTTGCTCTTGCGTGCGTAGACCACCGGCAAGCCCATGTGTCGGGCAGTCATGAGGGCTGGAGCAATGCCGGAGATTTCGGCGGTGAGGATGCGGGTGGCGCCCACATTGGCGAACAGGCGCGCAAATTCTTGGCCACAGGCGTCCATCATGGCGGGGTCCACCTGATGGTTGATGAAGCCATCCACCTTGAGGATGCCATTGCCCAGGTACTTGCCATCACGAAGAATGAGTTGTTTGAGTGCGTCCATAACGGTTAGGATCTCCTATAAAAAGATGCAGAATCGAATGCCCCGAGGAGGGAATCCGAAATGTATACAACGAAGCCCGGATGATGTGTTGCGGTTGTGAAAGCGGGAATGTGCCCGAAAGATATATTATACCCGCTCAGCGAGTGAGAGAGTCGGGATCTACCACGGCAACTCCTAGAGAGCCTCTGCTCCAGCGAATTCTCAAGGAGACTCGGAATTTGGCAGGCGGTTGTAAGGTGATTCCGCCCATTTCTTATTTATCATGGGGGTGGGGAATTGACTGATCTATAGGAGATTGACGACCGTGTTATTCGCTTCAAAAATCCTGCGCCCCCTGGCGGTGCTTCTTTTGGCCCTGTTCTTCGCGTTTCAGCCGGTTGTCTCGGTACGTGCGGAAGACCGGATGGACTGCGGCAGTGATTACTGCCTGTATTTGCCCTCGCTCCGCCGCGCATCACTCGTAGATTTGACCATCACCGGGCTGGAAGTGACCCAGGCCATTCAAAAAACCGACAATTCAGTTCCGCTGGTGGCGGGACGCAAGACGGTAGTGCGCATCTTCGCCAAAGCTTTTATAGAAGGCACGCCTTCGACGGCTTCGAAAATTTTGCTCAGCGCCACGCGCAATGGCGCGGCGCTTCCCGGCGCGTTTGAAACCAGCCTATCCGCTGTCTCGACCAACCCTGTGCGCGGCACATACAACAGCACGGTCAACCTTTACCTTCCCGATGCCTGGACCTCGGGGACCATCGTGCTCACCGCCACCCTCGATTCAGCCGGGCAGATAAGCGAGAACGATGAAAACAACAATTCCTATTCGCTAACTTTGGTGTTTAATACAATACCGAACCTGAAAGTGATGGTCGTGCCGGTGGAATACAAACATCTGCCGAACGGAGTGACTTATCCTGCCCCAACGACGGACACCATTTCTTCCAAGATTAAGTCCATGTATCCGGTGGCGAACGTAGAAATACTTTGGCACTCCTCATATTTCTATGAGGGGGATTTGCGCGATGTGGAATATTTTGAAGATTTGTTGTATAAGATCCGTTCATTGAAAATGTCTGAAGGGCAGCCCAGCAGCGTGGCTTACTATGCCCTTGTGCCCGCGAATTGGTTTAGCAGCGGCGTGGTTGGCATTGGCTTCATTGGATTTCGCGCGGCGGTAGGTCTGAACTATTGGGACGCGACCGGTACGGCAGCTCACGAGATTGGGCACAACTTTGGACTGTATCATGCGCCTTGCGGCAACCCCGCCAGCGTCGATCCAAATTTCACACCGACCAATGGGACCATTGGTGATTACGGGGTGAATGTTTACACGAATCAAATGATCTCCAGTTCTTATTATGACCTGATGACGTATTGCGATAACGAATGGGTTTCGGTTTACCACTACTTAAAACTGTATAACGATCAAAAAATCTACGGCGACATCCTCGCGGACGAGCCCCAACCTGCCAGCCCCTCGCTCATCCTGCGCGCATCCCTCGACGGCGATGGTCAAGCTTCTTTCGCGCCCACCTATTCGCTGGACGGCCCCATCGATACTCCGGCGACCAGCACGCCCTACTTTGTGCGCTTGCTGGCCGCGGATGGGCGACTGCTCTCCGAACAGCCCGTGCAGCTTTACGAGGTGGCCGATCTACCCGAGCCGGTTTATCACCTGATGACGCGCTTGGCGCTGCCGGATGAGCCGGCAGCCTGGGTCCAATTGCTGCGCGGCGACCAATTATTGGCCGAGCAGGCTTTGGGTGGCGGCAAGTTCGTTCAATCCAGCCCGCTGGCCACCGTGCAAGGCGAAAAACTGGTCTGGAGCGGCGCGACCGGCCCGGTGCTGGTGCGCTATTCCGCCGACCATGGACAAACCTGGCAGACCCTGGCCGTGGACGCTCAAGGCGGCTCGCTGGAGATTGCCCCCTCCCTGCGGGATGGCTTGTTCGAAATTATCCCCGCCATGCGGTAAGGAACATCCAGACCCGTCAGGTTTTCAAAACCTGACGGGTCTGGGATGTGTTAGAATCGCAGATGATGACCGAACCCATCTTCTTGTTGGCTTCCAATTCCCCTCGCCGGCGGCAGCTCCTATCCTTGACCGGTTGGACCTTTGCCGTGCAGCCTGCCCATATCGACGAGACCCCTCTTCCAGAAGAACCTCCCGCTGCCTATGTCCTGCGCCTGGCTGAAGGCAAGGCTCGCGCCGCCGCAGCGGCAGCTCAGCCCGGAACCATTGTCTTTGGGGCCGACACCACCGTGGCGGACGGCAGGGTTATTTTGGGCAAGCCTGCCGACGCCGATGAAGCCAAACAAATGCTGCGCTTGCTGCGCGGCCGCGAGCACGATGTCTTCACGGCGATTGCGTTTTGTCGGGCGGGGTCGGATGAGGTGTTCACCGACCTATGCGCCACCCGCGTGCCCATGCGCGCCTATTCGGATGAGGAAATCGATCAATATGTGCACAGTGGCGACCCACTGGATAAAGCCGGTGCTTATGGCATCCAGCATGCCGGGTTCCACCCGGTGGAACGCTTTCAGGGTTGCTTTGCCAGTGTCATGGGGCTGCCCTTGTGTCACCTGCTGCGGACGGCGCGCAAGTTGGGCCTCCATCCGCACACCCATGTTCCGCAAGCCTGCCAGGATCACCTGTCGTATGACTGCCTCATTTCTCGGGCTGTCCTGGAAGGCGAGGCGGTAGGTTAATCACTATGAAACTTCGAAATATCCTTTTGATTCTTGCGCTCGGCTTGACGGCCTGCTCCACCAACGGCGCCCCCACCCCCACGGAAGCGCCGCAAAACACGAGCATTCCGCCCACCCCGATTTCGCACACCACTCCCGTTCCCGATGTGCGCCCCACGGCGGAGGCTTTCCTGCAAGCCTGGCAGGCTGAAAACTACGAAGCCATGTATGCCATGCTCTCCCCTGCCAGCCAGGACGCCAATCCTCAAGAGGGCTTCATTCAGCGGTACAAAGATGTGGCCATTTCCACCACCCTGGAGGGTTTGGATTATGAGGTCCTGTCTGTCTTGACCAACGTGCGCAGCGCTCAGGCGGCTTACCGGGTTACTTTCCACACCTTGCTGCTGGGTGACATCAAGCCCCGCGATATGACCATGAATTTCAGCCTGGAAGGCAGTGAATGGCGGGTGTTGTGGGAAGACGGCATGATTATGCCCGAGTTGCGCGGTGGCAACAAGCTGGCCCTGGAATTCAAGATTCCCGCCCGCGGCAACATCTATGACCGCGACGGGTACGCGATTGCCAACACCACCGAGGTTGTCTCCCTGGGAGTCATTCCCGGCCAGATCGACGAGAACCAGGAGGGCACCCTGCTGTCCGAGCTGTCCCGCCTCACCGGCAAGCCCGCCGAGTGGATCCGCGCCTCTTATGCCGAAGCCGCCGACGCCTGGTACGTGGCGGTTGGCGAGACCACAGCCGATGCTTTCAATGCGCGTTACGACATTCTCAGTAATCTTTCAGGCTTGCAGTGGAAATTCTATACCTCCCGGTATTACTTCGATAACGCCATCGCCCCCCACGTGGTAGGCTATACCCAATTCATCTCTCCAGAATTATTGGAAGAGTATAAGCGCAAAGGCTACCGCGGCGACGAGAAGGTGGGTATGGCCGGCCTGGAAAAATGGGCTGAGCCTTACCTGGCGGGCACGCCAGGCGTTTCACTCTATGTAACCGACTCGCAGGGAACCATCTTGACCCGCCTGGGCCAGTCGGAAGTGGTTCCGGCGCAATCGGTCTATACCACCATCGATGCCGACCTCCAGACCGAGGCCCAAAAAGCCATCAACAGCTTCCGCGGCGCAATTGTGGTCATAGAGCGCGACACCGGGCGGGTGTTGGCAATGGTTTCTTCGCCCGGCTTCGATTCGAATTTGTTCGATTCGCAAAACCTGAATTTCCAGGTTTTGGGCGATGTGTTGAACGATGGGCGCAACCGCTTGCTCAACCGGGCTGCGCAGGGTGGCGGCTATCCGCTGGGCTCGGTCTTCAAGATTGTCAGCATGGCGGCGGCGTTGGAGAGCGGTCAGTTTACTGCCGAGGACACCTACAACTGCACCTACACCTTCACTGACCTGGCCGGGTACACCCTATATGACTGGACCTGGGAAAAAGAACTGGATGAAAGCGGCGTTCTCACCCTTCCAGAAGGTCTGATGCGTTCGTGCAACCCGTGGTTCTATCATATTGGACTGGAAATGTATCGCGCCGGAAATGGCGATAAGATCCCTGAAATGGCTCGGGCCTTTGGCTTTGGCGCTCCAACCGGTATCGACCAGGTGGCCGAATCGGGCGGCAATGTTCCCGATGCGATTAGCGACGAAGTGACCGTGCAGTTGTCCATCGGTCAATCGCAGTTGCTCGTCACCCCGCTACAAGTGGCCCGCATGGTCGCCGCCATTGGCAACGGAGGCACCCTCTTCCGCCCTCAGGTGGTGGAGCAAATCACCGACCCCGACGGCGTTCCGGTGTATACCTTTGAAGCCGAAGCTCAGGGCACACTACCCATCTCGGCAGAGAACCTGGCCATCATCCAGGACGCCATGCGCTCGGTGGTGGCCAACAAGCGTGGAACGGCTGTACAGGTCTTTGGCGGCATGTCCGTTCCCATTTATGGCAAGACCGGCACGGCCCAGACCGATGCCCCCGGTTATCCGCATGCCTGGTTTGCCGCCTATACCGATGCCGGGCGTGAAGGGCGCGCTGACATCGCCGTGGCGGTGATTGCTGAGTACGCCGGGGAGGGTTCGGAGATTGCCGCGCCCATCGCCCGCCGTGTGATTGAGGTTTGGTTCAACGGGCAGCCCCAACGCCTGTACCCTTGGGAAGCACGCTTGAACGTGACTCGCACACCCATCCCCACCGCCACCAACACGCCCGAGTACGTCCCGCCCACCGCGACTCCCCCCCGCGCAAGCAGACGAGCCGCAGGCATATCAATC
>CAYOHX010000116.1:0-17075 GCA_964403875.1 uncultured Anaerolinea sp. | reverse complement strand
TCTCACACCCCAAAATGCGGCAGCTACCACGGCAACTCCCAGAGAACCAAAATATATGGAATTGTCGACCTAATAAATTTTAGCACAAAATTTCTATAGCGCAAGTATCTACCCACCGAGGTTGGGAAAGTTCCCGAATTTGCAAATTCGGGGTTTTTCACCCTTACCGTGAGCAGTTACACGCAAGAGTAATTACTCAGGTTCTGTAGGAGTTGCCGTGGCGAGAGCGGGTCTCACCACGAAGGGCGATTGGGAGAGTAAATGCGCAAAGGGCCTGAACGATAGAGCGGATAATAAGGGAGGTCTTCTACCAAAACGCCGTCAAATGGTTGGGTATCCATAGACACCACAACGCACAATTTCTCTGATTCAGACTGGAGGGCTTTCTCGATGGAAGCATTTTCCACATTTACATGCTCAAAATACACACCTGTGCCCAGCCGGTTTCGCAATAACACCCACAGCGGATATTCCCAAGAATCGATATCGGTGATCAAACCAACCCGCTTACATCCTGCCGCCGTAAGATAGTCCGCGGTTTGAAGAAACGAAGCAGCAATATCCGGACGGTTACGAAAATACTGGGCTTCTCTCGAATGTGCGAAAATGCTATTTTCCCCAAAGATCGGGCGGCTGGCGTTTCCGATGAGCCAGGGCGTTGCGCCGAGGAACAAAATAAGCGCTAGACCACCCACTATTCCCGGCGGCTTGAGTTTTGAGAACACCCATCCTATCCAGGGCGCCCCCAGCACAAAGAGCGGCAAGTGCAACCGAGTGTGCCAGGGCTGCCATTTCAAGTACCCGCTAAAGAATATGAAACCTGCGCAAAGGGCAATGAAATAGAATGAGGAATGCAAATCGCGCGGCTTTTGCAACCCAAACAACACAGCCGCGGCAACAAAAAGCAGCGTGTGAAGCAAATTACCGGCTTCATCTTCGTGAAAAGATATTTTGCTTCTCTGAAAAGTCGTGCCACTCCAGGTTGTATACGGATCGTTAAGTGCTACGCCTGAACGATCATGCAACCAGATAATGACTTTCTCGACAAATTGGTTGACCGGATCAAAAGGCGTGCCAAGGTGCAAAGCAACATTGCGCGCCATATTTGAGGCCAGCCCACTCAGAGAGATGCGTTCGGTGGCGTAAGCGTAGACTTCGCTTTCACGCCCGGGCCCCAAAACATTGCGATACAAATCAAAATTCCGGGCATATTGGCATCCATTGATAGCAATCGCCAGCCCGGCAATGACCAACGCTTGCAAAACAGGTTTCAACCGGAATCGGAGCAGAAGAGACAACCCAAACCAAAGGGCAAAAGGCGCGGCATACACATAAGCGGTTGCTTTCGTCAACACTGCCAACCCCAGGGCCGCTCCGGCAAATCCAGCGTCGCCCCAGGAGGGTTGTTTTTGGAGACGAACGCCAAAATACACAAAGCATGTCAACCAGAATGAAAGGACATAATCGGTTTGAGTGCTGGTGGCTTGTAAAATCCCCATTGGGATGGTTGCGCACACCACTGCGGCAAGCATCTGCCCGCGAGCGTTTGCCCCCAGGGTTTTTGCCAGCAAGGACACCCCCACAAGACTCCCAACCATGCCCGCCCATTGAATGTAATTCGCCAGGCGATCACTGCCAGCGAGCAGTTGGAAATGCGTTATTGCGTATTCACTCCACGGACTCTGGTGTAATTGTCGCGGGATATGGGTGGGATAATACGCCACACTCTTATTTTGAATCCAATGAACCACGCGGCTCATGTGGTAGGTCATCGAATCCCAGGTATTGGGCGGAGCCACCCAAGCGATTAATGCCAGCGTCAGAACGAAAAACAACAGGCCTATCAAAGCAAAGCGCTCAAACCGGGATGCGGGCCAACGCACCCGGAATGTAATGCTGCGCCGGCGGAAAAACAACAAATATCCTCCCATGCCCACAATCGTACTCCCCCAGGCCACGACGAGCGACCAACGAGCAAGGCTGTTCAATGCGCTCAAGAACTCGGTCATACAGGTCAGCCAAACGCCCCACCCGATGGCTGCCGTCATCAAAGCACCCCGCCAGCACAATCGCTGCACACTGCGCAAGATAAAAAAGGTATTTAGAAATGCAAGAATAGGCAAAACAGCAAGCATATCACCATCTTCGATACTATTTTCCAGGGCGCCTACCCGTCCTGCATGGATAATTTAAGAAGTGCTCACCGAATCTAGGAAAGGGGCTTTTCCCTTTCGGCGTGAGGTGGCGCCATTGGAAGCAGGAACAAAAACGCCAAATCATTCACGTTGGTGAGGGTGGGACCGGGTAAGAGCAAATCACCCAGCGGGGCAAAGAAATGATAGGCGTCGTTGCGAGCCAGAAAGTCCTGGGCATCCAAACCCGCGGCGCATGCACGGACGAGTGTCTCGCCAGTTACCACCGCGCCGGCTGCATCGGTAGGACCGTCGCCGCCGTCGGTGGCCAGAGCAACCAGGATGACTCCCGGCAGTCCGTCTAATTCGCTTGCCGCGCCCAGAGCCAGCTCCTGGTTGCGCCCACCCAGGCCCTTGCCACGCAAAGTCACGGTGGTTTCACCCCCCGCCACCAGGCAGAAAGGCCGGGTCAAGGGCTGCCCGGTGAGCACAGCCTGGCGAGCGATTGCCCCCAACATACGCCCTACCTGGCGAGCTTCACCCTGCAGGAAAGTAGTCAACAGCATGGTCTGCCAACCCTCAACAGCGACCTGGGCCAGCCCGGCCTGGGCCGCCTGAAAATTACTGCTCACAATGTGATTTTGCACACGCTCAAAGAGCGGGTCGCCGGGCTTTGGCGTTTCGGGCAGAACCCCGCGCAGGCCTTTCTCCAGGTAATTTCGGATAGCGGAAGGCGTCTGCGCGAGAATGTCATACCGCTGCAGGACATCCCAGGCATCAGCAAAGGTGCTGGTATCCGGCACGGTAGGACCCGAGGCAATCACATCCAGGGGATCGCCAACCACATCTGAAAGAACCAGGGCGCTGATGTGAGCTGGGACCGCCCGGCGAGCCAGCCCGCCCCCTTTAATCGTATCCACGTGCTTGCGCAGAGTGTTGATTTCCTGGATGTTCGCTCCACAAGCCAGCAGGGCAGCGGTCAACTCCTGGAGGTCAGCGAGGCTCACACCCGGCGCCGGAGCCGTGAGTAAGGCCGACCCGCCGCCCGAAAGCAACACCAACACCCAATCTCGCGGGCCAGCCTTTTCCAAAAGGGCCATCAATCGACGAGTGGCTTCCACGCCGCGCTGGTCAGGCAGAGGATGCCCGGCCTCCATCAGATCGATTCCAGGAGGCTGCTCGCCGGCATAGCCCTCTTTGACGATGACCACACCTCCGGTGAGGCGATCCCCCAGGATGTCGGCTGCCGCACTCGCCATGGGCAGCCCGGCTTTACCCGCGCCCACCAACCAGATGCGCTCGAACGCGTCCAGATCGTAGACGCGTTGGCCCAGCCACACCCGCTGGCCTTCGCGGCGCAGGTGACGGCGCACCGCCGAATGGGGATCAACGGCCGCAATCGCCGCGGCAAGCACGCGGGTCACCGCTTCGCCGCTGGGATGCGCCCGCAGCGAGGCCGTCAGAAAGCGTTCAGGCAATATCAAGGCGCAATGACGGTTCCGTGGGGGATGACCGCATTCTTGGGGATGACCACGATGCCGTCCTGCACCACCCAGTTCTCGGTCTCCAGTTCGGTTCCGCGCGGGAAGGGACGGACCACCACGTTGTTGCCCACGCGGGCGTTCTTGTCAATGATGGCGCCCTGAATGAAGCAGTTGCGCCCAATGCCAATCGGCGGAGGCTGATCGTCGGGGGTGCCTTCGGAGCAGGGCTGATCGTAATAGTCCGCGCCCATCATGACCGTGTCTACCATCGTCGTGCCGTGCAGAATCTGGCTGCGCAGTCCCACCACCGAATGGCGGATTTCGCAGTGCTGCAGGCAGGAACCTTCCGCCAGCATGACATGCTCTAAAACGCAGTTGTGGATGATGGATCCAGGCAGGAAGCGCGGGTGACTGTAAATGGGTTTGGACGGGTTATACAGGTCGAAGGGAGGGTTGGAGTCTGCCAGGGCCAGGTTGGTTTCGTAGAATGAGCGGATGGTTCCAATGTCCACCCAGTAGCCGTCGAAGTAGAAGCCATACACATTGTAATCTTGCAGCGCATGGGGAATGATTTGCGCGCCAAAATCGTCAAATGAAGTGCTTTCCAGCAGGTCGATGAGGGCTTTGGTGCGGAACAGGTAAATACCCATCGATCCGAGGTAAGGCTGAACGGGGTCATCGCGGCTGACCAGTTCGGCCAGCAATTGGGGGTCCTTGGGCTTTTCAGCGAAGCGCACAATGCGGTTGCCCTCGTTGACCTTGAGAATACCGTAGCGGGAAGCCTCGGTGGCGGGCACCGGCTGCACGGCCACGGTGATGTCGGCTTTGTTGTCGAAGTGCAGGTCGGCCATCTTGTTGTAATCCATGCGGTACAGATGGTCGCCTGCCAGGATCAAGACATAATCGGCGCGAGTGGATTTAATTTGGAGAAGCTGCTTGCGCACCGCGTCCGCCGTGCCCTGGTACCAGGAAGTGTTATCCATGGTCTGCTCGGCGGCCCAAATATTCACCCAACCCGTGTGAAAGTGGTCGAACACATAAGTCTGGGTAATGTGGCGGTGGAGGGAGACGGAGTTGAATTGGGTCAAAACCGCCACCCGGTAGATTCCGGAGTTAATACAATTGCTGATAGGGATATCGATCAAGCGGTACTTACCGGCCACAGGGACGGCAGGTTTGGAACGCTGCTTGGTCAGTGGATAGAGACGGCTGCCTCGTCCGCCGCCCAAAATGACTGCTAAGATCGAATCATATGCCGGCATCGTACCCTCCTCGAGAATAGACAGATAATGATGGACTGTCCAGGTTGCCTGCGTCATTCGCCCTGAACATGTCCAATATTATTATACAAGGGATTTCAATGGGGGTGCGCTTCAATGTGATAAAATGAGGGCGACCTGCATGGTGATTTAAGCAAAAACACCCTCGAATGAGGGTGTCAGTGCCGAAGGAGGGAATCGAACCCTCATTCCTTTCGGGAACACGATTTTGAGTCGTGCGCGTATGCCAGTTCCGCCACTTCGGCAATGCAGGTACAGTATATCGAATATTTGATGAAGGGTCAAGAGAAATGCGTCTCGGAATCATAGGTCTACCCCAATCTGGGAAAACTACTTTGTTCAACGCCCTCACCCGCGGCACCCGCCCCATCGGCATGTCGGCGGGCAAGATCGAGGTTCACACCGCCGTTGTGGATGTTCCTGACCCACGCGTGGATCGCCTCTCGGGGATGTTCAACCCCAAGAAAACGATCTACGCCAAGGTTACTTATGCCGACATCGCCGGGCTGGAAGGCAGCGCCTCTAAATCCGGCATCTCGGGCACACTGCTGAATCAGCTCACCCAAATGGACGGCTTCATCCACGTGGTGCGCTGTTTCGAAGATGATGCGGTTCCCCATCCACACGGCAGCGTGAACCCGGTCCGCGATATCACCGCCATGGACAGCGAATTGATCCTCAACGATCTCATCTCGGTGGAGCGCAAGCTGGAGCGGCTGGTGGAAGAACGCAAGAAGGGTGGTGGGCGTGACAAAGCCATTGTCGAGCGGGAAATGGCGCTCTTTGAGCGTTTCAACCAGGCCTTGCAAGCGGACCAGCCGTTACGCAATGTGTCGGTGGATGCCGAAGAAGACAAACTGCTTTCCAGCTTTGGTTTTCTCAGCCGCAAACCCATGCTCATTGTGCTCAACCTGGCCGAAGGTCAATCTCCCCCCGCCGTCGACTACCCTCACCAACACTCGCAGGTGGTGGCGCTGCAGGGCAAGCTGGAGATGGACATTGCCCAACTGCCCCCCGAAGATGCCGCCACCTTCCTGGAAGAATACGGCATTGAAGAACCCAGCCTGAACCGCATGATCCGCCTGTCCTACGATCTGCTTGGCCTGCAATCCTTCTTCACGGTCGGGCCGGATGAATGTCGGGCCTGGACGGTACGCCGCGGCGCTACAGCGCCCGAGGCTGCCGGGGTCATTCACACGGATTTGCAGAAGGGTTTCATCCGCGCCGAGGTAGTTTCTTATACCGACTTGACTACCCTGGGTGGGCTGACCGAAGCCAAAACGCACGGAAAATTGCGTCTTGAAGGTAAAGAGTATATCGTTCAGGATGGGGACGTCCTCAACATTCGTTTCAACATTTAAGTTTTATGATCTACGAAGCTGTCATCGGACTCGAAATTCACGCTGAATTGGCCACGCGCTCCAAGATGTTCTGCTCGTGCCCCGTAGTCGATTCGACCCGCGCCGAACCGAACATCGCCGTCTGCCCGGTGTGCTGTGGGATGCCAGGCGTGTTACCGGTCATCAACCGGCAGGCTGTGGAACTGGCCTTGCGTGTGGCGGCGGCGTTGGGCTGCGCCATCAACACCACCAGTATTTTCGCTCGCAAGAATTACTTCTACCCCGACCTGCCCAAAGGCTACCAGATCTCACAGTACGAGACCCCCCTGGGCGTGAACGGGCTGCTGCCGGTGGAGACTCCAGACGGCTGGCGCGATATTCGCGTGCGGCGCGTGCACCTCGAAGAAGACACCGGCAAGTTAACCCACGTATCCAAAGATGGGCAAGAATACTCGCTGGTGGACCTCAATCGCGCTGGCGTGCCGCTGCTGGAAATCGTCTCAGAGCCAGACCTGCACACAGCCCAAGAAGTACGTGCCTATGCCACCGCGCTTCGCGCGCTATTGCGCTGCGTGGAAGCCAGCTCGGGGGACATGGAAAAAGGGGCCTTGCGTATCGAGCCGAATATCTCGGTCAAACCGGTGGGAAGGGCTGAGTTGGGCACGCGGGTGGAGGTCAAGAACCTGAACAGCTTCCGCGTTCTGGAAAAAGCCGTCGATTACCAGATTCAGCGGCAGATCGCAACCCTGGAAGCAGGCGGTAGAGTCATCCAGGAAACCGTCGGCTGGAATGAAACCGAAGGAGCAACCTTCTCTCAACGCAGCAAAGAAGAGGCTCACGATTACCGCTATTTTCCCGAGCCGGACCTGCCCCCATTGGTCGTCTCGACGGAATGGCAGGCGCGGGTGAGGGCGGCGCTGCCCGAACTGCCCCGAGCTAAAATGGATCGTTTCATTCACAAGTACGGCCTACCTGCCGCGGACGCGCGCCAATTGGTGGAAGACAAAGCCGTGGCGGCCTACTTTGAAGACTGCGCCGCGGCCCTCAAGCAGGCGCCCGCCAAAGCTGCCGCCAATTGGATCACCGGGGAGTTGTTTGCCCGATTGAACCAAAGTGGACAATCCATTGCGGAAATTGAGGTCCCACCGGCCAGGTTGGCCGACTTAATCGATCGAGTCGCCAGCGGAGGCATCAATCTGAACAGCGCAAAGACCGTATTAGGCGAGATGTTGAACAGCGGGCGCGAGCCTGCTGAAATCATACGCGAGATGGGCCTGGAACAGGTCAGCGACAGCGATTGGATCGCCGGGCTGGTTAGGTCGGCGCTTCAAGCCAACCCCGCCGAGGTAGAAAAATTCCGCGCCGGAAAAGAAACGGTCGCCAATTGGTTTTACGGGCAGGTGATGCGCGAAGCGAAAGGCAAAGCCAACCCACAGGTGGTGAAGGAAGAACTCGAGCGGCAGTTGCGGGGGTGAGGGTGACGTCTCAGCCGCCCACTGCCGTGGTGATGCTCAATCTGGGTGGTCCCGCCACGTTGGATGAGGTGGAACCGTTCCTGCTGGAATTGTTTGCCGATCGCGAAATCATCCATCTGCCCTTCCAATCCGCATTGGGGCCATTCATCGCCAGGCGACGCGCTCCCAAGGTGCGCGCACGCTATGCCCAAATTGGCGGCGGATCCCCCTTGCTGCGATGGACCCAGGCGCAAGGTCAGGGCATGGTTGAGCGGTTGGACCGCTTGTGCCCAGAGACTGCCCCCCACAAAGCCTATGTAGCCTTTCGCTATGCTACACCCAACGCCGCGGATGCGCTGAGGCACATGCAGGCTGACGGCGCGCGGCGGGCGGTGGCTTTCACCCAATATCCCCAGTATTCCACCTCGACCACGGGCTCCAGTTTGAATGAGTTGTGGCGGGCGCAGCGCAGCGCGGGCCTGGAAGGAACTTTCCAATGGAGCGTGATCGACCGTTGGCCCACACAGCCCGAATTCATCGCCGCCATGACCGCCGCGGTGCGCAGGGGACTGGAAAAGTTTCCCCAAGAGGAGCGCGGGGATGTGCTGTTGTTGTTCAGTGGACATTCTCTGCCCATGCGCGTGGTCGAGCAAGGTGATCCATACCCCAGGGAAGTCGAAGCCAGCGTACGGGCTGTGATGCAAGTTTTGGGATATTCGCATGAGCATTTGTTGGCCTACCAGTCCAAGGTGGGGCCGGTGCGCTGGATGGGACCAAGCACCGAGGAAGTGATTCGCCGGTTGGGCAAGCAACGGCGCAGCGGTGTGCTGGTCGTTCCCATCGCCTTCACCAGCGATCACATTGAGACACTGCACGAGATCGATATCGAGTATAAAGAGCTGGCCGAGCAGAGCGGTATTCGCCGCTTTGAACGCGCTCCGGCGCTCAACAATGACCCATTGTTCCTGGATGCGCTGGCCAAACTGGTGGCCGGGCATTTGCGAGAGGGATAGGGGCATTCGTAGATATGGCAGTTCATGAACTGCCATGACCAGCCATTGCCCATTCCACCATATACGGGTCTCCAGTCGGATAGCCAACCCGACTGGAGACCCGTTTCAACGTTTCCCTTTCCCCGTATCATCAGTGACGTACGCAACTTTATCAAGGGAAGGAACCTATGAAACAAACTCGCTGGATATCCATTACCATCGCCGCAGTCCTCGCCGCCGGATTATTGACCGGCTGCATGAGCTCGGGCAACTCCGCGCTTCAGTTCACCACCGCCGCCCTGGAAACCGGCGACGTAACCTCTTACATGATTGCCAATGGCTCCGTGCGGGCCAACCGCGCTCAAAACATTACCTGGGAATTGGGCGGCCAGGCCGGCCCGGTCAACGGGGATGTGCTGGATGAGGTCAAGTCGGGCCAGGTGTTGTGCGAGTTAGATCCCGACTCGCTGCCACAGAGCATTTTATTGGCCGAGGTGGACCTGTTCAACGCCAAGCAAAGCCTGGAAGATTTGAAAGACACCCAAGTATCCATCGCTAACGCTCAATTGGCCGTGGCCCAGGCGCAAGACGCCCTGGAAGACGCCCTCCGCAACCGCGACAAAATTTCGCCGGACCGGCGCATGATGAGTCAGTTGACCATTGACACCGCCAAAGCCGATTACCTGATTGCGCTGGATAACCTCGAACGGGTTCAGGAATACTTCGACCAGTTCAAACACCTGCCCGAAGACAATCTCGACCGCGCCCAGGCGCAAACCACCCTCTCGCAGGCCATCCGCCAGCGTGACACCGCTCTGGCCAATCTGAACTACGTGACCGGCAAGCCCTCTGAAACCGAGCTGGCGTTGGCCGATGCCGAAGTGCAAGTAGCCCAGGCCAAGCTGGCGGCTGCCCAGGCAGAATACGAGCGCATTCGCAACGGCACGCCTGCTGACGAACTGGCCGCTGCCCAGGCGCGCGTGGATGCCGCCCAGGCCACACTCGACCAGGTGCGCGTAACCGCTCCCTTCGACGGTATCATCACCTACCGCGCCGTCCAGCAGGGCGACCGTGTGCAGGCAGGCGGTCTGGCTTTCCAGATCGAGGACCGCTCTCACATGTATATCGATGTGGAAGTCTCGGAGATCGACATCAACAACATCCAACTCGGGCAGACAGTCGACTTGACCTTCGACGCCATCCTGGGAGCCAACTACGAAGGCCGCGTACACAGCATCGGCTGGACCGGCGTCAACACCACGGGTGTGGTGACCTACCCGGTGGTGATTGAGCTGGTCAACCCTGACGCGTTGATCAAAACCGGCATGACCGCCGTGGTCAAGGTGCAGACTCAGAGCGCGGAAAACGTTCTGCTGGTTCCCAACGGAGCCGTGCGGACACTCAACGGTGAACGGGTGGTCTTTGTGCAAAAGGGCGGGCCCTTGCCCGAGGCCGTGAAGCTGCGCCTGGGCATCTCCTCGGAGACGCACAGTCAGGTGCTGGAGGGCGAACTCAAAGCAGGCGATTTGGTTGTGCTCAATCCCGATATGCTGATGGAAATGCAATCTTCCGGCGGCATGGTTGTGACGGGAGGGGAATAATGGCCGCCGCTACCCCTTGGGTGATTCAGGCCACCCAATTGACCAAAACCTATCGCATGGGTTCGATGCAGGTCAATGCCCTCAACGGCCTGTCGCTGCAAATTGCCACGGGTGAGGTCGTCGCCATCATGGGCCCCTCTGGTTCGGGAAAGTCCACGCTGATGAATATCCTGGGCTGCCTGGACCGGCCCAGCAGCGGCGAATACATTCTGGACGGCGAACCCGCGGCCCGCTTGCGGGACGACCAGTTAGCCAGTATCCGCAATCGAAAGATTGGATTTGTCTTCCAGAGTTTCAACCTGCTGCCGCGGGCCTCGGCTCTGGCCAATGTGGAACTGCCCCTGCGCTACGCCGGGGTGAACGGCAAGCGCAAAGAGAAAGCCAAAGCCGCCCTGGAAGCGGTCGGTTTGGGCGACCGTATGCACCACAAGCCCACCGAGCTTTCCGGCGGACAGCAGCAGCGGGTGGCCATCGCCCGCGCCCTGGTCAACGATCCGGCCATCCTGATGGCTGACGAACCCACGGGCGCATTGGACAGCCGCACAGGCAAAGAAATTATGGATCTGCTGTTGGAGATCAACCGCGAGCGCGGCACCACCGTCATTCTTGTCACCCACGACCCCAACGTGGCCGCCCGCGCCCGGCGCACCATTCGCCTGCGTGATGGTCAGGTGGAGGAGGCTGCTTCATGAACATTTTTCAAGCTCTCAGAGAAGCGCTAGGAAGCCTTTCGGCCAACAAACTGCGCTCGGCCCTAACCATTCTGGGCATCGTCATCGGCGTGGCGGCTGTAATCGCTATGGTATCCTTGGGGCGCGGCCTGCAAGCTTCGATCAACTCCCAACTCTCCGGCATCGGCACCACCCAATTGAGCGTGTTTTATATGCCTGACCCGGAAATCCGCAACCCCCAACCGCTGACCACCGGGGACGCGCAAGCGCTGCTCGACCCGGTCAACGCTCCGGATGTCAAAGCTGTGGCGGCATCCATCTCTGGCTCGGGCACGGTTTCGTACGGCAGTAAGAGCGCGGTCGCCAGTATCTACGGCACAACCGCCAACTACGCCGAATTGAATAACCTCAAACTGCAGGAAGGCAGCTTTTTCGGCGAAGAACAGGTGCTTGGGCAATCCTCCACGGTAGTGCTAGGACCCCGCCTGGCCGACACGCTCTTCAATCGCACCAAAGGCCTGGTGGGCGAGATGGTGCGCATTGAAGGTCAGCCTTACCGTGTGGTGGGCGTGCTGGAAGAGTTGGGCCAGGGCAGTTTCTCTATGTCGAGCACGGATAACGCCGTGCTTGTGCCCCACACCACCGCCCAACTGCGCCTGATTCCGCAAGGAAAACGCGGCCAGGTGGACACGCTGACCGTGCAGGTGCGCGACGCAAGCCGCACGACACAAGCCACCGAACAAGTCAAGCAAATTCTGCGCACCCGCCACCGCACGCCCGTGGGGCTGGATGACTTCTATGTCTTCGCTTCCAAAGATATTCTGGACGCGGCCAACTCGATTGCCAGCATGTTGACCGTTTTTCTCGGCGGCATCGCCGCCATCAGCCTGCTGGTCGGTGGAATCGGCATCATGAACATCATGTTGGTGTCGGTCACCGAGCGCACCCGTGAAATCGGCCTGCGCAAAGCCGTGGGCGCGCGCCGCCGGGATATTTTGATCCAGTTCCTGGCAGAATCGGTAGTGCTCAGTTTGTTGGGTGGCGGTCTGGGCATTCTGCTGGGTTGGTTGATCGGCGTAGCGATTGCCATCATCTCCAAGAACTCTGGCAACGCCATCACCCCCATCGTGGGCATGGATGCGATCCTGTTAGCCACCTTATCGGCTTCAGCCATCGGCATCTTCTTCGGGTTCTACCCGGCCAACCGGGCAGCCACGCTCCAGCCGGTGGAAGCGCTGCGATCAGAATAGGTTGACCGCATTCACTCTTTTGGACAGGTGTTCTCACCTGTCCAAAAGAGTTTCGTGTTATCCTAAATCAAACGAAAACCGTAAAGGACTGACGATGGACACCCCAACCTACAATCCTCAAAAAACGACCTGGGCCATGCTGCTGATGGCCATTTCGTATTTGCTCCAATTGATCTCAACCATCTTAGGCCAGGCACTCGCCGGAGATGTCACCGACCCGACCCAGGCCTTGAATACGCAGGTCAGCGCTCCGATGGCAATCGTGAGCTGCCTGGCTCCCATCAGCCTGCTGCTCATCCTCGTGGCAGTCATTCTGGTGATGACCGAGCGCAAGAATCTGCCTGCGCCGCATCCGCGCCTGGCGCTGCTTGGGTTGTTCGTGTTCATTTTGATGGCCGTGGCCAATCTGGGAGTATCCCTGCCCATGTCTTTCCTTAGCACGCGCAGTGGAAACGAGGGACAGGCCGTGTTAGGCCTCTGGGGCAGCTTGTTGGGTTCGATATTGAGCATGGTGTTCCCTGTGCTGATGTTCTTTGGCGTAGCCAACCTTCCGCAGCGAATCATGCTCGTGTTAGCCGGGTTGCTGGGCGCGGCAGGTTCCGCAGGCGTTAACGCCCTGACTATCTCCAATTTCGAGATGAAATCCATGGAAATCAGCGGCATCGTCGTTTATTATCCGGCTTACCATCTAGATACCGCTTCGGCCCTTTATCGCATTCTGACTACCAGCAGCGTGGCTGCCGGAGGGCTGTTCTTCCTGGCATTCCTTTGGCTGGCCGTGGTCTACTTCCGCCGGACCGGACAGATGGTAGACGAGCGGGTCATCTAGCAGGATTGGCGGAAACATGGCGCTGCCCCGCTGGCTGTCTCGATCGTTGAGTGTGTTTCGCCGCTTACAGTGGAAACTGTCCATCGCCTATACATTCGTGACGGTGGGCGTGCTGACGATTTTGTTGATGGGCTTGATGTTTGTCTCATTCCAATTGCTGTTCAGCACAAGCCAAATGAGCGCTACCCTGACGCGCGCGCTGACTGCGGCGGCAGCCGAGCTGGCTCCGGCCTTGCGGGAAAGCCCACCCGATATGGAAGCGATGCGCGCCTGGACGAACCGCGTGTTCACCAACCGAGCCATCTCTCTGGTGGTATCCGAAAGCAGCAGCAACAGCACGGCTATCGAATCATTCAGCTCGCCAGCGTCAGAAGACTCGACTGTGATCATTTTTGACCAAAACGGCCTCATTTTGGCCAACCACCAAAACGACAGCGCCGCCATTGGGCAACCGGTCAGCGATTCGGTTGCGCCAGGAGCCGCACAGATGGTGGAAAGAACCCTTTCGACCCATCAGGTTGGGGATAACCTCCTCACGCTCGATACCACCTTGTATCAAAAAGACGAGAAGTTTGCTCTGGTGGGGGCGCCCGTTTTTGACCGAGACGGAAGCATTTTGGGGGGAGTGTTGTTGGTTTGGGCACGGCCCAATATGATGCAAATGTTGGGATATTCGGTCATGTCGGTGCTGCCCACCACCGGCTTCCTCACCCTGATGGCCGGAATCATCGGTATTCTTTTTGGCGTGCTCACCGCCCGTGGACTGGTTTCGCGCCTGAACAAGGCTACCCGCGCCACGGCAGCCTGGGGGCGGGGCGACTTTTCGGTGCGCATCGATGATAAAAACCAGGATGAGATTGGCCTGCTGTCCGCGGACCTGAACCACATGGCCGGAGAATTGCAAGCCCTGATGCAAACCCGGCAAGAGTTGGCCGCCGTAGACGAGCGAAACCGCCTGGCGCGCGACCTGCACGACTCGGTTAAGCAGCAGGTGTTTGCCATCAGCATGAACCTGGCGGCAGCACAGAGCCTTTGGGAAAAGAACCCCAGCGAGGCTCGCAGCCGCCTGGAAGCCGCTCTGGCCCTGTCGCGCCAGTCGCAGCAAGAATTGACCGGCCTGATCCAGACTCTGCGTCCTGTGCAGTTGGAGAAACAAACCCTGGCCCAGGCATTGAACGACCTGGTGCAGAGCTGGAGCCGCCAGAATCAAATCACCGCCGCCTGCGAGGCGCAAAGCAACCTGCCGCTCTCGGAAGAAGTAGAACGGACCCTGTTTCGCGTAGCGCAGGAAGGGCTTTCTAATATCGCCCGGCACAGCCGGGCCAACGCTGCTAGCCTGGACTTGAAGGCCGTGGACGGAAAGGCTCACTTGACGATCATCGATAACGGGCGCGGATTTGACCCCCAGCGCCCACACGGGTTGGGGCTGCAATCGATGCAAGAGCGCCTGCACGCGGTGGGTGGCAATTTGCGCATTGAAACCGGCAGCGCCGGCACGCGCCTGGAGGCAACCGTGCCCTGTCTGCCGATCAAGGAGGTTTCATGAGCGGATCGATCACGGTGCTGTTGGTGGATGATCACGCCATTGTGCGCAGCGGCGTGCGCGCTTACCTGGACTCGCAGCCCGACTTGCAGGTGATCGGCGAGGCTGGCTCGGGCGCCGAAGCCGTGCGATTGGCCGAGGAACTGGTTCCTGACGTGGTGTTGATGGACCTGATCATGCCAGAGATGGACGGCGTGGAGGCAACCTGGCGCGTAAGGCGTGTGAGCCCGCGCAGCCAGGTGGTGGTGCTGACTTCTTTTCACGAGGATGAACAACTTTTTCCAGCCATCAAAGCCGGCGCGCTTTCCTATCTTCTCAAAGATATTGCGCCCGAAGACCTGGCCGACGCCATTCGCTCGGCGGCGCGCGGCGAGGCTGTGCTGCATCCACGCGTGGCTGCGCGCCTGATTCGGGAGATGCGCGGCGAGCGGAGCAGCACGCAGAATGTGTACGCCGAGTTGAGCGAGCGTGAGATGGAAGTGCTGCGCTTGATCGCCGAAGGCCTATCCAACGCTGAGATCGCCGCGCGGCTGGTACTGAGCGAAAAAACCATCAAAGGCCATGTGAGCAACATCCTCAGCAAGCTGCACCTCACCGACCGTACTCAGGCTGCCGTGCTGGCCTGGCGCGAGGGAATCATCAAGCGTTAAAAAGTCGCGGCATTGATTCGGGCTTTCTAGGAGTTGCCGTGGTAGGTCCCAATAAGCCTTTATTCGGAGCTTACCCATTCTTCCGCTATAATCATCGTAGGGGGCGTATTCAATTGACCGGGGGCCATCCGCAAGGATCGCCCCTTTTTCATTCGAGGAATGCCATGAACGCTCGATCTTTGCGTAAAATTTTGGCGTGGATTCTAATCTTATTTTTGCTGCCGGCGGCTTCGGTTA
Source organism: uncultured Anaerolinea sp. (assembly GCA_964403875.1). Classification (GTDB taxonomy): domain Bacteria; phylum Chloroflexota; class Anaerolineae; order Anaerolineales; family Anaerolineaceae; genus Anaerolinea. Next base: position 1,612 of record CAYOHX010000116.1, on the reverse strand, counting down.
AAGCCGACGACCCCATCTACGACCATTTCCTCTACCTGCCGATCATCCGCCGTGCGCCGGGAGCGCCAATTCTCAAATGGCAGCGCGGCGGGTGCTTTAGTTCATGGTGCGAAACCGGATGGTATTCGTCTCCGGCGGTGACCAATATGGATGGCGACCCGCAAGCCGAGATCATCGCCTCGGCTTACTCCATCTGGGCGCTGGATGGCGAAACAGGCGCGGTCCAATGGCGTACCAAATCAGGGCACGACACCTCGGAAAGTTATGAAAACACCAGCAACGTAGGCCGCACGTGGCCGGGAGTGGTGCTTGCCGATGTGGACCGGGACGGCGCGCTGGAAATTGTCACCGCCCACGGCGGCGGGTATGTTTCGGTCTACGATCTGAACGGGCGTTTTGAGGCGGGCTGGGAACAACGCCCAGCGACCTCTGAACTGCGCGGGCTGCTGGTGGCAGACCTGGACGGCAACAACAGCAACCTCGAAGTAATTGTCACCGCGGCCATTGGCAGTAAAACTAGCACCTGGGTACTGGAAGCGAACGGCAGTATACGGGCAGGTTGGCCGCAGCTCAACAACGACAGTGGTTACGCCTACGGCGTATTCAACGCCAACGCCGCCGCGGCCAACCTGAGCGGCGATTCTAAGCTGGAATTGATCGTGCCCTCCGACGTGCATTACATCAACGGCTTCACCCCGGCGGGTGTGCAGTTGGACGCCAATGATATTTACGGCTCCAAAGGCTGGGGCAAGGTGGGTGTGTGGGAAGATCTGACTGTGGAAATCCGTGGCTGGGGAGAGTGCGAAGCGGGCTACCCGCGCAGCGAGAATTACCGCCCCAACTTCGCCCACGGCCCCGCCACCCTCAGCGACATGAACGGCGACGGCGTGCGCGAGGTGGTGGCGGTTGGCAACGTCCACGACTGTTCCAAGAACCCCTACCTGGACATATATCATGGGCCTTACATCTTCAACGCCGACCGCAGCCGATTTATCAGCGGCGGGTACGACTGGCGCAGCACACCCGTGGATACGGGCGCGCCGCTCAGCCAGGACTACAACCTGATCGAAAGCGCCCAACCCAACCCGGTCACGGCTGACCTGGACGGCGACGGCTTGAAAGAAATCTTGTTCGCCTCTTACGACGGGCGCATGCATGCCTTCTGGCTGGATAAAACCGAGCATCATTCCTGGCCCTACTCGGTTTACAAGCCCGCCGAAGGCTTTCTGCGCTTTGCTTCCGAGCCGGTGGTGGTAGATCTGGAAAACGACGGCCTGGCCGAGGTGATTTTCACCTCCTGGGTGCAGAAATCCACCAACCGCACCGGCAAACTGCACGTCTTAAGCGCATACGGCGTACCTCTGTACGAAGTGGACCTGCCCGCGGCGTTCAACTACAACTGGAACGGTTCGTTGGGCGCGCCGACCCTGGCCAACGTGGACACAGACGCCGATTTGGAGGTCGTCTTGATGACTGCCCATTCCGGCGTGGTGGTATATGACTTGCCGGGCACGCAAAACGCGCGCATCCTTTGGGGAACGGGGCGGGGAAATTTCCGCCGTGACGGCGCGCCATAGAATAACAAGGGCAATTCGTTTGTAGCGGCAATTCA
>CAYOHX010000115.1:0-17086 GCA_964403875.1 uncultured Anaerolinea sp. | reverse complement strand
TTCGCCCCCATAAACACCTCAAATTCAGGGTTTTTCACTCCTACCGTGAGTAGTTACACGTCATTACCAGAATAAATATTCTATTTTCGATGGTAATTATAAACATAATTTCACCATTATGCAACTCCCTTTTCATGGGCTCATCGGGAATGGGATGGTGAAATCCCAGTGAGCTTTTATTAATCGCACTTTTCTCTCGGGATTCTGTTCCACTCACCACAGCGAGCATGCCTTCCTGTCAAGTAGATTATTGGGAACTACTCAAACCCTGGTAGAAAAGCCCCGAATTTGTGGTATCCTGGGCCATCGACCGCTGTCTTTAGGAATGCTTCGCGCCGCAGGTAATTACTCCATGAATTTCCCCCCGCATTTCAAAGCCGTCTTACAGGCCTTGTTGGTTACTTTTCTGTGGTCCACCTCCTGGGTGTTGATCAAGTTCGGCCTTCAAACCGACCTGCCCGCGCTCACCTTTGCCGGTCTGCGCTATTCCCTGGCCTTTTTGTGCTTGCTCCCCATCGCGCTAATCGATCCCGTCCACCGGAGCATGCTGCGCAACCTACCTAAAGCCGCCTGGGCCAAGCTGATCTTGTTAGGCATTGTGTTTTATGCCTTGACCCAGGGTGCGCAATTTGTCAGTCTCGCCTACCTACCTGCCGCCACGGTTACCCTGCTGATCAGTTTCACCCCGGTCCTGGTGGCTCTTTTGAGTGGTTTTCTGAACAAAGAGTCCCCTTCCCGCACCCAATGGGGCGGCATCGCCCTGTCTACCCTGGGCGTAATCCTCTACTTTATTCCATTGAATATTCCAGCACGCCAGGTCATCGGCTTGCTAGTGGCTTTGGGGGCTCTGTTGGCCAATTCCGCCGGTTCGTTATTGGGGCGCCAGGTAAACCATCAAAGCACGCTGCCACCCATTCTGGTCACCACCATCAGCATGGGCATTGGCGGCTGCTTGCTCCTGGCCACGGGCGGGATGACCCAGGGGTTTGGCCACCTCACCCCCACCCATTGGCTGCTCATCGCCTGGCTGGCAGTGGTCAACACCGCCTTCGCCTTCACCCTGTGGAACCGTACCCTGCGCATATTAACTGCCATTGAGTCGAGCATGATCAACAACACGATGCTGCCCCAAATCGCCCTCCTGGCCTGGATTTTCCTGGGCGAAACCCTGAACCCACGCCAAATCATTGGCATCCTCCTGGTGAGCGCGGGCGTAATGATTGGGCAGTTACGCCGTGGTGTTCGTTAACTGGCCAAGTGGATAGGTTCGCTTGAGCTACCTGGTGGGTAAAGTCTGGTTCTCTTTCTGATATCTTAAAGGCGGAGACTGATCCAAAAACGCTCCACAGGAGAGAAAATCATGGTAGACCAGGCTGAGCTGTCGCGATTAACACTCGAATACGGTGGTGAATGGGGCTTACAGCATTCACACAGGCTCCTCAAGTTGATCGCAGATATAGGTCGAGGGCTGGACTTCGACGCCGAGGTCATGTGGATCGCCGCCTACTTACATGATTGGGGCGCCTATCCAGCCTGGGCTCAAGAGGGTGTGGATCACTGCTTGCGCTCCAAACAGGTGGCCGACGAATATCTTGCGGGCCATCAATATGCCCAGGAAAAGATAAACCGGGTGTTGGAAGCGATCGAATTCCACCACGCTCCTGGAGCAGACCGCGCCACGGAAGCCATCCTGCTCCGCGACGCGGACGCCCTTGATTTTCTGGGCACGGTTGGGGTGCTGCGCAACTTCTCCATCAACCCCCGTGACTTACGCAAAGCTTACAATGAAACCCTCCGCCGCCGTGACCGGTCGCTCAGCATTCTGGCCTTGCCCAGAGCGCAAGAAATTGCAGCCGAGCGGATTAAGGAAATGAACGCAGTTCTGGCTGCGTTTGAGTCTCAGACATCCGGCTGTTTCTAAGAAACACGCGAATGAATGTCGCGGGGCTAAAGGCCATACCCTTGCGGGTTCTCCTGGCCGTCCATCACCGCCCTGAAATCGACCAACGCTTCCTCGAAATCTTCGCCGTGAAACACATCATAACTGTTCTCCCGAGGAAGGATGATATTCAGGTTGTGCACCGCCATTCTCACTCGCATCCGGATTCGCAACGCTTCGTCATCCCGGTAACCGGCTATGGCAATAAACCTTGCCCGCAGTTCGGGCCGATAATACCACCACAGGATGGCCCCCAAATCTAGAGCCGGGTCGTCTAGTGTCATCGATTCATAATCGATGAGATAAACTCGCCCGTCTTCACAAATCAGCCAGTTCGCGTTGCAAATATCGTTATGCGAAGCGACCAGACCACCGCCCGTAAACAAATCGATCTGTTCTCGTAACCGCTGGATATTCCGCTCCACAAATGAGGCCGAATGAGGTACCTTGTCCCGAACCTTCATCCAACGTTTTTCGACATGCCTCAAAGTCTCCAATCCAGCTTGGCGAAAACACTCCGATGGTTTTGACGGCAAGATCTGCCGCAACCGGGCGCATGAATGTGTGACCCGAACAGCCGACGCAAACTGCTCCAGATGGTCGCAGAATTCTTTTCGAGACGGGTGATGACCCTCAACCCATTCTTGAACAACTACCGTCGTCCCATCTTCCAGACGCCCCACACTGAAGATGCGCGGCGAGAGACCCAGTTCATCCATGATTCTGTATCGCTCAATCTCAATCCCAAGCTTAATGAAACACGATTGACTTTCAGAGAAAGCTTGATACGTTTCATTCCCTGTGCCATGTACTGGAAGTCTGATCATCCAGGATTGCCCAGGGAACTCCTTTTCCAGGAGTCGCAGCACCTCGTCTTGATGAACATCCCGGCGTAAACCCATTCAATTCTTCCTTCTCAATGGATTGTCTGAGGATTTTGTCACGCTTCCCGTGATCCATAACCACAGTAATTCTATACCCAAGCTTCCTCCACGATGCGGGTCTCACCACCCCGATACTTGGAACCGATCTTAAAATTTATTGTGGAGGTTTGCGATTTTGAGGTTGTTGCGCGTACTTCGCACGGGCAGCAATCTTAACCGTCACGACCCTGCCTCGATTGTTCACAAATCCATTCTTGCCAAAACGTTGACGTTCTCTCAGGGGCTAGTAACAATAAATGGGAGTACACTGAATTCATCGGGAGATAAGGCCAGAACATGAACTCGCGCAAACTCAAACGACAATTACGGTTGTCTCAGGTGGTCATGCTGGGCACCGCCGGCGCTATCGGAGGCGAGATATTTGTGCTCACAGGGTATGCCGCCGGTATGGCTGGCCCCGCTTTTGTCCTTGCGCTCATCCTGGCAGGGTTACTCAGTTACAGCATCGCCTTGAATTATGGCGAACTGGCGTCTTCCTTTCCTGTCACCGGCGGAGCAATGACCTATGTCAAAGAAGCCTGGGGCAGAAACTTGTTATTTTACCTTGTTGGATCGCTGGATTGTCTTTCCAGCACTTTCTACGCAGCGCTCTCAGCGGTTGGGTTCTCTTATTCGTTACGCGTCTTTCTCCCGGATCTGCCTATTGTTCCCGTAGCGATTGCGATCATCGTTCTGTTCGTGACGCTCAACATCCTGGGTGTTGCGAATATTGGCAAAGCCCAGGTCATTTTGGGCGGCATCCTGTTATCGACCCTGGTAGCTTACATCATCGCCGGGTTAGCCCTTCCAGGGGGATTTCAATGGGACAAGTTCTTATACCAGGGGAAAATATTCATCCATGAGGATGCCTGGTCCAACTTTTCTTCTTTGTTGTCTACCATCGCTCTGGCCTATGTCGCCTTCATCGGCTTTGAAGTCATCGCCGATGATGCAGAAGAAATCAAAAATCCCGACCGTACCATCCCGCGGGGAATCCTGATCAGTCTGACCCTGTGCCTGGTGCTGTATGCCCTCATCGCTCTAGTGACCTTGGGCACAGTTCCCTGGCCCGAGCTAGCCGGCTCCGAGACCGCATTGACAGATGCTGTTCGCCGCTTCATGCCGGGGGTTGGCCCGCTCATCCTGGCATTCACCGGAATCATCGCCACCACAACCACCCTGAATTCAGCCATGCTAAGCGCCACCCGTGAGGCGTTCACGATGAGTCGCGATGGCATGTGGCCACGCTTTCTCTCTCGCCTGAGCCGCTTCCGCACACCTTATGCCGCCACTCTGGTCATTGGCGGCATCATCTGCGTCATCGCGGCCATTGGTCTGGTCGACTTTCTCAGTTACATCTCCAGCTCTGGCTACCTGTTCGTCCTATTCTGGTCCAACCTGGCCCTCATCCGTCTGAGAAAAAAATACCCCAATATGCGGAGACCCTTTAAAGCGCCACTCTTCCCGCTCACCTCCATCCTGGCAATGGCGACCTGCGTGTTCATCATCGCATTCACCGAATGGCGCGCGCTGGCCTTTGGCTGGTGCTTACTCGGATTCCTCACCCTATCGTATTATCTCTCACCGTTGATCCGCCAGGCCTACATCCGGCACATCCGCAAGGTCGAGAAACTTCACAGCCGAATCCTGGTCACGGTAGCCAACCCGCAAACCGGCGTGGGTATGGTTCGCCTGGCGGCGGTACTGGCCCAAGCCATTGAGGACACCAGCATCTGCGTTTTCCATGTGGCCCGCCCCAACCACAACCATGTCCTCCCAGCCAACAAATCGGTAGAGATGCGCTTGACCTCTGCGCTGACCACCTCGATTCCCGATCAAATCGTCCAGGAAGCCCGCAAACGCAATGTACCCCTGTATACAAAGACACGCCAAAGCTCGGGCATTTCCAAAGGCATTCTGGAGGAGATCGAGGATTCGCAGAATATTAAGCTCATCCTGGCGGGGTGGCCGGGCCCGCTCGATCCCGCCGCCACTACAGACAACCCGATCAAAGCGTTGATCGATAAAGCCCCCACCAATGTGGCCGTTCTTCTATCGCGCAACCTGGGAACAATCCGCAACATCCTCGTTCCAATCGGAGGCGGCCCCCACTCCCGACTGGCGCTGCGCCTGGCTTATGAAATTGCCGAACAAGAAAACGCCAAAGTCACCGCTTTCCGCACCTACGCCGATCCAATCGAACCAGAAGAGATCGAAGACCAAATGCTCGATTTGCGCCAGATCGTTGAAGAAGAACTAGGCGAAATTCCTCCGCGGGTCACAACCCGGCTGGCTCCGGCCCAAACCGTCATCAGCGGGGTTCTCAACGAAACCCAACGCCAATCTTACGATTTACTGGCAATGGGCGCTTCGGAAGAATATGGTACCAAAACTCGCCTGTTTGGTTCCGTAGACGATTGGATTATCGAACACGTTGAAAACTGTTCGGTGCTCCTGACGCGCCGCCACGAATCTGTGGGCATCCACTGGCTGCGGCGGCGCATCAAACGCATTCTGGGTGAGTATTAGCCTTTACGCCACAAAAGAACTCAAATCGTGGAGCTTGGGATCATATAATTTTCCATCCGGCATAATCGCGCCGTCGATACCAATCTGCTCCAGGTGATACAATCCCAGGTCCGCGCCTTTGAGGTTTGCGCCTGTTAAATCCGCCCCCCACATCCCCGCGACGCGCAAAGACGCGTCTCTTAAATCAGCGCCCCTCAAATTCGCGTCATTAAAATTCACCGCATTTAAGTTGGCTCCGCGCAAATCGGCTCCTTCGAGGTTGGCCCCATGAAGGTTCGCGCGTTCCAGGTTTGCTCGCCGGATGAGAGCGTTCTTCAGATTAACGCCAGCCAAATTGACCCCCTCCAGCCGCTCGCCGCTCAAGCTGGCGCGCACGCCGCCTTCTTCCCCGTTCAAAAATTTCAAATGATTCTTCAAGATACGATTGAGTTCCTGACGTTCCATTTCTTCTCCATAAAAAAAACCGGCTCCGAACAGTAATGCCCGGAACCGGTCAACTCAACCAGAACCAGGTTTTAGCGCTTGCGTTTGATCAATCGGTATACGGCAATCACAATCACCGCGCCAATGATCGACACGATAATGCTGGTCAGGTTGACCCCGGTCACCAAATCGAGCCCGGTGATCAGGCTGGCGACCCAACCACCGACAACGCTGCCGACGATACCCAGGATCAAGTCCACCAACACGCCGGTCTTGGCTTTCATCAACCAGGATGCCACCAGCCCGGCAATCAAACCTACAACGATCATAGAAATTAAACCCATGTTTTCCTCCTAGAAAAATAGCAATTAGACGCTTTCACACACTTTTCGAAGCAAGTGCATGGCCTTTTTGACGCGCATCGCATCTTTAGGATTGCCACCCGCGACAAAATTCCCCAAGATACCGCCCCCCATCAGGGTATCCAATGTGTATTCCACTTCGCACTCATCCGCGCTCAAGCCCAAGAAACCTCCGCTTGGCTTGAGCGTGAAAACGTGAGAGTCTTTGTCGTTGTCCATCTGCGTCAGGATTTCCAGTCGCTTCAGCGGCACGATTTTGACGATGGCGGCGCGGCCAGTCTTGCCATCATCCACCCACTCGAAGGTCGCGCCTTCGGCAACGGAGGTGACATTGGCCACGCTGTCAAAGCCAGGGAACCATTCAGGCCAGTGGGTGGGGTCGGTCATCACCTGCCACACCTTTTCAACTGGCGCATCGATCTCCATCTTACGCTCGAATTTTGGCATATTTAAATCCTCCTAAAAGTGAGTATAGCACTTAATGATTTTTAAGCAATTTTCCAGGTTTTTGTTCTTTATGAATGAGCAATCCGAATCCGATATTGAAGGGCAAATCGACCAGCCGTCTCGAGCCTGATCTGAGAACTCACCCAGATTCTCGTCAATAAGCGGAAAAGAAGAAAAAATCGGGGTATGGAGAATTGGCGTGGTGAACCTTGTATTTTGGGGCACGCCCCATGATGCGGCAGCTACCACGGGTAACTCCCAGAGAACCAAAAAATCGTGTGAAATTACGGTACAATTTCAAACTGAGGCTAGCAATGAAGATCGATTCAACTCATCCCATGACCGGGAAAGTCTGCCTGGTAACCGGCGCCGCGTCAGGCATCGGCGCGGTGACTGCGCAGGAATTAGCGCGCCAGGGAGCTGCCGTCGTTCTGGTGGACCATAACACCGAGAAAGGCGTCACCACCACCGCGCGAATCCAGGCTCAGACCGGCAATGCCTCCGTCCGATTCTTTCAGGCCGACCTTTCATCTCAACAAGAGATCCGCGATCTGGCCCATCGCTTCCAGGCGAGTTATCCCCGCCTGGACGTGCTGGTGAACAACGCTGGAGCCATGTTCCCACAACGCCAGGAAAGCGTGGACGGCATCGAAATGACGTTTGCGCTCAACTACCTGGGATATTTCCTGCTCACCCATCTTCTGCTCGATACGCTCAAATCCAGCGCCCCAACCCGTATCGTCAATGTATCCTCCCGGTCCCACGCCAGGGCCAGGATCAATTTTGAAGACCTCCAATTCCGCTCAGGTTACACCGGCCTACGCGCCTACGAACACTCTAAACTTGCCATTGTCCTCTTTACCTATGAATTGGCTCGCCGGTTGGCAGGAACGGGCGTCACCGCCAACGTGTTGCATCCAGGTGTGGTGGCAACCGACTTTGCTGCCAACAGCGGCGGGGCTTTTGGATTGCTGGTCCGGCTGTTTCGTTTTGCCTTTTTGAGCGCCGAGCAAGGCGCGCAAACCAGCATTTTTCTGGCCTCCTCTCCGTCCGTCGAAGGCGTTACAGGCAAATACTTCGTGAAGCGCAAAGCCACCCGGTCTTCTCCAGCATCGTACGACCAGGCCGCCGCTAGCCGTTTGTGGCGCTGGAGCGAAGGTCATACAAACCTCCGCGTAGTTGCCTGATCCCACAGCTTCCGCCAGGCGATTTTACTTGAGTATTGCAGTAAATAATGTTATGATTTGTCTACGATTCATTCGAATTTGACTTGAAGGAGGACTCCATGGGCAAGGATAAAGACAAGAAAGACAAGAAGGACAAGAAGGATAAAAAGAAAGATAAGAAGTAGGAATAACTTGTTACCAGATCAAGTTTCAGAACGTTGAAGAGGCCCTTGGAGATCACAATCACCAAAGGGCCTCTTCCGTTCGTTGTGAACACATTCGGAATCAGCTATACTTGATAGAAGCCTTGCCATCCTACACCCATAAGGAGCGAAGCATGATCCCGATCCGAGACCAAATACCCACCCGGCACGTTCCCATTGTCAATTACCTGCTCATCGCAGCCAATATTTTGGTTTTCATCATGATGTGGCTGGCAGGATCAGCCCAAGAACAGTTGGTTTTCCAATATGCCATGATCCCTGCCAATATCAGCAGCGGCCTGGATTTTGGCGATATCACCGACATCTTCACCAGCATGTTCATGCACGCTGGCCTGGCCCACATCGCCGGGAACATGCTTTACCTATGGATTTTTGGCGATAACGTGGAAGATCGCCTCGGCCCAGTCCGTTACTTCATCTTTTATCTGGTCGGTGGCGCAGTGGCCTCCGTGGCCCATTTCCTGACCAATCCCGCGTCACAAATCCCCACCGTGGGAGCCAGCGGCGCTATCGCTGCCGTGCTAGGCGCCTACCTGGTGCTTTACCCCCAAAGCCGCATTGTCACTTTCATCCCTCTGGGATTCTTCATGCGCCTGACCGTTGTCCCCGCCGCGGTCGTGTTGGGTTTGTGGTTCGTCCTGCAATTGTTCAGCGGATTCATGTCCTTCGGCGGCCCTGATGTAGGCGGCACGGCTTTCTGGGCGCATATCGGCGGTTTCGTCGTGGGGGTCGTGCTGGCAAAGTTGCTTCCCGGCAGAAGCACCCAGCCTACTTATGTTTCCTGGCAGTAGAAAGCTTGCTCCCAATGCTGAAAATTCATCTTGTTTGGAGTCTCACATGACAACTAGCATCGAACAATGGGATATATTCGAACTCGCCTTTCATTCCACAGACGCGGGCAACCCTGACCAGGATGTCCTTCTCGAAGCGCAATTTACTCATCAGGACAAGACCATCCACGTCGAAGGCTTTTATGACGGCAGCGCCACACATAAAGTTCGCTTCATGCCCGACCAACCCGGTGAATGGACATTCACCACGCTTAGCAATCTCCCCGCCCTCGACGGGCACACCGGCAGCTTTCATTGCACGCCCGCCGGACCCAACAACCACGGCCCGGTGCGCGTTTCTAACCACATTCACTTCGCCTACGCGGACGGCACACCCTTTACTCCGGTCGGCACTACCTGCTACGTGTGGAACTTGCAGGGTGACGAACTCGAAGAGCAAACCCTCGCCACCTTGGAGCAGTCTCCGTTCAACAAGATGCGCATGTGCGTCTTCCCCAAACGCTACCGCTTCAACCACAACGAGCCGCCCTGTTACCCTTACCCCGGCGAGGTGACCATCCCTTGGGACCCATCCAACCTGGATAACTTGCGCGCCCTGCCTGCCGCCCCATTCTGGGATTTCGAACGCTTCAACCCGGTTTATTTCCAGCATCTCGAACAGCGCATCCGCGACTTGCGCGACCGGGGCATCGAAGCCGACCTGATCCTTTTCCACCCCTATGATTTTGGCGCCTGGGGCTTCGACCGCCTGCCCGCTGCCGCACGCGAGCGCTTGCTCCATCATCTTGTCGCCCGCCTGGGTGCATTCCGCAACTTGTGGTGGTCTTTCGCCAACGAATACGATTTCGTTCTTGACCGCACCATGGAAGATTGGGACCATGATATGCAGCTCGTCCAAACGCTGGATCCCTACAACCATCTACGCTCCATCCACAACTGCTTCCAGTTCTACGATCACAGGAAACCCTGGGTCACTCATTGCAGCATCCAGCACGGTCGGCTCGACATGGTTCCCACCTGGCTGCGCCAGTACGCCAAGCCCGTGGTCGTGGATGAATGTGGTTATGAAGGCGACATCCCCCTCCTGTGGGGCGACCTTTCTCCCGAAGAGCTGGTAGCTCGCTTCTGGATCGGCTTCGCTTCGGGCGGCTACGTGGGCCACGGCGAAACCTACCTGAACGACCGGGAACAACTGTGGTGGTCCAAAGGTGGCAAGCTGGTCGGGCAAAGCCCCGCTCGCATCGCCTTCCTCCGCCAAATCATCGAGCAAGCCCCTAGCGGCTTGCTGCCCCTCAAGCAAACCGACAGCACCCAGCCCGGCCCCGCTCCAGAGTTGTTCGACCATCCCGAGGTCGTCCGCGCTCTCATCCCCGAAGGCTTGTGGAATATGGAAGCAGGCGGTTATCACAAAACCGACTACTTCCTGCTCTACTTCGGCATGCACCAGCCCCGCCAGCGCAACTTCAACCTGCCCGAAGGCCGCTTCCAGATCGATGTGATCGACACCTGGAATATGACCGTCCGGCGCGCCGCCGACCAGGCCCAGGGCAAAGTGAGCGTAGACTTACCCGCGCAGAAATATATGGCGATCCGCATTCAGAGAATCGCCTGACCCCAAGACCTTAATCTGTCCAGCCGTTTCGCAAAGCCATTACAAATCTGCAAGGAAGGCCGCAAAATAGTTAACGTGTTAACTATTTTACGTTAAAATGCTGTTAACAATTCATCCAGCATCTACCTTGCCGCCCCGGCATTGCTCTTCAGGGGGGTGAACGAATGGCAGAAATCCGAGACATCTGGGCGCACGCCCATCACATGCTGCGCTCTGCGCGTCAGCTCATCAACGAAAGCCTCCGCCCGCTCAACCTGAGCAGCGCTGAAGGAAACATCTTGCTCACCCTGCTCACCTCGCAGCAGGAAATGGGACAGGATCAGCTTGTCGAGCAACTGGATATCAGCAAACCGGCGGTATCCCGTGCGCTCGATTCGCTGGAGAAAAAAGGCTACATTTCTCGGGAACAAAACCCCAATGACCATCGCGCTTATCAAGTATTGCTCACCGCCCAGGCACGTGAAATCGCTCCAGCCGTCGAGCAAGCCTATAACCTATTGTATGTCGTAGCCCTCCAGGGAATCTCTCCCGAAGAGTTCGATACGTTTATCAAGCTGTTCCAACGGATGTCTGAAAACTTTCGGTTCAATGAGAATTGACGTGGTGGTAACCGCGTTTTTGCACCCCAAAACGCGGAACCTATCACGAAGATTCTCAATGACTCACACTTTTCGCAATACAACGGAGGCAAAAAGTGCTGCACAATGATCTTATCGGTATCGGCTTATATTTTGGCTTTCTCATCGCGCTTGGCCTTCCGGCCATCTTGCTCAAAGCCTTTTTCAAAATCCCCTTTGAGTTGATCCGCAAGACATATCACATGGTCATTACCTTGACCATCCTCCCCCTGGTAACTCTTTTCACGCATTGGTACATGGCTGTGTTAGCGACCCTCCTGCTCATGGTCATCGCTTACCCGCTCCTGGCTCTGGTAGAAAAGACATCCGCCTACAAACGCATCGCTGTCGAACGCAAAGGGGGCGAGTTCAAAAACAGCCTCGTCATCGTCCAAATCTCTATGTCCCTAATGATCTTTGTCTTTTGGGGTTTGCTCGGCCCCCAATGGAAATACATCGCCGTAGTGGCCATCCTCGCCTGGGGGTTTGGCGATGCCGCCGCCGCGCTGGTTGGCAAGAAATTTGGCCGGCGGAAAATCCAACACCCGCGCATTGAGGGCGTGAAAACCTTTGAAGGCACCCAGGCCATGTACTTCACTGCCGGGTTAGCCATTTTCCTGACGCTGCTCTTCTACGCTGGGCAAACCTTTCAAGTCAGCCTGGCTGTTGCAGCCCTGGTAGCCCCGGTGTCTGCCTTCGTCGAGTTGTTCTCCAACCGGGGCATGGACACAATCACCGTGCCCATCTCGACGGGCCTTGCCGTCCTGCCCCTCATGCTGCTTTTCTCCTTGCTGGGACTGTAACCGATGGCATCCCTCTCTAAAGAACAGACTGCCAGCCGCGCCAAAACGCTGCTCACATCCCTGCTCCTCAGCGCGCCTGGACCGCTGGTCACGGGCATCGCCCTGGCCACCAGCCATTCCACCACCCAACTGGCCGATTTTCTTCGCCGCAGCGTTGAACTGGTAGCCATCTTCATTTCCTGGTGGGTCTTCCGCAAGCTAAACCGCCCTCCCCTGCCGAACGAAACCCAACAGGCCCGCCTGGAGCGCACAGCCGGGCTAACTACTGCCGGGGCGATGGCCTGCTCGGGAGCTGCCCTGCTGGTGGTGGCGCTCTCCCGCATATCCGCGTTTGAACCCGGCGGGAATGTCACCATGGGCCTTGTCATCGCCATTCTGGGTGTGCTGACCAATGGCTGGTTCTGGCGGCGCTATACCGCCATGACGCAAGAACACTACAGCGCTGTGATCGCAGCGCAAGCGCAATTGTATCGGGCCAAAACCACCGTGGATCTGTGCGTCACCGCAGCGCTCGCCGCGGTCGCCATCGCTCCAGCCCATCCTGTAACCCGTTACATCGATATCATTGGCTCTATCATCGTTGCCATCTACCTGTTGTGGAGCGGCCTGCGTGTGGCGCAGAAACAGCAGTTGATAGATAAAAAGCGAGAACACAACGCCATTCCTTGAATCGCAGAAGCCTCAATCAAAAAAGCCTGGCTGTCGGCAAATTGCTGAACAGCCAGGCTTTTTTATTGTCGTTCCAGGGAACGGATTCGTTTTCACTCTTCCGCCCCTGCCTCACTCGCCCCCAGGCGATCTGCGATGAAGTCAGCGATGGCCGCCGGGGTGTTGGTGGAAAAACCAACCACGTCGAGCATGCCGGCGTCTTCCGGGTCAGCAATGGTGAAGCCGTTGGAAGTCATCCCAACAACCACCAGCCGGGCCGGAATACCGGTCTTCTCGCGGTAATCGCGCAGTGCTTGCACCGGGTGGATCTTACCCGCCCAGGTTTCGCTGTCCGTGTATACCACGAATGCGTCGACCGCCAGGTTGTGCTTGAGCGCGTCCAGCATCGGCTGGGCCACGTCCGTCCCGCCAAACGGCAGGTTGCTCACCGCCCTTACCGCCTGGGCCAGGCTGTGCCCGGCCTTAATCGGCAGCGGAACCATTTGGGTCTGGAAGCCGCGAATGATGACCTTTTCTTCGGTGTTGACTGCGATCATGGCCAGAGCCGCGGATGCTTCGCGCGGGGCCAGGCCCGGAATACCGGACACATTCCCCATGCTCATCGAGCCAGATACGTCCAGACCCAGATACAGCCGCTTGCTGGTCGGAACCACGTTCTCGAAAGCCAGCCCGAACGCGCCATTCAGCGCGTCGACCACTTCCGGCGCCACCGCCCACTCGCCCGATCCGCGCATACCGTGACCTTGCTGGTACGTGACCAGCGCCGCCAGGACTTGCAGCGGGTGGACTCGGCCACGGCGTAGCGTGGCTCGGTCGGTAATGCGTGCCGTCACTTCCGGAACAACCCCCGCGCCGGTCGCTAACAGGCCAACCTTGCTCAGGTTGCCCAGGTTGCGCAGCAACGCGGTGATGCCCAGGCCCGGCAGCAACGCTTCCCAAACCGCCGCGGAGGTCAGGTATTGGGTCGGAACCACTTCGCGCGGAGCCTTGTATTCGCGGATGAGCTGAATGACTTCAGCTTCGCTTTGCGCCCGCTGAATTCGTTCCAGCCCCGCCACCAGCCCCGTCAGCGATTCGAGCGCCACGTCATCAGCCCCAACTGCCCAGCGGAAAAGCGCCTTGCGGGCTTCGCCGTCCGGAAGCGGGTGAGCCAGGCGCAGCAGGTCCCGGTGAGACCAGCCGTCGCGGCTCTGGTACTTGGCTAACTGGAAGGCCAGTTGTTCGTCGTTCTTGGCGGCATACCAATTACCAACCGCCTGGCGCAGGCCGCGGCCCCAGCCACGCAGCCCATCCACGTAGCTTGCAAAGTGGAACAGGTGCGTGCCAATGCGAGCCACCCGCGGTAAAGCTTCCAGCGCCATGCGGCGCGTTTCGGCGTCTTCTGTCGCAGCGGCCAGAGCCAGAGCAAACAGCGCCGGGTCGTTCTTGTAGGCGCGCCCGTTTTCAGACACGTCTACGACCATGCGCACGAAGCGCGGACCGTCTTCGGCCAGGCAGCGCAGCGCGTTCTGCGCGTTGTCGCGAGTCAAAGTCTTCTCGCTAATGTAAAAGGTGCCCCCTTCGGTGCCCAGCACCAGGAAGCGCATCAAGCGCTTCCACGGATCGAGCTGCCAGGCAAAACCGCCGGCGGAGTTGGCCACCTGGGTAGAACCCGGGATCGGCATGCTCTGCGGCGTGGCCTTGCGGTTGAAGAGGTTGTAAATCGTGTGCGCCATGTGTGCCTCCTTTCAAGCGTGATGTAGACCGGCGCCAGGCGTCAATACGCGCCGCATCAAAGAAATGGCTGCTCAAAGTGCAACAATTCCCCTTTGGCAGATCAGTGAATGCCAGGCAAAAGCTGGGTGGGCAGATTAGCCGCCGCTCGAGCCAACCAGAGCAGCGACCAAAATGCGGGAGGTCCAATCCCGCTGCGCCTTTCGGCAGGGTGGAGGTAACCCACGCCATCCGGCCCGGCATTTTATACTCTTCTCGCAAAATCAGTGGTATTTGTGGTGTAAGTGTGTACGGGGTAACCGTACACACTTACACAACATAACTCACCAACTTAGCGATAGAAACATTTTTTGAGTGGGGCGGCAGGAGTCGAACCTGCATCTGAAGTTTGACAGATAACCGTTCCCTGTCGGCCCGCAAGCAGGCAAGGAAGCGGAAACGGAGATTTTTCGACCGTCCTTCCGTTAGACGACTGCCCCAAAATTACCAATTCCTCACGGAAGGAGGAAAAACCACATCCGTGAGAGAATACATAAAAAAGGTGAGGACCGGCGGGACTCGAACCCGCAACCTATCCATTAAGAGTGGTAACCGTCAACCAACGGCCCGCAGCGGGCTCATCGCCCACCGGGCAAAAAACGGAGACGTTTTTCATTGCTCTGCCGTTGAGCTACGGTCCTCAAAATACCCAGGCAAAAATGCGAAATGGTATCTCATTTTGATGGCGATAACCCATTTCTCCGGCCCAGGCCGAAAAACCAAAGGGAGGACCGGCGGGATTCGAACCCGTAACATCTCCATATCCCTGGTAACCGTCGACCATCGGCCCGTGGCAGGTTCATCACCCGACGGGCAAAAGGCGGCGACGCGCATAGCGCTCTACCATTGAGCTACGGCCCTCACGAATGCTCGGGCAAATAACCGAAATGGAATATTTTTTCCAGATAACCCATTTCTCCGGCCCGAGCAAACAAATAAACCAAGGGAGGACCGGTGGGATTCGAACCCACAACTGTACCATTTGGAAACCCGTCCACCTTCGGCCCGCAGCAGGTTCATCACCCGCCGGGCAAAAACGGAGACGCTTTTTCTCTACAAGAGAGACCGGTCCTCGCAAACTCTCGGGCAAAGATCGGAATGGGCTAATTTTCCAGATAACCCATTTCTCCGGCCCGAGCCAACAAACAACAGGGGAGATCGACCGGCCACGATCCGGCAACCTTCTCGGTCACAGCGAGCCACTCTGCCTCTTGAGCTACGATCTCCATATGCAACCACCTCACCAAAGGCGCTCCCGGCCTGGCTCGAACAGGCAAACCTCCGCCTTCGCGAGGCGGTACTCTCTCCCAATTGAGTTACAGGAGCAAAAACCAGGCCCCCTGCCGGAGTCGAACCGGCTTCCCTCTGCGATATCCCCCTTCCTCAGAAGGCCGGTCCACAACAGGGGCCAAGGCAGGCCTGGAGCGATTCGAACGCCCACCATCGCGGTTTGGAGCCGCGCACTCGTCCAGTTGAGATTCAGACCCATCGATAGCACGCCCCCTTCGATTCGAACGAAGATTCAGACCCGGGGTCAAAGCCCGGCGCGTTTTCCATTCCGCCAGGGGCGCAGTCTGGTGTCGAGAATCGGGATCGGACCGATGACCTCGCGATTTTCAGTCGCGCACTCTACCGGCTGAGCTATCTCGACAGGATCCAAGGTACACCTGGCTGGCCTCGATCCAGCACTCCCCTGTCAGGGCACTACTCGTGCAAAGGAAGGAAAATCCGAATATGAGGTGACCTCAAATTCAGCAACTATTCCAAAGCTTGTGAGCAGCGCCTGCTTGTAGGACAGGCACGCTCACCCATTGAGCTACAGGTGCAAACAAGGTGGCGCATAGCGGGGTCGAACCGCTGCTGCGGGAGTGAAGGTCCCGCTTCCTGACCGCTAGACGAATGCGCCAGTTATGTGACTTTCCAATACTTTCCATCGTCACCCAACAAGTACCGAAAGCAGGAGTTGAACCTGCATGGGTTTCCCCGCCGCGTTCTGGGCGCGGTGCGTCTTCCTTTCCGCCATTTCGGCATAGTTGCGGGAGAGGGACTCGAACCCTCGGCCAAAGGCTTATGAGGCCTGCGCGCTGCCGCTGCGCCACCCCGCAAAAAGGCTCCCCGACCAGGATTCGAACCTGGACCGAACGGTTAACGGCCGTCCACCCTGCCAGTTAGGCAATCGAGGATCACAGGCTGCGGAGAAAGGAGTCGAACCTCTGTCGCGTGGGTCAGAACCACGCATCTTCCCGTTGGACTACTCCGCAGAAAAACTGCCGCCTCCCCCAGACGGCAAAGCCAAAATGGCGCTCCAGGCAGGATTTGAACCCGCAGCCTCCTGGGTCGAAGCCAGGCACTCTATCCAGTTGAGCTATTGGAGCATCGTGAGCGGGCAGCCGGACTCGAACCGGCAGCGTTTTCCTCGGCAAGGAAGCCCTCTACCATTGAGGTATACCCGCCAATCAGAGCCCGCAATGGGCTTCGAACCCATGACCTCGCTCTTACCAAGGGCGAACTCTACCAACTGAGCTATGTGGGCGCAAATTTCAACAGGTCGGGGCGAAAGGATTCGAACCTTCGACCTCGTCTATCCGACAGACGCGCGCTCCCGGGCTACGCTACACCCCGAAAAGATGGGTCCAGAAATTCACAGCGGCGGTTACGAATTCTTAATCGTTTTTCTCCCGCGCAAAATTCATAGAACCCAAAAGGTACCCCCGCCGAGGCTCGAACTCGGGACCTCCAACTTAAGAGGAAGGTACTCTGCCAACTGAGTTACGAGGGCATGATTACCAAGTCAGAGGCGGAAGATACCCGAATTTTAGGTGTACATGG
>CAYOHX010000114.1:0-17139 GCA_964403875.1 uncultured Anaerolinea sp. | reverse complement strand
TTTCACCCCGCCAATGCCCAATGAGCCTCTTGAACTCGTAACGACTTGGATCGCGATTGGTCTAGGGGAACAATCGGCGGGTTTTGACTTCGGCGACGGCATCTGGACGGTATCGGAACAGGCGCGCGGGCCGGCCTTCGCCGATGCGGAATTGATCGGTTTCTTCGATGATGTCCGCTTCCAGGATGCGGCGGCGAAAGTTGCGCTTGTCCAATTCTTCGCCCAGAATCATCTCGTACGTTTTTTGCAACTCTGTTAATGTGAAAGTCTCGGGCAGCAGTTGGAACCCCACCGCGCTGTATTCGAGTTTGTAGCGCAGGCGGCGAATGGCATAAGCCAGGATTTCGGTATGGTCACCGGCAAGCGCCGGAATTTGATCGGCCGGGAACCAACGCGCCGGCGCGGCGTCTTGGTTAAGAGGCTGCGATTCTGCCATGTCAGCAGGGACGAGGGCAAAGTAGGCCACCGAAACGCTTTTCCCGCCGGGGTAACGCCCAGGCTCGCCATACGTGTACAGTTGTTCCAGGTAGCTTTCACGAACCCCGGTGAGCGTTTCCAGGCGGCTGGCGGCAGTCTCTTCAACGGAAAGGTTGGGATGGAAAGGCGCGCCGGGCAGTTCCCAACGCTCGGCCAGAGCCGCGGCTGGAGCCAGAAGCACGTGGAGATGCTCTCTGCGAAGGCTGAAGGCGACGAAGCGCACTTCGAGGTCGGCAGCCAGGTCGGTTGCGCCAGAGGTCAGGTTCGCTTCCATTGGGTGTTTCATGTTAATGGAATTATAACCTGAGTTGACGGGCATGTTATGATAGATGTAATGGGTCAGTAGGATTCCACCACGGCAAATCCTGGGGAACCACCGGTCTGGTTCGAGGAACAATTCGCGGTTGAATGGGTAACAGAAATTGGCTGGGGTTGGATGACCCCGGCGACAGATGGAGGAGAAGGATGATGAAGCGGAGCGTGTTTGCAATACTTACGGTTGTGGTGCTGTTGTTGGCTTCTTGCAATCTACCTACGAAACCGGAGGAGACATCAATTCCGCCGCTGGAGCAAACTCTGACGGCGTTGTATGCCACGGCTTCAGCGATCCCTGCGACGAATACGCCTCAACCGCCGCCTCCCACGGCTACGGCAACCAGCCAGGTAGTGGTTGCGCCGACCAACACGGAAGCGCCCGTTGCCACGGCGGTCCAGGCCACTGCCGCGCCTTCGGCTACATCACAGCCGCCCACCGCCACGCGCCCGCCTTACCGCACATCGGTGAGTGTGGAAGCGGTGAACATCACCCCCACCATCGACGGAGACTGGGCCGAGTGGAAGGGCAAGGGCAAGGAGTATCCGGCTCGCAACGTCGTGTATGGCAAGAGCAACCGCGTGGACGAAGCTGATTCAGGCCTGTCCTATTATGTGGGTTGGGACGCCAACAACCTGTATATCGCCGTCAAGGTGGGAGACGATAAGTACGTGCAAGAAGCCACCGGCGAAAATATATACAAGGGCGATAGCATTGAACTGCTCATCGATACCGATTTGCAAGGCGATTTCTACGTCGATTCGTTGAACAATGACGATTTCCAAATTGGGCTTTCGCCGGGCCGCCCAGACACCAACGGGACCCGAGAAGCGTATCGCTGGTATCCCGCGAGCAAGGCGGGCGGATTGACCAATGTGACCATCGGGTCGATATCATCCAGTGGGTTGTGGCGCCTGGAAGCGGCCATCCCGTGGTCGGTGTTGGGAATCTCCCCTTACAAAGGCATGCACCTGGGGTTTGCGATTTCGGTGTCGGACAACGACAATCCCGGCACGCAGCAGGAGTCGATGGTGTCCAATGCGCCGGGGCGGATGCTGACTGACCCAACCACCTGGGGCGATTTGGTGTTGAAATAGTCTTGATATGCGGCAAAACCCAGCGCGCATCGCTGGGTTTTGCCGTTCTTGCGTGTATCTTTGTAACTACTCACGGTAAGGGTGAAAAACCCTGTCAGGTACTTCCCCAACCTCGGTGAGTGGATACGTATATTTTTTAGAACAACACCGAGGCCATTTCGGAGCGGTACTGTCGGGCAACGGGATCGTCGGGCGCGTACAGCTCGAGAATGCTCAAAGCCAAACGGCGAGCCGCTTCGCCGCGGTAGCGCTTATCCTGGCGAAGGATATCCAGCAGGCCGTCCAAAGAGGCTTCCAGGTTGCCCCGCCCGGCCAAACGGATTGCATTGCTGAAGGCCATGTCCAGGTCCGTATCGGCGGGCAGCTCGCCGCGGCCCAACCTGACCAGGTCATTGGCCAGGGGCAGAAGCTTTTCGGCAGAGACGTATTCCTTGCTGGCGGGGAAGGCGCGCAGAATAAAGGCTGCTTCGTTGGCTTGCCCCGTGACCAGGAGGGCTTTGGCCAACCCCAACTGCACGGCGGGGTTGCCGGGGTCGTGTTCTTCCAGCTTGCGGAAGAGTTGTTCAGCGCCTTTCCAATCCTGTTCGGCCAATAAGCTGGAGGCTTTTTCCAGCGCCAGAGCGGCTTCGGAGGGCGGGCTGAGGCGGTTGATAAATTCAACGATGCGGGCTTCGGGCTGCAGGCCCACGAATTCAGCCACCACCTGACCCTGGCTGAACGCTTTCACCGTGGGTATGCTGCGCACACCGTAGCGCAGGGCCAGGTTTGGGTTATCGTCCACGTTGACCTTGGCCAGGCGGAAGTTGCCACCGCCGGCGCGGGCCAGGGCCTCCAGCAGCGGGCCGATCTGCTTGCATGGTTGGCACCAGGGGGCCCAGAAGTCCACCACAACCGGGGTGTTCTGGGAGAAAGCCAGCACCTCGTATTCAAAATCGGTTTCAGAGACATTAACAATAAAATCTGAAGCCATCATAAGACACTCCTTCCCTGAAACTATACCAGGGTGTTATTAGAATTATATCGGAAAGAGCTCAAATCCAGCGATTATCTGCGATTATAATTTGCTTCACAAAGCTACCTAGAAGTGGACTTATGAATTCTTAGGTCGTTACCGCCCAAGAACCGTAATTTGTGATATTTACGCGGTGAATCCGTATACACTCCGAATTACAGGTTGTGATTCGTTTATTCTGAATGCCCCAGCAAGATTGGGCTAGTCATCCATGCTTTGTATTGTTTAGAGGGTTTATGGCGCGAAGAGTACACGTAATTGATCTCATTGCTGCTGGGTTGTTGATATTTTTTCTTGTAACGGGTGTCGCCACATTATCCGATTACGGTTTCACTTGGGATGAGGCTTTGGGTAATGGCTTTTTTGGCCAGCGGAACTTGTATTATCTGCGGACGCTGGATGTCAAGTATCTTGACTATAAATCTGATTTAAAAGTCCTGGAGGGACAACCTCTGGACTTAAGCGCTTCGCCCTTTCGCGATCAACAGCCGACCGTATATCCACCAGTTGCAGATACTCTAGCTGCTTTGACAATGCAAGTTTTTAGTTACGAGTTTCATTGGATGAACCCGGTAGCGGCATTTCATCTCTCAGCGGTGCTTTTAACCAGCATCTTGTTAATGGGGGTGTATTGGTGGGTATCCAGGCATTTTGATAAATACGCGGCCTTGTTTTCTGTTTTCATGATTGGTTTTGCCCCTCGTTTTTGGGGCGATATGCATGTCAATATAAAAGATGTTCCAGAAGCAGTCTTCTTCTCATTGACAATCCTTTGTTATGCATGGTGGTTCGAAAAGCGCAAATGGTATCTGGCTGTCCTCTCTGGGGTATTCTTTGGTCTTGCACTAGGGACTAAACCGAATATTGTTTTTGCGCCAATCATACTCATTTTGGGTTTGTGGAGTTTTCCGAGAGTAGACCAGTTAAAATCCTTGAAGTCAGAAGTATGGCCGTTTCTTCGGGCGCATCTGATTATGGGAGCGAGCGCGGTCCATGTGTTTTGGTTAAGTTGGCCTTATCTCTGGGGAGACCCGCGCCGAGTTATGGATTACTTCACTTACTTTGCTTCGCAAGATTCTAGAATTGTTGAGCAAGTGTGGCATTGGCAACCGTTTGGAATAGCCTTGGCGGTATTGACGATCAGTATGTTGATCGCATTGCCAATTGGACTATATTTCTTAATCCAAAAGCCTGGATTTAGGTTGCATCCACATGCTCGTTTGCTCGTTGCTTGGTTGCTCGTTCCGATTATTCGCATAAGCTGGCCCGGTATGGCGAATTTTGATGGTATCCGTCATTATCTTGAGTTCTTGCCGGCTGCCGGTATTATTGCAGGAATCGGAGTTGGTCAATTGGTTGAACTTTTTATTGGCAAGGGAATACGTGGCCGTTTACTCAGCGGGCTGTTGATCGGTGGAATGTTGATTGAAACGGCTGTAATCTACCTTGAGTTTCATCCCTTTGAGTTCATCTATTTCAACCCTTTGTTCGGTGGTCTTCCTGGCGCAGCTGAAACATTTGGTGAAAATGAAGCTACAGATTACATGTGTAGTTCCTATCAATCAGGAATGCAATGGTTGTCGGAGAATGCTCCCCCGCAAACGCAGTTATATGTACCCATTTGTGGCCACGTAACGGCCGTGTCTCGAGGATTGTGGCTGCGCGATGACATTTCGCTTTTATCTGAAGACCAATTTGTTTCCACGAGCCAGGAGGATTACACCAGATTTGTTATGTTCATTACCCGACCGGGTTGGTATGATGAGCATACTGATAGAATATTCCAAGATGGCGAATTAGTGTATTCACGCGTGGTTCAGGGTGTTCCGGTGCTGGTGATTTACCGAATGCCATAAAGCCGCAGAAGCCCCCCGACATTAATGGGTATGAGGGGGCGCAAAGCGCTTCATACACACATCAATATCAGGGGCGTTCTCTACCCTTAGCCTATCCTCAAAATTGCTTCCCTTCCAAATTTCTGGACAGGCACTTAGGACAGTCACACAATTGCAATCTATGGTCTTTTGTCGGGCGAATCGATGAATCCGTCTGATGTATTTGTGCCGCGTAAGTAGGCATCACTGTTGGGAAACGGAGTGCAGGGGATGGCCTCATACCAGCATTGCGTGCCCTGATCGGGCATGAAGTATTTGAAATTGTTCTGCTCGAATTCCACCAGGGCGATGGTTGGATAAGGGTTGGCCACATACCATCTGCTGCGCCAGCGGGTAAAATCGGTCATTTCGGCCAGGGAAGCCAACTGGTAAGCAGCCAGGGCCAAAAATACCGCGATCCGGGCCGGGCGGAAGGTCCAGGTTTTGACAAGCAGCACCGCCAGAGGCGTCGCCACAAGGATGCCGATGAAGCCATAACCGAAGCGGATGTCGGGGGCTTGCCAGAACCAGTACACAGCGCCCAGCATCCCAACCGCCAGCCCAAGACCAACCAAATGTGAGGGTAGGAGGATTGTGGACTTTGGGTCATTGGGAACACGGCAACTCCCAGAGAACCTGGCCTGTTGTTTGAACCACAGAGTGAGCAGGCTGATCAGGAAAAATCCCATCACGCAGGCCGTGATGATCAAGAGCGCCTGGTTCAAGTCACTCAACTTGCTCCACCATTCCATCGTCCACACGCGGAACGAGTACGCCAGCACTTCTTCAGGGGCGCGTCCAGGCACACGCGCCCAGGCTTTGATCGATTGCTGCGCGCCCAGGGCCTTTTCGGGTGGGATTTTCCAGGCCAAAGAAAAGAGATCGATTTGCGGGAATGGGTACACCAAATAACCGGAGAGTATAACATTTCGTCCCAACCAGGGCGCCAGGATCATACCCAGAATCAGAGCGTTTTGCAGGAAAGCCGAAAACGTGATTCTCTTTTCCCAGATCCACAAAACCAGGGGCAGCAGCAGGATGGGGGCCACGGATAGTTTGACGGTTGTGGCAAAGCCGGCCAGCAAGAACAGAAAGCCGATCGGCCTTCCGGAGACATTGTTGGGTTGGGCGTGGTCAAGCGTATAAACCAGGATCAACCAGACCAGCAGCGCGGCGGGCAGGTCGGTGCCGGGAGAAGAAAGCTCATTGCGAAAGAGGAGGTGCGAAAGAGGCAAGAAGAGCAGGGTCGCGCCACCGGCAACAGAAAGCTGACCCGAGCGACTCTGCCCCAGTCGGGCGCACACCTCCAGGATCAAGACCAGGTACAACGCCAGGCCTGGGCTGTGGAACGGCAGGGGCAAAATCCAGGCCAGATGAAAGACAGAGGCGAACATCAACCAGGCGGAGTTGAAGGCCAGGCGATCCGAGAAATTTCCCAGGCCAGGCGCCACCGGATAGGTTTCTGTCCAGCGGATGAATTGGGCATGATATAACCCGGTGTCAAAATTCAGCGGCTCGCGGCTGCCTTCGTATACGGCCAGCAGCGTGGCCAGAAGAAAAAAGATGGTGATGGCCGGGTGGCGGCGGATGAATTTCAGGCCGTCGGAGGCCAGATGGATTATTCTACGAAAGTTCCATGCCAGCATGCCAACCGCCCCAACCAGGAGGGCCAAATGAAAGCCCACGGAGATGGGGATAAAGAATGATGCCAGGGCAGCCAGGGCTGTGATGAGGCCAATTCCGGCCAGCGCAATCTGGGGCACGGAAATTTGGGCGTCAAGCCGGTTGGGCAGCCAGCCGAACATGCGGTAAAGAAGCAGCCCATAAAGAAAGCACAGGGCAAGGACATAGAAGAGGGCCAGAGTGGTGATGATCATGATGGGGCGTGCCCATTAAAGATACAGATGTTTCAACCTCTGGCAGACCTCCACATACGAGACCACGTCGGTGGATGCGCTGAGCTGGTTGACCGAGCCGACCAGGCTGGGCAGGGGAGGAAGATCGAGGTTGGGGAGGGTTTGCATGATTTTTTCGGCAATGTCTCCGGCGTGGATGACATTGAAAGGGCGGTTATAGAAGTAAGAAACTTTTTCGGGCACGGGTGGCACGATGCCCAGGCGGTTGAAAGCTTGCGCGCAGAGGATATAGGCAGCGCACAGGTGCTCTTCGCGGGCGGGGTAATTGGCGGCGTTCAGGGCTCCGTGCAGGTGGGGCAGCAGCGCCGGGGCCAGGCGCAAGGCGCGGAAGCGCGAGCCGAGCCACTTGCTATAAGGGGCGTAGGTTTTTTCCAGTAAGAAGGCCAGTGTCACCACGGCTTCCACCATACGCGCGGCCAGGATGCGCGAGCCAAGTTCGTCGCCGACCTCGGCGGTGCGCCCGACGAAAGGCTCTTCCTGGCTGATCTTCATCCACTGGCTGGCCAGGATGTACCGCCAGATGGGCTCGGGATAATAGGCGATTTGAGCGCGAATGGTTTCGAGGCCCAGGCTGTCCTGCCAGACCCCGCCCGTGGTCAGGGTGAGCAGCTTGTGCTCAGAGAAGGTCAACCAGTCGGCGGTGGTGAGCGGAGCGCGCGTGTCCCAACCGATTTCCTTGGTGAAGTAGCCCGGCAGGGTCCACAGCTCGACGAGATGATCGATCTCGCCGTTTTGCGTCGTCGCCATGTGGCGCACGCCTTCCTTGTCGGGCGCGCCGAAGGAAGTGGGGTAGCCGCAGAAAGAGGGCGGCAGTCCGCGGCGCAGAGCCAGGTCCACGGCGGCGCGGGTCGCGTCAAAATCCTGTTCGGCGAGGAACAGCACCAGGCGGGGACCCCACATGTGATCGCGCGAGCGGGCATCATCCAGTCCGATGACATCCGACCCATAGCCGATGAGGGCCGCGGCGTGGGGCAAACCCGGGAAGTCACGCTCCAAAATGGGGCGGACGGCTTCATGATAATAACGGCGGCTTAATTCCAGGCCCGAAATATCTTGGGGCGCGGCCTCATTCATCCCCGCCGCCCTCATCCCCGCCGGCGGCAGCGGCGGGCTGGTCGATGCGCACCACTTCGCCATGAACGTTGATGATAACGCGGAAGCCCATCATCCCCATATAAGCGCGGCCCGATTCGGGAATGCCGTTTTCCAGCAGTTGGTCGAGCTGCTGGTCGATGTTCTTGAGCTGGTTTTCGATCATGGCCCGGCTGAAGATGTCATCCTGGCCGAGCATTTTGGCGGTCTGCTCGCTGAGGATATCTTCGTGACCGCGCACCTGCTCGCGCATGGAAGCCAGCACCTGGCGGTCGACCTGCTCGGAGGGGATGTGGCGGCGGAAACCCTGGTCGTCGACCACGTAGCAAGGTTCGTCTCCGACGTAAGCGGTTTCGACCAGCCGGTCGAATTCGTCGATGACCAGCCCAGCAAAAAGAGGTTGGCGAGGCATAGCTGCTCCTATCCGATCACTTGAACTAATGAGCCGTGATCTTCGGCCCACGTGTCCTTATTATAAGGCACTGCGGGCATTGTCCAGCGATAAATCCATTTTGCGGCGGGCGTGGGCAGGTTGATGCAGCCGTGGCTGCGTGGGCGTCCAAAGTCATTATGCCAATAGGTTCCGTGGAAGGAGATGCCGCTTTCGGTCAGATAGCTCACCCAGGGTACGCCGGGCAGGTCGTAGCTGTTGGGCGCGGCCATGTCCCCGGCGGCCATGTGGCGGGTGGGGCGTTTGCGGTTGGTAATGTAATAACCCTGGGGGGTGGAATAATCACCGTCGATGAATTTCCCGCCGGTGGCGGTGCGGGTGATGAGCACGGGTTCGTCATCCTGGTAGGCAATGACCACCTGATGCTGCAACCAGACTTCGATTCTGCGGGTGTCGTCGCGGGCGTGGGGCAGCAGTGGCGAGACTTCATCCGATGTGACCAGGTGGAGGTGTTCGCAGCGCGCAAAAAGATGCTGTTTATATTTTTCGTCCCAAACCCGGAACCATTTGCCCCCATTGGGATCGGTATGGATGGCCGTAGCCCAATAGGTCGTGCCGTAATAGAAGCGGTAAGCCACCCGCTCGGAGCGCTTGATGTCCTTGACCGCGTCGGTGTAGGGTACGGTCACCTCGGTGAGCTGACCGCTTTCCGGCAAGGGCGCGCCTGGGTTGGGGTTGGAGCGGAGTTCGACGGGCTGGACCTTGCCTGAATGGATATACCCTTCGCCATTGATGTGATACCAGGTGCGGTTGTGCAGCGGTTCTTCATCCCCGATGGTGACCTCGTCAATAGGGAAGACCAGGTCGCGCCAGTACACGCGCTTGAGATTGGCGGAAAAAGACGGTTTGTCGAACACTTCGGCGTGGTTGTCCAGGATGCGCCCCAGTTGGGGTTTGCCTTCCAGCATGGGCTGGTTCAACCGTTCAAAGCGCTGCAAAGGGGTGAGGAAGGGTAAAGCGAACAGGCCCAGAAAACCATTCCGGGACCATTTCAGAAAGTCCCTTCGGGAGAGATGAGCCAGATCGCTTGCGTGCAGCATACAACAATCCAGTGCTTAATAATGGACGTTCACCAGGGTGCCTACCGAAGCCCATTCGAACAACCAGCCGGCCTCGTCGGTCTGCATGTTCACGCAGCCGTGGCTCATGGGCGTGCCGAAGTTGCTATGCCAGTAGGTCCCGTGGATGCCGTAACCCTTGTAGAAGTACATAGTGTACGGAACGTCCGGGAGATAATAGCCGGGGCCGGACATATCGGTGTAGCGGTATTTCACGTAGACGTTGAACTGCCCCGTGACGGTGGGGTACTGCCAGGTGCCCGTGGACACCAGGAAGGAATTGACCAGGGTGTCGCCATCGTAGGCGTACAGCATTTGCTCCGAGAGGTTCACGTCGATCCAGCGTCCGTCGGCGGAGATGGGCGGCGGGGGCGGCTCGGTGGGAGGAATCTCTGTAGGCGTTTCCGTGGGCTCGGGTGTGGGTGTCTCGGTGGGGGTGGGCGGCTCTGTAGGCGTTTCGGTGGGCGTGGGGGTAAAGGTTGGCGTGGGGGGGAAGGGGGGCGTTGGCGTGCAGGGTGGGGTAATGGGGGGGGTAAGCGCCGGCGGGCGCAACATGCCCACCGGGCGCTCCGCCGAAGCGCTGCGCGCGAACACCGTCCAACCGTTGTTGACGCTGAACAGGGCGGTGAGCACCACCAGCAAGATGATGGCAGCGCCCGCCAGGGCCAGCAAAGAGCGGGGCGGCTGAGGTTTGGCCGAAACAGGAACCGGCTGGGTGTCTCCAACCTTGGGGCGCATGGGCATGGTGTCGCCCAGGACAGCCGGCGGGGTGAAGTACTCTCGGGCTGTGGATTGACGCGCCGCGCGCAATCGTTGGGCAGCCCAGTGCATGCCTTTGCGCGCCTGGGAGCTGGCGGGATTGATCTCCAGCGCCCGCTGCAAGTATTGCACGCTGGCTTCTGGAGTGGCCAGCGCAGCCAGGATCAACCAGGGTTCTTCCAGGGTGGAATCCAGCCGGGCGGCTTCGGTCGCGTAACGCCGGGCAGCCGCGCGGTCTTTGCGGCGCATGGCTTGCCAGGCCAGTTGGAGGTTCTCTTGGGCTGGGGTGCTCATGGGGTTACCGGTAATGTTTCCGCTTCGGGGACGTTTTCGTTGCGCACAAAGCACAAGATACCGTCGGCGACTCCTTTTGCGATCAAGTCTGGCTGTTCGGTAAGGATTTGGCGGTCCAGGTTGAGGAAGCCGGTCTCGATGATGGCGGCGGTGGTGTCGCTGTGAATCTCGCGGAAAGCATGGTAGCTGGTCATGTCGTCCGTGATGGTGTTGTAGTGGAAGGGCAGGTTGGTCACTGTCTGGTAGCGTTGGGTCATGCAAGCCGTCAGACGGGTGGCCTTTTCGGGGTAGACGGTGGAAGCGGCGGCGGAGACTTTGAATCCGGTGGCCTGATCGTTGATGTAATCACAGGAATCGTTGTGAATGGAAATCAGCGCCATGGCCTGATATTCGAACAGGCGCGCGTCGAACTCCTGCAGCAGGTCAACATCGTAACCTTCTGTCGTCAAGATATCCTTGACCCGGTTGGCAATCTCAAGGTTTACCTTCTCTTCAGTCAATCCATCGGGGCAGACCGCGCCAGGGTCGTTGCCCCAGTGCCCGGCGACAATGCCAATGCGGGGGCGCGGCGAGGGCGTGGCGGTGGGGAAGGTATCATCGATGCTGGTTTGTGGTTGGAGGGACTGAAGCATCCGGTCCACGAGGTTGCCGGAGAAGAGGTTTTCGGGTGACCATAAGGTGAACAGGGTGGCGAAGAGGAAGCCAACACCCATCACATTTTGCATGAGGCGCCAGACGCTGGTTTGGCGGTAAGCGCTGCGCCGGCGACGGCTGCGCGAAGCGGGAATTCGGGTCAGAACGGCTCTTTTGTCCATTGATTAATGATAGTACCTTAAAACGAGCATGGATAGCAAGCGGTTGCGCATGGCTTTTTGCAATCCTTCCGTGTTGATGATACCATATCCAAAGCAGTCTCTGACGCTTTGAGCGTTGCCGTGATCGGCGCCGCAATTTGGTATCGTGGGGGTAATTCATGAATTGCTCCTACGAACCCAAAATGCACGGTTCTTCACGCCAATTTCTAGCGGCCTCTCTTGACTTGGAATATGGCTTGACGGTATAAAGAATACAAAGGAGCTTCACTCATCTATGGACAACGATGCAAGATTCTTGCCGGATTTGCTGCGCCAGGCCATGCGCCACTGGGTGGCGGGGGTTACCATTGTCAGCGCGCAAAAAGACGGTCTGCGGCACGGCATGACGGTCAATTCTTTCACCTCGGTGTCGCTGGACCCGCCCCTGGTCACCGTGACCCTGGCCAACGACACACGCACCCACGCGCTGGTGGAGCAGAGCGGCTGGTTTGGGGTGACCATTTTGAGTGAGGATCAACAGGACCTCTCCGACCGGTTCGCGGGGCGCATCCCCGACGGAGGCGATCGTTTTGCCGGCGTGGAGGTGGTGGAGCGCGGTGGGCGCGTGCCTTTGATCGTTGGGGGGCTGGCCGGGTTGGAATGTCGGGTGGTTCACTGGTTCCCGATGGCGCATTCCACGCTGTTCATCGGGCAGGTGGAAGATATCTGGCATGGCTCCGCGGAGCTTCCTCTGGTCTATTGGAATCGGAATTACCACCACATGGGGGGCGGATGAGCGCGTCTTTGACTGAAGAAGAGCGAACTTTTCTGCTGCGCCTGGCGCGGCAATCGATTACGGCGGCAACGCAGGGGCTGCCCCTGCCGGAACTGGATTTGTCCCAGTTGCCACCCAGTTTGCAAGCCGAAGGAGCCACGTTTGTCACCCTGACGGATGCGCGGGGCGAACTGCGCGGTTGCATCGGCGCGCTGGAAGCCTACCAGCCGTTGGCTTTGGATGTGCGCGAGCATGCCGTGGCAGCGGCGACCGAGGACTATCGTTTTTCGCCCGTACAACCCAGAGAAGTGGCCAGTTTGCACATCGAAATTTCGCGGCTCACCCCACCCCAGACGTTGAACTACCAACGCCCCGAGGAGTTGCCGGGGCGGCTGCGGCGCGGCGTAGATGGTGTCATCCTGCGGGACGGCTTCCGCCGGGCAACCTTCTTGCCGCAAGTCTGGGATAAGCTGCCCGATGCCGAGTCGTTCTTGGCGCACCTGTGTCAAAAGATGGGCGCGGCAGGGGATTTGTGGCGGCGGAAGCTGCTTTCTGTAGAAATCTATCAGGTGGAAGAGTTTCAGGAAGCAGTTTGACCTTTGGGTACATCCCCAAACCCGGTGAGTCATTACCTCTTAAAAGCAGAACAGCGTGCATGGCGCACGCTGTTCTGCTTTTTTAAGAAGTTAGCGCCGCAGGCTGACGGCCGAGCGGTAAGCCTGGCCGATCAGATGCGAGCTGATCAAAGTGCCGTAGGCGGCGGTGACGAACACGCCTACCGCGCAGGCAATGGCGCCGAGGGGGGCGATGAGGCCCACAATGATGTTGCCAAGGATGATCATCAGGTACGGTCCGGGGGCCGCGCGCACCAGGCCAAACACCTGACCGAAGTTGAAGGCCGCGCCCAGCCGACCCGTGGCCAAGAAGTTGCCCACGCCGGCAGGAGCCATGACAGCCATCAGCAGGCTATAGATGAGGATTAGGCCGCCGCAGCACACCGACAGGATGACCGAAACGGTGGCCAGGGTTTCTTCATTCATCTCAGCCGAAACGCCGATGATGGGGAACAACCAGATGGGCGTGGCAAAAAGAATGGCGGGGATACTGTAAACCAGGCCGATGACAAAGGCCTTGAAGCCGCGTCCGAGGTGTTCCCCGAAATTCATCTCCGGCAGCAGGTCTTGCTGACCGTGGATGATGCGCTGGGCAACTGCCAGACCCCAACCGATGAGGTAGAACTGGCCGACAATGGGGATCAGGGAAAGCAGTGCCGCCAGGAGCACCTTTTTGACCCAATCCGGATCCTGGAATACAAATGAAAAAGCTCTGCCGAAGTCCATCGTGTTCTCCTTCTCAGAATGATGTAAAAGAGCAGCGCAAAAAGCTGCTCGGACGACCTAGAAATGCACGTACTGATCGACTTTGATGACAAAAATGGTGGCGTGGCGAGTGCCGGGCTCGGAGGCGGGCGAAACGCTCTTGCGAATCACCTCCAGAGCTGGTTCAACCTGCTCGTCTTCGCATCCGACCATGAGGGTGGTGTTGCCGCGCCGCCAAAATCCGCCCGTCGAGGCGATCATTGTGACGCGGAAGCCAGCCGCGGTCAGCGACTGAGAAACAGCGTCGTGGTCAATATCACGCAGGATGGCAATGATTAGTTTCATGGCTATATCTCCTCGTAGTGCTCGACATCCAGAGCAAAAATTGTAGCGCCACCCACGGTGACCGGGGTGGGGGTGGGCAGCGGCAACGGCGCGCTTTCCAGAGGAACGGCAATGAACTCGACGCGCTGGCGGCAGTTTTGATTGAGAACCTCGCAGGCGGTATCGTGCATCTCATCTGGCAGGCCGATGATGAGGGTGGCGTTACGCCGTCCTAGGAACCCGCCGGTGCTGGGCAGGCGTTCAACGACTAATCCCAGTTTTGCCAATGCCTCGCGGGCAATTTCCGCATCCTGAGATTGGACAACCGCGATCATCATGTTCTTGTGATCGGGTTTCTCAACGGGTTTTTCGGTCATAGAACCTCCTTAGGCGAGCTCGTCAGGTCAGGCGAATACGATGTGGCCCCGGCCCAGTGAAGGATAAGGGGGTGACGCCAGGGAGAGTTATGGTGGTTTGGTCACCTTTTCTTGTTAATACTATCGTACGATATTTTACCGTAACTGTCCACGGAAAGGGGCAAAAATCACGGACCCAAATTTCTTCCGGGGTCATGCGTTCTATTCCGATTACGCGGAGAAACAGCCCGGCTGGCGTCATTCCGGCGAGATGACCGCGCTCGCCGCGAACTTGTCCGCTGGTGCCCTCGTAATACTGGTAGAAGGTGCGTTCGTTCTTGAGGGCTGCGGCGGCGGAATCGAGGATGCAGGTAAGGATTTGGGCGGCTTCCTGGCGGAATCCGTACCGCAGTAAACCTTCGATGATCCAGGTGTTCCAGGGCAGGTTGATATAGCCCAGTTCGGGGGGGCCGCCCAGGCATGCTTCGCCGGAACAGGTGGTCAATCCGGCCTGGGTGAGGAACTGGGGCAGTAATGTCTGTTGAACCAGTTCGGTGGCGCGTTCGGCGGAGGGGATGCCCGCCCACAGGGGCAAGAACAGGCTGAGGTCGGTCTGGCTCAAGTCGACGGCGCGCAAGCGGCAGCGGTCTTCATCAAAAAGCCCATCGATTTCGATGCGCTCGACGCGCGAATATACCTGGCGCGAGGTGACCACGCCGCGGCGGCGCACCCAGGTGAAGGCCCGGGGCAGCAAGGTCTCTTCGACCGGACGGTTTTTGGTGTCCAGCCCGGCCAAGCGCACCATGACGGCACGCGTACCCTCGCCGACGGCATCGATGTGCAGGAGCAGCCGCTGAGCCGAGCGCAGCCGCTTGTGAATGGCAAAGTCACCGGCTCCGGAGAATTCAAACAGGGTGCGTCCAGTGAGGCTGCGGTGAGTGACGGCGTCGCGATAGCGATACAGGTGGGCCTGGGCATCCCAGGTCTCTTCGACGGCTTCGCGCAGGCGCGCGCAGGTTTCATCCAGCCAGGCCAGGTCATCCTCGAACTCGGTTTCCAACTGCGCGGCGCGGCCCAAAGCTAACAGGTTGGCGCATTCTCGATAGAGCATGGCTGCCAGGGCCGGGCTTTCGATGGCGCTGATCTCGACCCCCTGGGCCGCCGGGTTCCAGCGGTCGAAGAGCGGCAGCGTGTCCAGGCCGGTTTGCAGGGGATGGTCCCATTCGGGCAGGCCGTCCTGGTCGCGGTCGTGGAGGGGAGACAGCCACAGGCGCACGAAGCGCAGCAGGGCCGGCCAACGCGCTTCCAGCCATGCGGGGATGACCGAGGCGGGATCAATGAGGCTGGTGAGCATGGGCGGGGCGAGTTGGCGGGTGATCTGCCCTCCCAGGCCGGGCTTCCAGTCAATGAAGCCGGAATCGTCCTGGGTGTGCAGGTAATTGTCGAGCAAATCCAACCCGCGCTGCGGCGCGCCAGGGATGAGCTGGGCAGCCAGGTAGGCGGCATCCTGCACCGGCTGCCCGCTCCACAGGTAAGGATAATCGCTGCCGTCTTCGCGGGCAGCGGCGCCCTGATCGATGCGCCGCGAGAGGACGAAGGAAGGAGCAGGCAGGGCTGGGGTCGGCGTGTGCCACAGGCCGAAGGCGGCTTTTTGCGCCAGGTCCAAAGTCGCGTCCCAATCGGCGCGCCCGGTTTCAAACCCCACCGTTTCAGCCACGTTCAGTAGCTCGATGCGGGCAATTTCCGCTTCCCAGGGGCGAGAGGCCGTGGCCCGGGCCAGTTCCATAGCTTCGGCGGTGCTGGGCATGGCTGCCACCGACCAGTGGAAGGTCTGGGTAGCGCCGGGGTAAAGTTCCAGTTGCGTGGTCAACCCAGGATAGGGGCCTTTGGCCGCCGCCGGGCCGCCAGAGAAGAAGCCGATGACCGCCAGTTCCGCCGTGCGGCCTTGCAGCACGGTGCTCTTATCTACGGTTTGCGCGACCATACCCTCACCGCCGCTGAGCGGGCTGAGCAGGCCGGACCATTCCAGGCGAATGTTGTGGGGCAGGATGCTGCGGTTGTGAAAGGTGAAGCGACCCGCCAGGGCCGATGAAAGCGGGACGTGGTACTCGGCGGTCAGCGCCACGCCGTCAAAGGGCTCACAGGTGATGGCAATGTAGTTGGGGCAGCGGCGAGTGACCAGCGGGGGTTGGTGAAAGGAGGCCGGGTCGGTGCGGGTTTTTCCCAGGCGGGTGAAAGAAGGGAAAAACTGCATGAGTCTGGCCCGCAAGCCGAATGTGGTTTGAACCGACAGCGCGGGAGGTTCGCCCAAACCGGGATTGATTTCCCAGATGATGTCGTTTACGTAATCGGTGGGGGTAATTCGAGCGTCGGCAGCCAGGGTCAAATGGCGTGGGTCTTCAGCGGTGAGTTTCCATGTACGCATATTCGTATTGTAACAAAGTTATGCTAGAATGAGGCCAGCGAGGTACATACACTCATGGATAACGCGAACCAAACGCCCCCCAACGGCGAGGATAACCTTGAAAACACCGCTGCCAGACGGCTGCGGCGGATGATCGAGGCGGGAAACGAAGACGAATTCGGGCAAGCTTTGCCCGCTGATCCCGCCAAACCGGTTGCGTCGGCGCCTTTGACCGATGACGCGACTCAAATCGATCTGAACGCCATTCCCCCGGCTTTGACGGAGGATACCCTGGTGTTTGAACCCGAAGAGAAACACCCCGCGGACACCCTGGTGTTCACGCCCGAGGGCGAAACGGCTCCGGCTGTGTCGAAGGATTCGCCGGCCCTTGCCCAGACGGTTGAAACGCAGGAAGAGGGAACCCCACCGGCAGGCAGTGACGTGCCCACGCAGCCACCACCGAAGGCGGAGGCGACCCAGCCTGGCCAGGAGCCGACCTTGCCGCCCACCAGCGCGGACGTGACTCAGGTGAGCGAAGCGGCGCCTCAAGCTCCGGCTTTCAGCGAGGCCACCCAGGTGAGCGAGCCCGCTGCCGCAGCAAAGCCCGTTGACCCCGAGGCCACGATTCCGCCCTTCACCACGCAATCGATGGATTGGAATACGCTGCCTTACCAGGGCAGGCCAGCCGGGCAGAATGCTGTTGACCCGGTGCGCGGGACTCCTTATGATGACCGCGCCTTCCCGCCCCCGGCCGACGCCACCCCTCCCACCCGCCGCGCCGCCCAAACGCTGCCTTCGGCGGGCAACCTTGCCGACCAGCCTAC
>CAYOHX010000113.1:0-17195 GCA_964403875.1 uncultured Anaerolinea sp. | reverse complement strand
AGCTCCGAGTAAAAGGGCAAAGATCAATGAGGCAGCCAGTAATGGATTTCGCATGTTCGTCTCCTGTGTTGTAAAGCGTATTACAATATAAGACAATATTTATCTGAATATAAAATTAATTAGAAGTGAGAAGTTTCTTAACTGCTGGAGAAAGTTATCGTTCCTTGGGAGTTGCCGTGATAGCTGCAGCATAATGCGGATTTCACCACGCCAAATTCCCAATGAGCTAAAATTGTTTGCAGAACCGTAAAGTGTCCAGATGGGGAAACCGTGTAAGATTATGTTATTACTTGCGCCAACGGTGAAGAGGGAACTCACCCGGCGTCTATGAGTAGTTGTGTGAAAGGAAGACGATGCGCGCTTACCCGTTATTAATCCTGGCGTTGATCACTGGCCCGTTGATGGTATATGAAGGGGCTTTAATCGTTGTTTTCCATCGACAAATTGTGCCGATGCCCAAACGGATTCTGGATTGGATCGGCCTGTTGGTTCCAGGGAAACGCGGCATCACCCGAACGGCAGAGAAGCCGGAGCCCATCCAGGGCTTGCGGACTTATGGGCTCACGGCGCTGGTGTTCGGCGTGTTGATGGTCGCGGCAGCGCTGGTGAATGTGGTGTGGATGGCGAGATAGGGGAAAAAAGAAAACCCTAAGGGTCTCGGAAGACCCTTAGGGTTTGTTGAATCCTGACAAACTATTCGTTCCAGAAATTTTTGGCAGCCATGGCAGCAATGGATTTGCCGATGCTGATGGAAGCCGTGGCGGCGGGCGAAGGGGCGTTGAGCACGTGAATCTGGCGGGGTGCTTCGCGGATGGCGAAATCATCCAGCAAGTTGCCCTGAGGGTCGAGGGCCTGGGCGCGCACCCCTGCTCCGCTGCGGTGGATATCCGCCTCCTGGAGTTCAGGTAGCAGGCGTTGGAGCGCTTTGACGAAGGCGGGCTTGCTGAGTGAGCGGTGGAACTCACCTACCGCGGTTTGCCAATATTTGAAGGCCATCTTCCAAAAACCGCCGTAAAAGGCAAACTGGAGCAGGTCGCCGACCGAGATCGAGGTCATCTTGTAGCCTTCGCGCTTGAAAGCCAGCACGGCGTTGGGGCCGGCTTCTACACCGCCCTTGGCCATGCGGGTGAAGTGAACGCCCAGGAAGGGGAAGCGCGGATCGGGGACGGGGTAGATGAGGTTTTTGACCAGCCCGTGCTTTTCGGGAACCAATTCGTAGTATTCGCCACGGAAGGGAATGATTTGTAATCTTGGATCGACGCCGCACATGCGCGCGATGCGATCCGATTGCAAGCCACCGCAGTTGATGAGGTTGCGGGCCTGGACTTCGCCAGCGGGGGTTTCGAGGACGAAAATGTCGTTGAATTTCCGAAAACCGGTGACGCGCGCGCCCGTTTGGATGGTTCCGCCAGCGGCCTGGACGTGTTTGGCGTAGGCGTTGGTCACGCCGGTGTAGTCGACGATGCCGGTCTGGGGCACGTGAATCCCGGCGATGCCGGTGGCGTGGGGCTCGAATTCTTTGATCTCTTCGGCTGAAAGACGGCGCAGCCCTTGGAGGCCGTTGGCGATGCCGCGATCATAGAGACGGTCAAGGGCGGGGAGTTCGCTCTCCTGGATAGCCACAATTACCTTGCCGCAGTTCTCGTAAACGATGTCATTTTCGGCGCAGAACTCGTACATGGCCTGGCGGCCTTCGGTGCAGTTCTTCGCCTTCAGCGATCCGGGTTTGTAGTAGATGCCGGAGTGAATGACCCCACTGTTGTTGCCCGTTTGGTGAGCGGCCAGGCGCTTTTCGGCTTCCAGGACCGTAAGTGCGATGTTCCCGCGTTTGGTGAGGGTCATGGCGGTGGCCATGCCGACAATTCCACCTCCGATGATGGCGACATCATAGATTTGAGACATGGGCAACTCCTCCGGATGAGTTCATCTGTTCTTAGAAGAATGGAAGTGTTGAAACCTTCCCAAGGATATAAATCGAATTGTAGTGGATATTATAGACCGAACTGGTCGTGAGATGGGCGGAATTCACCCAAGATCACCCGATTGGCGGAGCGCTTTCATCCACGTCGGCGAGGGTCTGGAATGCGCCGTGTAAGGCCGGGTACAGGCCGCGATAGGTTGCGTACAGGCGATCGTACCGCGGGGTTTGGGCAGGCTCTGGCTCGACGGGTTCGATGAGCGGAGGAGTCATGGCGCTCGCGGCGGCGGATACATCGGGGAACAAGCCCGCTCCGGCGGCGGCCAGGATGCCCGCGCCTAAGGCGGCGGCTTCTACCGTCTCGGAGCGCCACACGCGGATACCGGTGGCGTCGGCGATGATCTGACGCCAGAGAGGGCTGCGCGAGCCACCTCCCGCGGCGGCCAGCAGGTGAGGCGGTTGGCCCAACGCGTCGCGGATGCCATCCAGATGTAAGCGCAGTTCCAGGGCGATGCCTTCCAGAATGGCACGGTAGAAGTGGGCGGGGCCGTGAATGCCGCGCCAGCCGAAAGTCAAGCCCGCGGCAGATGCGTCCCAGTAAGGGTTCATCACGCTGTTCCAGTAAGGCAGCACCAGCAACCCTTGCGAACCGGGGGGGAGACTGCGGGCGAGGGTTTCCATGTCTTCGGGAGAATGCCCTGGGGCAAAGCGCTCCAGGAACCAATTGATGGTGTATGTTCCACCCAAGAGGACTGTTTCGAGTAAATAGGTCCCTGGAATCCCGGCGGTCATGGTGCGGAACGCGCGATCGACCGTGTAGACAGGCGAAGGCGTGCCGGTGACCACGCTGGTGCCCAGGCTGAGGCTGGTTTGACCTGGCTGGACGCAGTTGAGCCCCAGAGCGGAAGCCTGGCCGTCGCCCAGCCCAATGAAAACGGGCAGTCCTTCGGGCAGGCCGGTTTCTTGGGCTGCCTGGGCGGTGACAGTTCCGGCCAAAGCTCCGGGCGGCAGAACGCGGGGCAGGCAGGCGCTGGTCAGGCCGAGCGTGTCCAGGGTCGGCGCGTCCCATGTCGATTGGGGCATGTTGAACAGCCCAAGGGGATCGGCGCTGCCAAATCCGGTCACGAGCTGTCCGGTGAGTTGCAGGTTGAGGTAGGCCAACGTGTCGGCGTAGAAAGCGGCGGAGGCGAAAGCTGCCGGCTCATTTTGGCGAAGCCAGGCCAACTTGCCGGGAACCAGATTGCCGGAGAAAGGTTTGCCGGTGGCATGATGGAAGCGGGCGCCATCCAACCGGCGCTCGAGGTCTGCCAGGAGAGGGCGGGCGCGTTCATCCATCCACAGAATAGCGGGGCGCAGTGGGCGGAAGGCGGAATCGAGTGGCACGAACGACTCGCGTTGGTGGGCGATGCTGAGGGCGGCGATGCGAGAGGGGTCCACATACGCCAGTGAGCTTCGTATAGCCATAATGGCAGCCTGCCACCATTCCTCGGCGGGCTGCTCGTGCCAACCTGGGTGCGGTAAAGATACGCTCAGGCTGGCGCGACCCTCCGAGACAATCTTGCCGCGCAGGTTCCAGAGGATGGCTTTGCAGGCTGTGGTGGAGCTGTCGAGGCCCAGAACGAGATCGCGTTTCATGCGGCTGTTTGATCGAGGACAGCTTCAGCGATTTCGTCGAGAATGCCCAACTCCCAGGCCAGGTCCAGGACGGTATAGCGGGTGCGGTATTGAGGCCCTTTGAGCAAGGCTTCCAATCCTTCGGCGCGGGTGCGGTGGATAGAATCCAACGTGAGCGGGACCCCGGCTTGTTGCATGGGGCCAAGAATGCTGGCGGCGGGCGGGGCATAGGGGGCAACGGCTTGCCACAACGCATCCCATTGTTCGAGGATACGGATCAGGTAAGGGACAAACTCGGTATCGGGGATGCGTTTCTTGCGTCCAGCTTCGTCAAACAGGGCGGCCGCGGGCCCGTACAGGCGGCGGTTTTCAGTTTCCAACTGCTCGAGTGAGACACGTTTTCGCAGGAGGGCCTGAGGATCGATCCGCGATACATCATAAGCGCGAATCACCTCGTAGAAACGCAGCATGATGCCCGTGC
The DNA here is from genome assembly GCA_964403875.1 of uncultured Anaerolinea sp. Classification (GTDB taxonomy): domain Bacteria; phylum Chloroflexota; class Anaerolineae; order Anaerolineales; family Anaerolineaceae; genus Anaerolinea. The sequence goes on along the minus strand of CAYOHX010000113.1, from coordinate 13,182 downwards.
CCACGCCAACCTGGGCGCCGTGAAAATTTTTGGGCAGGCCGCGAACGTGGTGAAGCAGGTCCCAAAAGTGAGAGAGGATGTGCTCGGCGCCGGAAGAGGGTGATGTTTCGCCCCCTAAGACGGTCATGGACAGGCCGGAGATGAGAATGGCTTCGGACAGCTCGTGCAGAGCCTGGGGATCGCGGGCGCGAGTTTGGGCGGCGGCAGCCAGGTAGCGGGCTTCGTTCGGGGCGGTCATCTGGTAGGGCACGGGGCAGAAGTACGCGCCGCGGATGAAGTTGGCCAGCCGCCAATCGGCGTTACAGATGGCGCGAGCGGCCAGGTCGCCGATGCCAGCGTGGATCATGGGCATGGGGGCCTGAGCCTGGATGTCAACATCCATGAAGACTGCCAAAGCCGGATCGAGCAAGTGACTGATTTTAACGTCCTGCTCGGTGATGGTGGCAGTGATGGAGGTGTAAGCGTTCATCGAAGGCGCCGTACCGCACGTGATGTGAGGCAGCTTGGCACGGGTTGCGACCCATTTGGTGATGTCGCAAATGACGCCCGAGCCCGCGCCGATGAGTAGTTCTGTTCCGGGAGGAATGCTGGCGGCGGCTTGATCGCAGAAATCGATCTCGGAGTCGAGCAAGATTCCAGGCGCGCCCAGGGGGAGCGTGGAAATTCGCCAGTGGTTTTTTTGCAGTGGGTGAATCACATGCTCTTGGACGAGGTCTTCGATGACGCGGTCATAAATGACGCAAACATGCGAGATGCGGCGGCCCAGGAGGCGCTCGGCAGTGGCGGGCAGCGCGTTGATCAGACCGCGACCGACCTGCATGTGGGCAAAGGGGATGGCGTGGGGTTTGCCGCAGACGGGGCAATGCAGGGTGAGATCGGCCAGGGCAGATGAATCGCGGGAGAGGAAGTCGGTGAGGTCGTGGAGGGTGTTCATGGGCAAATTGTAGCATATCCGTTTGGAATTTTTGCAGTATGCTTAAGGCATGGATGAATCTCCTTTATATCAACACATCGCTGAGCATATACGTCAAGAGATCCTGGAAGGGCGGCTGAAGCCTGGTGACCGGCTGCCTTCGGTTCGGGAGATGACCGGGCGCTGGAACTGCACGCCGGGCACAGTCCAACGGGCTTACCGACAACTGGCCAGCCAGGGGCTGTTGGTGAGCCGGGCAGGACAAGGGACCACCGTGAGCAAGCCCACAGAGGAAGGGCGAGCGCAATCGCCGCTGCGCAAGGCCGTGCTGGTCAACCGCAGCGAGTCTTTTCTGCTCGAAATGCTCACTGCGGGATATTCGCTGGAAGAAATCGAGCTGGCCGTGGAGATGGCGATGGACCGCTGGCGCAGTGAGTCGGTGGTGGAAATAAGCGAACCGGCGAAAACGCTGCGCTTTTCGGGTAGCCACGATCTGGCCCTGACCTGGATGAGCGGGCACATTCAAGATATTTCACCCGGATTACGCCTGGAGGTCAACTTTAGCGGCAGCTTGGGCGGGTTGATGGCCTTGGCCGAAGGGAAGGCTGATCTGGCGGGATGCCATTTGTGGGACGCCGAGAGCGATAGCTATAACCTGCCTTTTGTGCGGCGGCTGCTGCCCGGGCAGCGGGTGGCGCTGGCGCACCTGGCCCGGCGCAGGCTGGGATTGATGGTCCCGCCGGGAAACCCTTGGGGAATTACTGGCCTGGAAGATTTGGCGAGGGGAGAACTGCGCTTTGCCAACCGCCAGGCGGGCGCTGGAACGCGGGTTTGGTTGGATGCGCAACTGGAGCGGATGGGAATTTCGCCCCGGCGGATCAACGGTTATGCCCAGGAACACCTTACGCACAGCGCTGTGGCGCGGGCGGTGGCCGAGGAGCGGGCGGATGTCGGTCTGGGGCTGGAAGCCGCCGCGCGAGCCATGGCATTGGAGTTTATTGCTTTGACTCAGGAAGTGTACGAGTTGGCGATTCCGGAAGGGGTGATGGAGAACGAAGCCGTACAGGTGTGGTTGGGCTGGCTGAGCAGCCAAGCGGGAAAACAGGCGGTCGACGCGTTGCCGGGGTATGATGCTTCGGCCAGCGGGCAGGTGAGATGGGCGTGACACTACCTCATCCTCACCCATTCTTCTGAAAAATGGGGGAGGAGCAAACCAAGGTCACAGGGCAACTTCCCTTCTTCGGCGCGAAGAAAGTTCTAATCAGCCTGGGCGGGAGCGGGGGTGGGAGCGGCGTTGAGGCTACCGTGCTTCGCCACCCGGTTGTAGAAGTACAGAATGGGCAGCGATAGAATGGCAGAGGTGGTGAGGGCGGCGCGCATGGAAAAGTGTTTGCCGATTGCGCCCACACCTGGTCCGCCAGCCACCTGACCCAGGGCATTGGATTGCCCAATCAGCGAAATGACTGTGGCGCGGGTGGCGGGCTCGGTGGATTGCACCAGCCAGGAGTTGTAAAGCGGGCCAATGAGACTGCCGAAAGCTCCACGGACCAGCAGCGCAGCGACCGCCACACTGAAGCCTGGCGCGAAGGTGAAGGCTACTACGCAGATGGTAGAGAGTGCGGTTAGAACCAGCAGATAACGGGCCGACCGAATGGGGTCCTTGCCGGCTTCTTCAAGGCGTTTCTGGGCCAGGGCGGTGATGGCCAGGCTGAGGAGCGTGCCAGCCACGCCGAGAATACTGAACCAGGCTACCGGTTCGAGATTACCCACTTCGGGAAAGGTGAAATTTTGAAGGAGATGGGCGTCGCCGAGGCGGTCGAAGCCTTCGGAGGCCGCGCCGATGAACAACTCGACTACGAGCAGAGCGGCCAAAAGCGGACGCCCGCGAACCACATTAAAGCCGGCCTTGAGGGTGCTGCCCATGCCTTTCACGCTGCCGAGCAGAGTGTGCTCGCCAGGGTGAGGCTGGAAAGCCGTTTCGGGCATGGCAAAGACCATGAACAGACCCAACAGCACGATGATTGATCCGCCGACCAGGATGGGTAGGGGCAGCCAGATGGATGCCAGGATGGCGCTAAGGGGCATGCCGACGAGACCCATGATGCGCCCAATTTGGCCCGAGCGGACATAAACCTTACTGACGTTCTCTTCGCCGACCTCGCCCGCCAGCCAGGCTTCGGTGGCTCCACTGGTAAAGGTATAACCGAGACCCCACAGCAGGTTGCCCATCAGAATGGCCCAAAAGGCGGGCACAGCGCCCATGAAAATGAAGCCTATTCCACTGATGAGCGTACCGATGATGACGGAAAGGCGGCGGCTGAAGGTATCCGCCATGACCCCCGTAGGGACTTCAAATACCAAAATCGAGCCTTCCAACACGGTACCGATCAGTACCAGTTGGAGCGGGTCCAGCATGACCGTCTGCACGAGGTAGACGGTCATGCTGGTGAACATCGTCGCGTACGCCAAAGCGGTCGCGCCTTCGATGATGTAATAGACCGACGCGCTGCGGCGGCTAGAACTGGTCACTGGCTTCCTCCCGTTCGATGGCTAACGCGTCTATCGGCGGGGTGGGGGTTTGCCGGTTCCACATGGATTTAGCCATTTGGAGCGGGTTGGAATGGATACCGTATTTTTCGAAGTGCTGGCAAATTCGGGTTACATCGCGCGAAAATATGTCCCAGGCTTCCTTGTTTTGCCAGGGGTTGACCGCCTGGGGGAAGTCTATGATGATGGGGCGATCTTCCCAGAAGAGCACGTTGTACGCCGAAAGGTCGGCGTGAATCCAACCCAGGCCGAGCATGCGCTCGATGGCATCCACCAGTTCATCGTAAACGCGGCGGGCTTGCGCCCGGGAGAGGCTGGTTTCGTTGAGCGCCGGGGCAGGCAAGTCTAGCTGGCCGATGTATTCCATGAGGATGGCGTTGGAACCAATGGTGACCGGCTGTGGAACGGGCAGCCCGGCGTCCGAGAGGGCAACCAGGGCGCGATATTCATAAGCCAGCCAAGATGTGTGCGAGAGTTCCTTCCCGTAGGAGGTGCCTTTGCGCACCGCGTGGAGCGCTTTGTCATCATGCACGGCTTTGCCATCGGAGTCCAGGACTGTCCGCCCGGCCCGGTAGCGGGCATCGTTGCGCAGGTTACGCACCGCCCGCGGGCGATATAGTTTGGCTACCAGCAAGTCCAAATCCAGCGAGGGATGGGGTTGGCAGACATAGACGTTGGCTTCCTTGCCGCCTTTAATGCGCCGCACAACATCTTTGATGTAAGCGCCCTCGTAGAAGGGGCCGAGGAAGGTAAAAATCCATTCCCGCTCATGGCGTGATGCGCCTAGACTGGGGTTGAAAGCTTCTTCGGCGCCAAGCGTCTCTAGAGCGTTGTGTTGGGCGATTTCGTCGAGCACAGCGTGTTGGCTGCGCTTGCGCGGTCGGAAACGGGGGATGCGCGGCCCTTGGGGGTCGTAGGAGTCATCCAGGTAATTGTTTAAATCTACTCGAGACATCGTTCGTTATACTCACAATCCAGGTTTGGTGAAAAGGCTTCGGTTCGGCAGGGCACGGTTGTGAGCGCAGGTTAAAGAAAAACCGCGGGGCAATCAGCACCCGCGGTATCACTTCATACGAAGGAGAGATTAACCACGCAGGAGGCGCTTCCATGCCGTAACAACTGTGCCGGTAAGGACAGGGACAAAACATTCATTCACTTTTACGGCTACCATGTGACACCTCCTTCCTTTGTTTAGGTTAATCCTTGTAGATATTAAGGGATATAGTTCAAATTGTCAAGGACGAATTCGGACCGTGGCCTTGACCCGCTGGCGATTTTGAAGCCACCAGGCGACTGTGTCGGCCAAAGATTCGGACAGGCGGCGGGCTTTGTACCCCAGTTCGGTGGAGGCTTTGGCGGAACTGATCTGCGAATTACTGACCAGGGTTTCGAGTGAGTAGCGGGTGAAGCGCGGTCGGGTTTTGGTGACGCGGTAGTAGATCTCGGCAAAGCGGGCGACAAACATGGCCAGGCGCATGGGAATGTTCACGGCAGGGGCGTGGATTCCGGCGGCCTGCTGGACGAGCTGCTGGATCTGGGTTACGGAGATGCGCTCGCCACCGAGAATATAGGTTTCGCCGGTCGCGCCGCGTTCTGCGGCCAGGATGTGGCCTGCCGCTACGTCGCGAACGTCGACGAAGTCGAAAAATCCGTTGATGACGATGCCAATGCCGCGTTGCATCCAGGAGAGAACCATTTCACCCATTTCGGAGCGGCGAAAATCATAGGGGCCGAGCACGCCTGTAGGGCAGACGATGACGGTGTCTAATCCATCCTGGGCGGCTTCCAGTACGGCCAAAGAGGCGGCGGCTTTGGTGCGGTCGTAGGCTCCAGCGGGGTTTTGGGGGTCAAAAGGCAGGGACTCGTCAATGGTGACGCCATCAGGCGGGCGAGTGATGGCATGGATGGAGCTGGTATAGACTAAACGGCGAACCCCACACTGGCGGGCGGCTTCGATGACGTTGCGCGTGCCTTCCACGTTGACCTTGTAGAGCAAGGGGGCATGATCTTCGACGATGGAAACCAGGGCCGCCATGTGGAACACGACTTCGACGCCCTGCATGGCGCGGACCAGAGAGGGAAGGTCGAGAACGTTGCCTTCTACGAATTCAACATCCAAACCTTCGAGTGAGCTGATGTCTTCGCCGGGTAGGATCAGTGCGCGGACGGATTGTCCGCGTGCCAGCAGCTCGCGGGTGAGAACATTCCCTAAATGACCAGCGGCTCCCGTGATCAGGTTCATGTCTTGACTCCTTTAAAATTTATCCTCAATATCGCTTCTCGTCCAAATATTTGGATAGGTACTTAAAAAACATGGATTACAGAGGGTGAATCGGTTAGTGATTTTCGAAACCACGGATGAGGATTTTGACGCTTTCCAGGGTGGTTTGTCCCCAATCGGCGCCTTGGGGGTCGAGGAAGGCTTGTAGGAGGAGGCCCATCGCCAGCGCCATGAGGGTTTGGCCGGCGGCAGAGGCGTCGAGGTCGGAGCGGAAAGCGCCTTCTTCCATCCCCGCGCGGACAATAGCGGCGAAACGTTCCAGATAGCGGCGATAAGGGGCGACGGCAGTTTGCCAAATGTCGGTATGCCGGGAGGCTTGCATCCAGAACTCAAAGACGATCAAAGAACGGGTGCCGGCGCCTTCGAAAATGGGGCCGGTACCTTCGGCGATATTGAGTAAACCTGCTGCCATGTTGGTGGAGGATTGGAGGGTGGTGTCGAGTTGTTGGTCGAGCTGTTCCAGCCACCCTTCCAGGAGAGCCTGGAAAAGCGCGTGTTTGGTAGGGAAATGATGGTAGAAAGCGCCTTTGCTAACGCCGGCAGTGACGCATATATCCGCGACGCCGGTTGCATCGAAGCCTTGTTCGGCGAAGAGGGTTTCGGCCACAGACAGCAGCCGGGCGCGAGTTTCCTCGCTGCGAGCTTGCATGTGCTACTCCAAAACAAAAGATACCGACCGGTCTGTTTTATTGTAGCACAAATTGAATACCACGCCAACTCCCAATGACCCGGAACATTACAAAGCGACCTGAACTATTTATTTCTCGTCGGGGCGATTGACCCAGCGCTCCAGGCCGTCGGGCGGGGTGTAGCCGCGCAGTTGGTCAAGAAGGATGGCAGGATCGGATGAATGAACCAGCAGGCCGCGGTGTTCCGAATATAGGAAGCCCTCGCGCGAAGCGTGTTCGATCAACTCGAGGAGCGGGTCGTAATAATTGAGGGTATTGAGCAGGCCGACCGGTTTATGGTGCAGGCCGATTTGCACCCAGGTGAGGGTCTCGAAGAGCTCGTCAAAGGTGCCCAGGCCGCCGGGCAGGGCGATGAAGGCTTCGGCTAGCTCGCTCATGCGGGCTTTGCGGGTGTGCATATTCTCGGAAGTTTCCAGGCGAGTGAGGCCCGCATGGATGAGGGCCGATGTGTTGAGGTTGTGGGGGACGATGCCGATGACTTCACCACCCGCCGATAGGGCGCCATCCGCTACCGCGCCCATCAGGCCAGTTTTACCCGCGCCATACACGAGGGTAATTCCCTGGCGGGCCAGGTATTGACCGAGGCCAAAGGCGGCGTCCAAATAGACCTGCTTCAAGCCGTCGGCAGAGCCGCAAAAGACACAGATGGAGTGGATGGAATTTGTCATTGAGACCTCATTTGATCCATAAACAAGAAAAATATTGATTCCAGGATGGGCAGCCAGGAAAAACGCTTCGGTGGGATGGCGAGGGAGTTCATAGCAGCCAGAATTATACGCCAAGTTCGGATTTCGCCTTGTGCAAATACTGGGGTTCGTTGCGAACCTCGACGCTTGGGTATGTATCGGAAGATGGCCCTGATTATGAACATAAATATCGTATAATATGAATATGAGGTTCATAAATTATGTCTCCTGATTATGCGACGGATATTGTTCCCCTGGTTTTGGAATTGGAAGCGCGTGGTTTGGCGACGCGCACCTTTCGGCGGCTGGACCCCGACCGACAACAAGCAATCATCAGCGCCATTTTGGCCGAGGCAGGCGAACGCGGCCCGGCCGAGATGAACATCAAGCAGGTTGCGGCGCGAGCAGGTGTCTCAGTCGGGTCGTTGTACCAATATTTTGGCAGTCGCGAAAACTTGTTGGCTTTTAGCGTGGAACTGGTGACCCATATGGTCGCAGGCTTGTTTCACGGATATGGACCTATGCTGGCAGAGATGCCACTGGAAGACGGGCTGGCGGCATACCTGGCCGGGGGCCTGGAGTGGGCAGAGACCGAAGCAGGCCTGGTGCGCTTTTTTGCGAAAGCCGCCTATCGGGGCGACCCGGGCTTGGAAGAGAGCGTGGTCCAGCCGATTGGGAGTGCGCTGCGGGGGATGATGGCCGGGATGGTGGCGGCTGCCGAGGATCGCGGCGAATTACGCGCGGATCTTGATTTCGATGCGGTGGGGCGCGTGATGAATGCCTTGATCATCGTGTTAGGTGATTCTCAATTGCTGCCATATTTGAACCATTACTTCCAGCTCTATAGCCCCGACATGCCCCCCGAGCGGATTCTGGCAGCCAGCCTGGATATAATCCTGCACGGCGTGCGGAAGGAACCAGCGCCATGAGAGCTGTCAAGATTGCATGGAAGATCTTTTTGGAGATGTGGCGCGAGCCGCAGATTTTGTGGATGCTGATGCTCTTTCCCGCCTTGTTGGTAGGTGTCTATTATCTTGGCTATGGACAGGAAGACCAGGGGATGGCGCAATTCTTGACCCTGTGGGTTTGTAATCGAGACGCTGGGCCGCGCGGCGGCGAGCTGGTGGAAGTGTTCCGTGGAGCAACCTATGAAGGCGCGCCGCTTTACCAGGTGCGCGATACGGGAGCGTGCTCGGTTGGAGAAAGGGCTCTAGCTGACCAGCGCGCGGCGGCTGTGTTGATCATCCCCGAAGATTTTAGCACGCGCCTGGAACAAGGCGAGCAAGCCCAGGTGGAGTGGTTGGGTGACGCGCAAGCTGACAACTACGTTTTTGCAACCAGTTTCGCTGGGGTTGTGGTGGATCAGTTTCTGGGTGAAACGGGAACTGATGGAGCGCTGGTTTATGAGTTCGTGGGCGGGACAGGCGGGCTGAATGACTTTCAAATTGGCGTGCCGGGTGTGATGGTGTTTGGGGTGCTGCTTGGCTCCATCGCGGCGGCCCTGGTGCTGACACGTGAGCGGGTTAACGGCACCTTGCAGCGATTGCGCCTGGCGGGGGTGAGTTCGGGTGCTTTCGTGGGCGGGTTGGTTTTGATGAATTTGCTGATGGCGGTTGCGCAGTCGGCTGCCGCTTTTGGCCTGGCTTTGGTTTGTGGGTTTGAAAGTAGCGGATCACTGTGGCTGGCGGGGGGAATTGTGGCCGTGGTCAGTCTGACAGCTTCGGGTTTGGGCGTGGCAGCCGCGGCTTTCAGTAAAAATGACGGCGAGGCCAGCATGATTGCCACGGGATTATTTGCGCCGTTCGTATTTCTTTCGGGCGCGGTGTTCCCAATGCCGGCGGCCCGTTTGTTTGAGGTCGGCGGGCGGGTTATCCAGGCGTATGATGTTTTTCCGACAGCCCATGCCACGAACGCCCTGAAACGGATCTTGATATTTTCAGAAGGCGCGGGAGCGGTGTTGTACGAGTTGGTCATGTTGGGGTTGCTCTCTGGCGCGGTGCTGGCAGGCGGAATTTGGCTTTATCGAAGGGTGATGAAATGAACGATGTTGTTTTGGAAGCAAAAGGATTGAGCAAGCGCTATGGCAGCCTGACGGCAGTGCAGGATTTATCATTGCAGGTGTTGGAGGGAGAAGTGTTGGGTTTTCTGGGCCCCAACGGAGCCGGCAAAACCACTTCGATTCATATGATGTGCGGACTGCTCGAGCCGGACGCGGGCGAAGTGCTGGTGCGCGGAAAGCGGATTGCAAATGGCGACCCAATGGTGCGAGCGCGGGTGGGGATGTGTCCGCAAAAGATCGTGGTTTGGGAACGCTTGACCTGTTTGGAGCAATTGGTGTTCATGGGCGAAATGTACGGCTTGAGTCACAGCACTGCCCGGCAGCGCTCGGAGCAGTTGCTTCAAGATGTCAATTTGAGCGACCGGAGAAATCAGCAGGCCAAAGCGCTTTCGGGGGGCATGCAGCGCCGGTTGAACCTGGCTCTGGCGCTGGTACATGATCCGGAGATCGTGGTGTTGGATGAGCCAGAAGCGGGTTTGGACCCGCAATCCCGCATCCAGGTGCGAGAGTATATCCGCTCGCTGGCTCGGCGTAAGACGGTGGTGTTGACTACGCACGATATGGACGAAGCTGATCGTGTGGCAGACCGGGTGGCGATCATCGATCATGGTCGGCTGCTGGTGTTGGACACGCCTGAACGGTTGAAGCGGCGGGTGGGCGAAGGCGATACGGTGGAAATTCGGGTGGGCGATGCCTGCGTTGATCCCCAGGCGCTGGCTGAACGTTTCGCGGCGGTGGATGCGCAGGTGAGAATGGGTGACGAAGGCCGCTGCGTGCAAATTCGCGCTTTGAATGCAGTGGGGCGGCTGCCTGAACTGTTGGGTCGATTGGAGGGTTTAGGCTTACCCTCTGAAGAGGTCAGCATCCGGCCTAATTCGCTGGAGGATGTGTTCATCCAGTTGACCGGCAGGAGGCTGAGAGAATGAAAATGCTGCGGGTGGCCTGGAAATATCTGTTGGAGTTCTGGCGCGAACCGCAATTGATGGGTTTGGCATTGGGACTGCCCGTGTTTTTCGTGTTCATCACCGCGGTTGGCTACGGCACGGCTCCACGGCTGGCGACTTATCCACTGGTATTTTCGGTTGAAGCTGGGGTAAAGAGTGACCTGCCAGAACGCCTGGAAACTGCCCGATATGTGGATGGGCGGGCCATCTTTTCTGTGAAACGGCTGGAGGATCCGGCCGACATGGAAGAATCGTTGAAAACGCAGAGCGTAGTTTTGGGGGTGCTGATTAGAAAAGGGGCAGGCGAAAAGATTGAAGTGGTTGTGCGAGGTGACGGGACTGCGATGGCTTTCACGCGCGCAAGCGTGCAGTTGGAGCGCATTCTGGCCGATGACGGCGACAAGGGAGTGAGATTGGTCGAACGTACGTTATTTCTGAGCAGCGCAACCAGCGATTTCGAGCAGTATGCGCCGGGGATGATTGTTTTTGCCATTTTGTTATTAATTCCGCAAACGGCTATGTTGGTGGGACGAGAGGTGCGGGAAGGGACCATGACACGCTTGCATCTATCCCGCCTGAGTACAGGAGCGTGGCTGGGTGGGTTGACGTTATCTCAAATGGTTGTTGCCGGGGGACAGGTGCTGCTGACCTTTGGGGCCGCGGCTGCGTTTGGCTTTCGCTGCCGGGGCTCGCTGGCGCTGGCGGTGGGCATTGGATTGCTGCTGAGCCTTTCGGCAATTGGCATGGGACTGGCGTTGGGGCGTTTTTGCCGCAACGACAGTGATGCGATCAACGGCGGCAGTGTATTCACCATGTTGCAAGTTTTTCTATCCGGGTCGTTTTTTGCCATGCCAGGACGCACCTTGGTGCAATGGGGGGATGTTTCGTTGGGAGGATATGACTTGCTGCCTGCCACGCACGGAAACCTGATCTTGCAGCAGGTGATGATTGGCGGAGCGGACCTTGGGTTTGTCTGGCCGCGATTGGTGATGATGGCCGGGTTGAGCGTGGTGATTTTTGGGTTGTGCTGGTTGGTGTTCAGGCGGTGAGGAGGGGAATTGGCTTGCCTTTTTCACCTAAGGCGGGGTATCATTTTATAGGATAACTGCTCAGCGGATGAAGGCAGTTCCTTTTTCCACCCTAACCGCACCTGATACAGAAATGACTCCCAGGAGAAAAGCCATGCCCCAAATTGGACCGAACCGTTGGATTGGACCGTTCCCGAAAATTGGAATTCGCCCGGTGATTGATGGAAGGCGCAAGGGCGTGCGCGAGGCTTTGGAGGAACAAACCCGGCAGATGGCCGAGGCGACCGCCCGGTTGATTGGAGAAAACTTGCGGTACCCCAATGGGCAGCCGGTGGAGTGTGTGATCGCGGATGTGAATATTGGCGGGGTGGCCGAGGCGGCACAGTGCGCGGCAAAGTTTGCTCGCGAGGGTGTGGGTGTGTCGATCACGGTGACGCCAGCGTGGTGCTACGGTTCGGAGACAATGGACATGGATCCATTGATCCCCAAGGCTGTTTGGGGCTTCAACGGCACCGAACGCCCGGGGGCGGTTTACCTGGCGGCGGTGTTGGCGGCGCACAATCAAAAAGGTTTGCCCGCTTTCAGTATCTATGGGCATGATGTGCAAGACTCGAACGACCGTGCCATTCCGACGGATGTGCAAGAAAAGCTGCTGCGTTTTGCGCGGGCCGGATTGGCGGCAGCGCTGATGCGCGGGAAGAGCTATTTGTCTTTGGGCGGCGTTTCGATGGGGATTGCCGGGTCGATTGTTGACCAGCCTTTCTTTGAGGAATACCTGGGAATGCGCGTAGAGGTGGCGGATATGAGCGAGTTCACTCGCCGCCTGGATGAGGGGATCTACGATCCGGTGGAATACGAAAAAGCCTTTGCCTGGACACGGGCCCATTGCAAAGAAGGCCCCGATATCATCAACAAGCCCGAGAAGCAGCGCAGCCGGGCCCAAAAAGACCGGGATTGGGAGGCTGTGGTGAAGATGATGTTGATTGCGCGGGATATGCTGGTGGGCAATCCGCGCCTGGCCGAATTGGGTTTCGCTGAGGAGGCGCTGGGGCACAATGCTATCGCCGGAGGGTTCCAGGGACAGCGGCAGTGGAGCGATCATTCGCCTAACGGGGATTTCATGGAGGCGATGTTGAACTCGTCCTTTGACTGGAATGGAATTCGCCAGCCTTACATCTTTGCTACCGAGAACGATAGCTTGAACGGCGCGGCGATGTTGTTTGGACACCTGCTGACCAATTCGGCTTCGATTTTTGCCGATGTGCGCACCTACTGGAGCCCTGAAGCGGTCAAGCGCGTGACAGGATATGCGCTGAGCGGAAAGGCAGCGGGCGGATTCATTCACTTGATCAACTCGGGGGCGGCAACGCTGGATGCGACCGGAGCGCTGAAACGCAACGGGCAACCGGTGATGAAGCCCTTTTGGGAGATCGAGGAGCACGAAGCAAAAGCAGCCCTGGCGGCAACTACCTGGTACCCGGCGGAGCTGGATTACTTCCGCGGCGGCGGGTATTCATCGGGTTTCTTGACGCGGGGAGAGATGCCACTGACCATGACGCGTTTGAATCTGGTGAAGGGCCTGGGACCGGTGCTGCAGGTGGCGGAAGGTTGGACCGTGGATTTGCCAGAACCTGTTTATAACACGATTAACGACCGAACCAGCCCGACCTGGCCAACGCACTGGTTTGCCCCGCGCACCACGGGGCAGGGCGCGTTTCGTGATGTATATTCGGTGATGGCCAACTGGGGCGCGAACCACGGAGCGCTGAGTTATGGACATATCGGCGCGGATTTGTTGGCTTTGGCGGCAGTGCTGCGCATCCCGGTAGCCATGCACAATGTGCCGGAAGAGCAGGTTTTTCGACCGAGCGCGTGGGGCGCGTTTGGGACGGCGGATTTGGAAGGCGCGGATTTTCGGGCTTGTAAGAATTTCGGACCGGTATACGGGTAGAAGGTATCCATCAAACCCTCAGAGTCGAGGTTGTCAATCAAACCCTAAGGGTCGAAGAAGACCCTTAGAACCTATCCTAAAAAT
>CAYOHX010000112.1:0-17281 GCA_964403875.1 uncultured Anaerolinea sp. | reverse complement strand
CACCCCAAAATGCGGCAGCTATCACGGCAGTTCCCAGAGAACCTTTCTTTTAGCTCACTGGGAATTGGCGTGGGAGTCGGGGTAGTTTACCCGCCCGCCGCCGAGATGTTCTCTTCCGACATTCCATATAAATCCCTTCAAACCTGGCCATCTGGCCATTAACAGCCTTCATCACTAGTAGTATAGTGACTACTGATCGGGATGACAAAAGTTCCCGCTCGTTGGGAGTTACCGTGGTAGTTTTGGAGTATACTGGGCTCATGATGATGAACTTGCTGCAGATGGTGATCAACGAAAGGAAATCCGCTGGGGATGTCTATTCGCGCGCCTGCAGCTCGTCTACCGAGTAAGTTTCCGATTTGAAACGAATTTCACCGCGGCGCGCCTGCCGCGGTTTTTATTTTAAAGAGATGGATTCGAAATGAAACTCTTCACCAACAAAAAAGCTTTCTATGTTCTCTGGGCAGGCCAATCTCTTTCTCTGCTCGGTTCAAGCCTGACCCGCTACGCCTTGATGATTTGGGCCTTCCAGCAAGAAGGTTCAATCACATCGCTGGTCTTATTGGGTTTTTTCTCCAACCTCACCTATATTCTCGCCAGCCCCTTCGCCGGCGTGCTCACCGATCGTATCAATCGGAAATGGGTCATGCTGTTCGCGGACGCCTGCTCCGGCCTGGTCACCTTTGCCTTGCTCCTTCTTTCGCATCATAGTGAACTGCGCTTTTGGCATCTTTACCTGGCGCAGGGTCTGGCTGGGGCATTCGAAGCCTTTCAAACTCCGGCTTTCTTCTCTTCCGTCAGTCTTTTAGTGCCCAAAGAACTGTACACCCGCTCCAACGCCATGATCGGAGTGTCGAAATCCGCCGTTCAGGTCATGGCTCCAGTCTTCTCCAGCGCCATTCTGGCCTTCGGTGGCCTGGAACAAGTCATGCAAATCGATCTTTTCACCCTGGTGTTGGGTGTGACGGCCGTTTTGTTGGTGCGCCTCGCCAAACCAGCCCAAAGCGACATCGGCGCGGCAGCCCAAGGAAGCTTCTGGCACGAATTCCGTTTTGGCTTCGGTTATATCTTTTCGCAACCAGGGTTGCGCGCCATTTTGTTAATCTTCGTAGGCATCAACCTTTTTGCTGGCATGACCTACATGTCGATTCTCTCACCCATGATTCTCACCCGTACCCAGGGAAACGAAGTTGTCTTGGGCGCCGTCCAAAGTATCATGGGAGCCGGCGGCATTCTGGGAGGATTGGTGTTAACTTTATGGAAAACACCACGCAGGAAAGCCGCGCTTTATACCTGGTCGACGATGATTTCTTTTGGGGTGTGCGACTTACTCACGGCATCCAGCCGATCGATGTGGGGTTGGTCCGCTGCGGGTTTCATATCGGAGTTCTCTATTCCATTCATCATCAGCCCGTATTACTCCATCTGGCAAGAGCGTGTTCCTCCCGATGTGCAAGGTCGGGTGTTTTCGACCCGCGACATGATTCAAATCGGCCCTTCCCCCATCGGCTATCTCATGGGTGGGTTGCTGGCGGACCACGTGTTCGAACCGCTCTTCGCCCAACCCACCTTGCTCAGCCCGCTGGTTGGATGGGGACCCGGGGGCAGGCATAGCCGCCATGTTTATGCTCACTGCGCTGTTGGGCGCCCTGACAGGTCTAGTGGGTGTGCTTCACCCCGCCGTGCATCAATTGGATCGGGTTGAACAAGCAGAAACTGAGAAGAAGATCGACATCCACTGCGCCCAGGAGGTTGTATCCAATTAAACAGACGCAATCACCCATCCAAACAAGTAACCTGCTGCCGTTGCCATGACCGCCACCAGGCTCACATAGAGAGCGGTTTTCTGTTTGCCCATCACCCCATTAAGCACCAGGATGGATTGCAAGGACAGCTCCGGGTCAGCCAACAGGTAAGCCAACAGCGGTCCGCGGGCCATGCCCAAATCCAGGAACATCTTCGCTACGGGCACTTCTACCAACGTAGGAAAGTACATGAAAACTCCAAAAACTACCCCCACCAAGTTGGCCCACAGCGTGTTTTCTCCTGCCAGCGTACGCACCCAGGTCTCCGGGACGATGACCTTCACCACGCCTGCCAGGAACACACCTACGATCAACAACGGGAAAATTTGCTTGACGAACTTCCAGGTCTCCCAAATCCATCCCGCCAGTTCATCCGTAGAAAAATTACGCGCGGCAACAATCCATATGGCGATTAACAGCAGCAGTTCACCGATGAACCGTCCATTGAGGCCAATCGCCAATGAGCCCACCTCTTCTTTGGGCGCCGCGATCAGGATGGTCAAGGCAATCACCGGAAAAGCGGCATAGGTCCAGGGGGTGAACCCGTCAAAAATATTCTCGAACCCTTTCCAGGCCATGATACCAATAATCACCAGCAGGAAGATCAGAATCGCGCCTTGAAAGGTCAAGCCGACGCGAACCAGCAAGCTGCCCAGGCCGCCGAAAAATTCTAAGGGCAGGCTGAACCAGGCAAATACATCCGTCAACCACCCCACCTGTAATGTGCCGACGATGAGAACGGCCACCAGCAGCAAGAACAACAACCACACTGCCGGTCGGACCCGAGCGGTTTGATCAAACAGGCCGTGGTTGGCCATTTCTGCCGTCCGAACAGCTTCTTCTTTACGATAGACCCAGGCCATAATGAGGCCAATTGCGATGCCAAACAGAATGGAAAGCACCAAACGGGAGACTGCGATATCAAAACCAATTGCCGCGCCAGTATAGGTCAGGGCCAGGATATTAATTGCCGGGCCAACGAACAGAAACGTGATGGCTGGGCCTAATCCCGCGCCTCGCTTCCAGATGCCCGCGAACAGCGGCAAGATGGTGCATGAACATACTGCCAGGATGAAACCACCCAAAGCAGAAGCCGGGTAGCTGATCCATTTGGAGGCTTTCGGCCCTAGATAACGGGTGATGATTTCCTTAGGGATCATCGTACTCATGAATCCGGCAATAATAAACGCTGGAACCAGGCACAACAGTACATGAGCCGCCAGATAATCCAACAGCCCGGTCCAACCTGACCACAAGAGCATTTTAAAGTATTCGACGACTTCTGTCATGCCTGGCCCACCCTTCTGACCTTAAAAATTACGCAGCCGCCTGCCGCAACCAACCTTCGATCTCCGTCTTACTCGGAATCCGTCCAGCCGATACCAGTTTTTCGTTCAAAACCAGCCCAGGTGTGGTCAAGATGGGATACTTCATAATTTCATCATGATCGGTGACCTTGATGAACTCGGCTGTCCATCCCAGAGACGTAACCACGTCGCGAGTAACCTGCTCCAGGTGTTTGCAATTGGCGCAACCGCCCCCCAATATCTTGATAGTCAACATCATCGGCCTCCTAAAATATTCGTTTTTTTGAATATGCTTTAAGAAATAAACAACTTAGTCTCTTTCTTCACGATTGCAATGGGGGCAAGGGCAGTTCACCACCCGCCCTGAAATTCCTTTTGCAGGACCCACCAACTTCTCCACCGCAGCCAACACCTCGAACACACGCGGCTCACTCACCCGGTAATACATATTCCATCCTTCGCGGCGGTCCTGGATCAGGCCTGCCTCTCGCAGCAACATGAGCTGTTGTGAAATATAAGCCTGCCGGTAGCCCAAATGTGCTTCCATGTGGCAAACGCAGTGCTCGCCATCGCGCAGGATGCGCAATATCGCCAGCCGGGCTGGATGGGTTAGCACTTTCAGCAATTGGGCGTGCCGTTGGTAAGGTTGCGATTCGAGGTTTTGTTCGTTAATCATATTCGAAATTATGAATAAGATTATAGAACTGATAATCTTTGCTCGAAAGAACAACTGTCACAAGAACCGCATGTCGATCTTCCCAACCTTTTTTTATCCACCTCATATAGCTTGTTAACAAAATTCAGACATTGAACAACTATAATCCATTCGAACAAGAAATCAGGTTACTGTTCAGCCCTTTGATGAAAGCGGCCGAATTTGTGGTGTACCACCACAAATTCGCGACTTTTCTACCATAGCCTGAGTAGTTATAAAAATTGATTCTTATCAGATGGAGTACGCTATTATGAATCTGGAAAAATTCACCCAAAAATCTCAGGAGGCCATCTTCCTCGCTCAGCAATTGGCCCAAGACCTCAATCATCAAGCTATTGAGCCGCTTCACATCCTGTTGGCCCTCTTGCGCCAGGAGGATGGCGTGGCGCCTGCCATTGTCACCAAAGTAGCCGGTTCTACCCTGGCCCTGGTCGAAGAGCTGCAAACCGAGCTGGACCGCCGTCCAAAAGTACACGGTTCCAACATGGAAGTCGGGCTGGCGCAGCCCACCGCTGATGCCCTGCGTGCTGCCGAACGGTACGCTAAGGGCATGCAGGATGATTATGTCTCCACCGAGCATATTCTGCTTGGCCTGACCGAATCGAGTGAGGGAAAGCGCCTGGCGTCCTACGGCTTGACCAAAGACGCCATCCTCGCGGCGCTCAAAGCAGTACGCGGATCGCAACGCGTCACCACGCCTGAACCCGAAACTACCTATCAATCTCTCGAAAAATACGGTCGCGATTTGACCGACCTGGCCCGCAAAGGCAAACTGGACCCGGTCATTGGGCGCGATGAAGAAATTCGCCGTATGGTGCAGATCCTCTCGCGGCGAACCAAGAACAACCCCGCCCTCATTGGTGAGCCCGGCGTGGGCAAAACGGCCATCGCCGAAGGACTGGCTCAACGCATTGTGAACGGTGATGTGCCGGAAGGTCTCAAGAAAAAGCGCATCATCCAACTGGATATGAGCGCTTTGGTCGCCGGAGCCAAGTACCGCGGCGAGTTCGAAGAGCGCTTGAAAGCCGTGCTCAAGGAAATCGTTGACGCTCAAGGCGAAATCCTGCTCTTTGTGGACGAAATGCACACCGTGGTCGGCGCGGGCAAGGCCGAAGGCGCTATGGACGCCGGCAACATGCTCAAACCCATGTTGGCCCGCGGCGAACTGCACATGATCGGCGCCACGACCATCGATGAGTACCGTAAATACATCGAAAAAGATCCCGCCCTCGAGCGTCGCTTCCAGCCTGTGCTGGTGGAAGAGCCCAGCGTTGAGGATACGATCAGCATCTTGCGTGGCCTGAAAGAACGCTACGAAGTCCACCACGGTGTGCGCATCACCGACCCAGCAGTCATCGCCGCGGCCACCCTCTCTCATCGCTACATCTCAGACCGGCAGTTGCCCGACAAGGCGATTGATCTGCTGGATGAAGCCGCGGCCCGACTGCGCACCGAAATCGACTCCAAGCCTCAAGAATTGGACGAAGTCGACCGGCAGATCATGCAGTTGGAGATCGAACGCGAGGCGTTGAAGAAAGAAAAAGATAAGGCTTCGCTGGAACGACTGGATAAGTTGGTTCAAGAGCTGTCAAACTTAAAAGAACGCTCCAACCAAATCACGGCCCGCTGGCAAAACGAAAAACATGCCATTGGTGAACTGCGTTCGGCCAAAGAACAGTTGGAGCAAGCCCGCACCGAAATCGAGCGCGCCGAGCGCCAGCTCGACCTGGAAAAGGCAGCCCGGCTGCGGTATGGAACCTTACGAGAGCTGGAAAACCGGATCGCGGAGGCCGAAAAACACCTCAAAAGCCTACAAGCTGAAGGCGCGCTTCTTAAAGAAGAAGTCGACTCAGAGGAAATCGCTGCCATCGTAGCCCGATGGACGGGTATCCCCATCTCGCGGCTGTTGGAGGGCGAGACCCAAAAGTTGCTGCGCATGGAAGATGGCCTACACCAGCGTGTGGTCGGCCAGGAAAACGCCGTGCGAGTGGTGTCCAACGCGGTTCGCCGCGCGCGGGCCGGACTGCAAGATCCCAACCGTCCCATCGGCTCATTCATTTTCCTCGGCCCCACGGGAGTCGGAAAAACCGAACTGGCCCGCGCTCTGGCCGAGTTCATGTTCGATGACGAGCACGCCATGATCCGTATCGACATGAGCGAATATCAGGAAAAGCACACCGTCAGCCGTCTGATCGGCGCGCCTCCCGGCTATGTTGGCTTTGACGAAGGTGGCCAGCTTACGGAAGCCATCCGCCGCCGCCCCTATGCCGTGGTGCTGTTTGATGAAATTGAAAAAGCCCATCCCGAAGTCTTCAACGTTCTCCTCCAACTGCTGGACGATGGCCGCCTGACCGATGGGCAAGGTCGCACGGTAGACTTCCGCAACGCGGTGGTCATTATGACCTCTAACCTGGGCAACGCGCTTTGGGAAAATGGCCATGTCACCACCCGCGATGAGATTACCCGCATGTTACAAGCCAACTTCCGGCCCGAGTTTCTCAACCGCATCGATGAGATCGTCACCTTCCATGCGTTAAAGAAAGAACACCTCGCTGGTATCATCGACATCCAGTTGCGCCGCGTCAATCAACTGCTGGCCGACAAAGGCTATCATCTGGAGGTCAGCGAGACCGCCCGCGAATACCTGGTCGACGTAGGCTATGACCCCGATTTCGGCGCTCGCCCGCTCAAGCGCGCCATCCAGCGTGAGCTGCAAGATCCTCTGGCCCTCAAAATCCTCTCCGGGGAATTAATGGAAGGCGACACCATTCTGGTGGATCGTGGTCCACAAGGCTTAACCTTCTCGCCCAAAGTCGAGGTGGTTGAAGGCGAGTTGGTGGATTAATCGACGCGCGGCTCTGTGTTCCAAACCCTAAAGGTCTTCGAGACCTTTAGGGTTTTTCTTTTCAGCTTTTAGCCATTCACGCTATACTTATCTCATCCATTCCCATATCGAGGAGACGCTCCATGCCCCCAACCGACACCCCCGCCCCGAAAACCCTGCTAACCCGCATCGTTTGGGGAATGCTGCTCTTGCTGGGTCTGGCCGGGCAACTGGCCTGGGCAGTGGAAAACCAATTCTTCAACACCTTCCTCTACGATCGTATCACCCCCAACCCCCAGGCCGTCTCACTCATGGTGGCCATCACCGCAGTGGTCTCCACAGCCACCACCATCCTCATGGGTACGCTTAGCGACCGCACCCGTTCAAAATGGGGCCGCCGCCGGCCCTACCTGTTCATCGGTTACATTTTGTGGGGCATCCTCACCGCTGCCTTTCCCTCAGCCGCTCAATTCCAGCCGGTGGCAATGGGCGTGTTCATTGCCATCCTCTTCGACAGCCTGATGACCTTCTTTGGAGCCACCGCCTCCGACGCGGCCTTCAGCGCCTACGTCACCGACGTGACCACCGACACCAACCGCGGTCGGGTGGTTGGCTCACTGGAAATAATGAAGTGGATCGCCTTCCTCATCGTCTACGGCGGGGCAGGCATGATCATCGAAGCCGTTGGATACGAATGGTTCTTTTATATCGTTGGCGGCATCGCCTCGCTCATCGGGCTGGTGTGCGTGCCTTTCCTGCGCGAGGAAAATCAGGTCTCGCCGCCCACGGGCAGCTATTGGCGGCAAATCGCCGATACTTTCCAACTGGAAAGCCTCAAGCGCAACGGTGACTTTTTCAAAATTATGGTCTCGCTGACCCTCTTCATGGTCGGAATCAATATCTTCTTTCCCTACTTGATGATTTACCTCCAACACTACATCAAACTCCCCATCCTCGAGTCCTCCATTCTCATCGCCGTGGCGATCCTGGTAGGAGGCATCGGCCTGGCCTACCCCATCGGCCTGCTGGTGGATCGTTGGGGGCGTCGCCCGGTGGCGATCCTTTCGGTGGTGCTCGAATCCATCGGCCTGCTTCTGTTTTCTCTGTCCCATTCACTCATTCCCCTGGTCCTCACCGGCATCCTTTGGTTGGCTCCCCTGGCCGCCTGGACCATCGCCACCACTACCTGGTCCCGCGACCTGTACCCCGAGGACAAGCGTGGGCAGTTCGCCGGGTATTACATCCTATTCAATGTAGCCCTCACCATGATCCCTGGCCCATTGCTGGGCGGTTGGCTGGCCACCACCTACGGAATCCCCACGGTGTTGGATGGCAAGGCCGGTTTCATCCCCACCCCCATCCTCTTCCAGGCAGCCGGCGTGGTCGTCTTGTTGGCCCTCATCCCCCTATTTACCATCCGAAGCAAGAAAGGAGCATAATGGGCGCTGTTCCCGAATTCCTCCTGCGCAAGCTGGTCGTCCCCGGCAGTCTCAAACCCGCTGGGGAGGGCTTTCTGTTTGAAATCAACAACACCTTCGTACCAGTTCACCTGTTACGTTTTAATCTGCGCGCAGATGGGCGTGAAATTCCCGCCGGGCAGATAACCATCATCCAACCAGGCGCCAAATCCGTGACCGGCGCGCAAGTTTCCCCTCAAGAACCCTTCGAACTGCCTACCCATACCCCCATTCGAATCGAAGTCGGTTTTCCTCCGCCGCAAAAGGAGCTGGGCATCGAAGCCGAGACGCCCGAAGCCGGCTTGCTGCAATTCAGCGTCCCAGCCCGCGCCGAATCCGGTTCCAATTCGCGCTTCGCGGGTTTGAGCAGTTTCTTTCGCCGCCTGCCTTATTACCCCAGAATCCTTAAAGCCCGCCTGGATCCGCAACGCCCCAAAGTCCACTTCGCCGCGCCCGCCCATTGGATGAACGATCCGAACGGCTTGATCTATTGGAAAGGCCTCTATCACATTTACTACCAGTTCAATCCCTTCGGCGCGGTGTGGGGCAATATGCACTGGGGTCATGCCATCTCGTCCGACCTGATTCGCTGGCATCACCTGCCCATAGCCCTGGCTCCCGATCCCGGTGGCGCGGATGCGGGCGGATGCTTTTCAGGGTGCGCGGTGGACAATGCCGGTGAGCCCACCTTTCTCTACACAGGGGTGTGGCCCGAGTGCCAGTGTCTGGCAGTTGGACAAGGCGATCAGCTAAAGACTTTACGCAAGCACCCCACGCCGGTCATCCCCGCTCCACCACCTGGTTTAGATTTGGAAGGGTTCCGCGACCCGTGTGTCTGGCGGCAGGACGATGAGTGGCGTATGGTCATCGGCTCTGGGCTGCGCGGCGAAGGCGGGGCCATCCTTTTATACCGCTCTCCCGACCTGCGCGCCTGGGAATACCTGGGCATCCTTTGCCAGGGAGACGCCACGCAACGCGAGCCGCTGTGGACAGGAACCATGTGGGAGTGCCCCTCCTTTTTTCCTTTAGGCGACCGTTGGGTGCTGATCATTTCCGCGTGCTGCTCCGATGGGCCGCTTTACACGATCTATAGCACGGGAGAATATTCTAACAACCGCTTCACTCCCGATGGGCCCGCCCGCCTGGTAGATTTTGGCGAGGGTGGCTGCTTTTATGCGCCGCAGACTTTCCTGGATGAATCCAACCGCCGCTTGGTAATCGGCTGGCTGCGCGAAGCCCGGCCTCCCACGGAGATGTCTCGCGCCGGTTGGAGCGGGGCAATGGCCTTCCCACGCATTCTTTCCCTGGGGGCAGACGGCTCCCTACGGTCCACGCCCATCGAGCGAGTCCAATCCTTGCGCTCCAGGCATGAGTCCCTGGGGCAGCCCGGCCAGGAAACAAGCCAGGTCAGCGGGGCGGCTCTGGAAGCAAATTTCACCCTCCATGCGTCTTACTCGGACGGGTGCGGCATCGAGCTTTTCACCAGCAGCGATTCCCCTTCTCCGGCTATGCGCATCATCTACGATCCAGCCCGACAGATGCTGCAAGCCGACTGCGTCGCCGCGGGAGGCTTGCTCAGCGCTGCCCCGCTGGAGTTAGCCAGCAATGAAAGCCTCTTGATACGCATTTTCCTTGACGGCTCGCTGCTGGAAGTGTACGCCGGGGATCGCGTGGTTATTTCGGCGCGGTATTACCTCCAGGATGCGCGCAGCCCGCGCCTGCGCAGGGTGGGCTCTGCGCCGGTGGATGTATGGGAACTTTCCATTTGAGTCAAGCTGCTTCACGATAAGCTTGCGGCGAAAGCCCGGTTTGCTTGCTAAACACACGGCTAAAATAGGCCTGATCCTTGAACCCTACCATGTGGGCAATCTCGGCAATCGAGCGGCTGCTACCGCGCAGCATGTTTTGCGCGTGCAAAATCCGGTAGCGGGTCAGGTAATCCCAAGGCGAGATTTCCAGCTCACGGCTGAACACGCGCGTCAGATAATCCTCGCTCACCCCCACCGCCTCGGCGATCTCCCGTCGGGCCAGCGCGCGGTCAAAGTTCTGGTGAATATATGCCACCGCCCGCTTGACCAGCGAGCTGGTATAAGGCGGTAGAAAATCGTTGCCAAACAGAGCCCGGTTGAGGGCCGCGCCGGTTTCCGCCTCAGTCCATACCCCCTTACTCTGCAAAGTCACACGGGTGTGATGTTCCAGGCGTTTCACATCCTCCAGTCCCAGCAGCTTACTGCTCAAAATTACCACGGGCACAGGCCGCAAGCGGGGATCCGCGCGCATCTGGTCCAGCACGTCCGCGCCGCTCATCCCTGGCATGACCAGATCCAACAACACCAGGCTCGGCAGTTTGGATCGCATCCAGGTTAGGGCAGCCTCGCCGCTGTCCACCGTCGCCACCGCACACCCTGACATATGCGATTCGATGATGCGCTGGTGATCTGCCCGTACGTCCGCATCATCATCCACGATGAGCACGCAGTCCGCTGTTTCCTGTGGGCACAGCGCTTCCAGAGTCTCCAGTAAGGTTTGCGGATTGGAAGACTTGGACACAAAACCGGTCACGCCCAGCCCCGCCGAACCGTTACCTGCCTCTGAAAGCCTCCCGTAAATGAGCACCGGGGCCTGGCTGGCTGCCGGATGGCTGCGCAGGCGGCGCACCAGGTTCCAATCGCCCGGTTTGGCCGCGTTGAGGTCCCAGGCCACCGCCAGAGGGCGGGTGTTTGCCAGGGCCGAGTCCAACTCCTCAAGAGTCGCCACGCGGCAAAGGCGCAGATTTTGCCGCTGGCAAATGCCTTCAATTTCAGCAACGGGTTCGCCGCAGGAAGCCAACAATAACAGCACCGCCTGGGCTTCCTCGCTCACGATCCGATCTTGCTCCAGCGCGGGCAAAGGCAGGAGAAGATGAAAAGTGCTGCCTTTACCGGCCGCGCTGTCCAGTGTCATCCTTCCGCCATGCAAGGCGACCAGGTGACGGGTAATCGATAATCCGAGGCCAATCCCACCGGAAATACGGTGGTTGTGTTCCATGGTCACAAAGGGTTCAAAGATTCGCTCCTGCTGCTCAGGGGTGATTCCCCAGCCCGTGTCACTGACCCAAATGTGCATGTGCGGTGGCGCAACCTCCGCGCCCAAAGCCACGCAGCCTTTTTCGGTGAACTTGCGCGCATTACTGAGCAAATTCAGCAGAATCTGCCGCAAGCGTACGGCATCGGCGCGAATCAATGGCAGTCGATCAGGCACGTCCAGCACCCACTCCACCGCCGGATTGGCGCTTTGTCCAGCAATACTTTGAAAAGCTTCCTCCAGAAGCGGGCGCGGGTCCTGCAATTCCAGAGCCAAATCCAGCTCATCAATCTCAGCCCGCGATAAATCCAACAAGTCGTTGATCACCCGCAGTTGGTGTTGGGCGTGGGCTTGCACGTCATGAATCTGGCCTTTTAAGGTAGGTTCAAGGGATTGGCCTAGCAAATTCTGGGTATGACCCAGGATGATGTTTAACGGAGTGCGTAGCTCGTGGCTGACATTTGCCAAGAGGCGGGTTTTGATTCGGTCGGCTTTCTCGGCGGTCAGTCGCGCCTGCTGGATCTCATCAAATAACAAGGCCCCTTGAATGGCGCTGCTCAGGTTGGCCCGCAACAGTTCATACACGTCGCTGTCCCGTGGGCCAATTTCAAACACCGCGTACCCCAAAGCTTTCTCCTGAAAGTATAACGGTTCCACCACCAGGCTGTACCGTCGTTCCTGAGGCAAAAACTCGGGCGGTAAGAGCTGCTTGACCGCAAAACGCCACCCGGACGGATCCAATTCGGCCCGACCCTGCTCGGTATAAGCCGTCATCAAGCGTGCATCTCCAGGGGAATCAATCAGGACCAGGTAAGCGCTGGGGATGCCCAATCCTGGTAAATGCTCGCTCAGCACATCCCCTAACTGGCGGATATTAAAAGAAGTAAGTAGGGCTCGGTTCGTCTCGCGCAGATTCTCAGCCTGGCGCTCGCTCTGCCACTGCCAGTAAGCCTGCGAACGCTTCTCAGCCTCGCTGACAATCACCCTGGCCTGGCCAAACAATGATTCGAGGGCTGCCTGCCCGGCCGGCCCCCGTCCCGGCAATACCCAACGACGCAGCACCGACAAGGTGTCGTTCCAGGCAGGGATTTCCTGGCGGCTCTCAATCGCCAAGCTCAGCGTATCATCCAGTAGTTGCAGAAAACGCGCTCGCTTCTGTGGCTTATCCGCAGCCACCAGCAGCGCTTGCAAAAGTTCGTGCATCTGTGAGCGTAAATGAGCATCCGTCTGGCCTTCCATCACGCTCAACATTTCGTCCAGGCACGCCTCACGCGCGGGTGATTGGCGCAAATCGTTGCTGACTGCTCCAACCGGCAAGTTTCCCGCCAGAGCCACCGCCGCCGAAGGGCAGCCGCAAGATTGGCGCACCACCAGATTGGAGTGTAGAGTCATCAGCGCTGGAACTGCCTCTCCGTTCAGGCGCGCCAGAAGCAAATCCACCGAACGCGCGCCCTGGTGATAAAACGGCAGGTCCACGGTGGTGAGCGGTGGGGTAGCCAGTCGCTCCTCGATGGAATTATTGAACCCGGTTACCGCCACATCACCTGGCACATGATACCCCCTGGCTTGTAATGCCTTCAGCGCCCACAAAGCCAGCATATCACTCACTGCCACCACTGCTTGAAAATCCTTCCCAGGGGTCAGTCCGCGCTCATCCAGCAGTATTTGAATTGCCTCAGTGCCCGACTCCCAGCGCAAAGGGCGAGTAATTAATTCAGGCGTGAGAGGCAGGTCATAAGCCCGCAGTGTGTCCAGATAAGCCCGGTAACGCTCCTGGGCGTAGTAGTGCTCTTCGGGACCGCGGATGAAAGCTAGCCGCCGAAAGCCGTGCTTTTCGATCAGATGCGATAGTAACGCGCGCATTCCCTGGTAACTATCCACCGCTATCGTGGGTAACCCCTCCATAAATTGCGCCAGGCTGACCATGGTCAACCCTTGATAGCGGCGATGGAAAGCGCTGGTCTCGGTGGGGCTCAGCACCCCACCCAGGCTGGAAGCCCAGGTGATCAGTCCGTCCAGGCAATCCTTGCCCGCCAGTTCGAACACCTGGTTGCGCATGCTTTCGAAGCCGGGGGTGGCGCTCAACCGCCCGCCCGGAAAACTGATCAGATTCACGTCATGCCGCGCAGCCGCATCCAGCACGCCCGGCCACAATGCGCGGCTCGCGCCTGTGTTCAGGCTGGCCAACAGAAAGCCGATGGTGGGCCGAACGTTCTGCCCGACCCGCAGTGGTGAAAAATCAGGACTGGGGAGCATCCTATAAGTATACGATGATTCCACCAGAAAGGACGCTAAAATCCAAGCGAAGTACTGAATAGTTCAAGAACATGCCTCTATAATGGAGGTTGCCAGAATATATGGAACGACTGATCCAGAGGCGCAAGTAAGCTACTCCTGTGAAAAGTAACCAGAAAATTATCCATTATTGAAAAAGCCGCGGTAAATCATGAATCAAGCCATCTCCCCTGAAAGCATCCAGACCAAACCCCGCCCCAATAACATAGGGTCTTCACTCTTAAAAAGCTTTGTGAAGTACAAATGGGTGTACCTCATGATGCTTCCGGGCTTGCTCTACTTTGCCCTATTCCGTTACCAGGCTTTGTGGAACGCGCAAATCGCCTTCAAAGATTTCAAGCCTTTGTTGGGCGTCTTTGAAAGCCCTTTTGTAGGGTTCAAGCACTTTCTGACGTTTTTCGACTCCTTCTACTTTGAACAACTAATCGGTAACACCATCTTCTTCAGCGTGGGCAAACTCATCCTGGGCATGCCAATGGCGATTATTCTAGCCATCTGTCTATATGAGTCGGCTTTCAAACGCTTTGCTCAGTTGGTCCAAACAATCACATATTTGCCACACTTCCTCTCCTGGGTCATCATGCTGGGCATCCTGCTGGTCATGCTCTCTCCAGGTGAGGGGTTCATCAATGCCATCATCAAGGCAGCCGGCGCCGAACCCATTCCCTTCCTCACAACCCCAAAATACTTCCGTTGGGTGGTCATCTTTTCGGACATCTGGAAAGAAACCGGTTGGAGCACCATCCTCTACCTGGCCGCGCTCATGGCCATCGATCCAACCCTGTTTGAAGCCGCTGCCGTAGATGGCGCCTCGCGCTTGCAGCGCATCTGGCACATCTCCTTGCCCGGCATTCTGCCCACCATCGTGGTGGTCACCCTCCTCCGCCTGGGCAACATTCTGGACGCCGGTTTTTACCAGATCTTTGTGCTGTACTCGCTGCCGGTGTATAGCGTTGGAGACATTCTCGACACCTGGGTGTATCGGCAAGGTGTTCTCGAATTCCAATTCAGCCTGGCCACCGCGGTTGGCCTGTTCAAAGGCACCATCGGCCTGATCCTGGTGCTGGTATCCAACAAGTTAGCCAAGCGCATCGCTGGGTCGGGAATTTACTAGGTAGAGGCAGCCATGAAAACCAAAACACGCTTAATCAAACGCGGTGACGACACCTTCTTCCAAATCCTGGTCAATGCCTTCCTGGTTCTGTTGGCGATCGTTGTCTTGATCCCCATGTGGAAAGTGCTGATCATGTCGGTGACACCCCTCAACTTCTTGGATGTCAAAGCCTATGGCTTGTGGCTGGATCCCTGGAAATGGTCCTTCGAAGCCTACAAGCAGCTTCTCAGCCACCCATCCTTTGTTCGCGCCGCGTCCAACAGCGCCATCATCACCATCGGCGGCGTGATCATCAATATGCTCCTCACGGTCCCGTTTGCCTACGCTTTATCGATCGAAAAGCTGCCCGGGCGCAAATTCTTCATCACCCTGGTCATGATCCCCTTCCTGTTCAACGCTGGCCTGATCCCTGTCTACCTGGTGGTCAATAAACTAGGCCTGATCGATTCCTGGTGGGCGGTGATCCTGCCGGGCGGAATTAACATTTACAACCTACTGGTGATGAAATCCTTCTTCGAGGGTCTGCCAGAAGAACTTAAGGAGGCCGCTCGCCTGGATGGCGCCAACGAGATTCAAGTGTTGTGGACGGTGATCCTGCCGCTATCCAAGCCCATTCTGCTCACGATTGGCTTGTTCTATGCGGTTGGCCACTGGAACGAATTTTTCAATGCCATTCTCTACCTCAACGATGCCAAGCTCCAACCCTTGCCCGTGCTGCTGCGCAACATCCTCCTGGCTGCTAACATGAACGAATACGTCGAATACGACGCCTTTAGTTCCGCGTCGGTCCAATCCATCAAATCCGCCAGCGTCTTCCTCACCATGCTCCCCATGGTCGCGATTTATCCCTGGATCCAGAAGTACTTTACCAAAGGCACCTTGCTTGGGGGTGTCAAATCGTAAGTTGAAGGAGGTCAACGATCAAAGTCACCTGCCACAAGGCCCATTCATCTTTTAAGTTCAATTCGCCCAACCATTCAAGTAAGAGAGGTCACAATGAATAAGGTTTTCTATAAGTCCATGCTGGCCCTGGTGCTGATTGCGCTTCTTGCCAGCGCTTGCGCCCCGGTTGCCACCCCAACCGCCGAACCGGCGCAAGAACAACCGACCCAGGCGGCCGCGTCTCCGACGGAAAAACCCGCCGAGCCCACCGCTGCGCCCACCGAACCCCCCGCCCCGCCCGAAATCGAGGTTGTCGACCTGGAACTGTGGGCCGGTGGCCGTGTCTCCGAGGCGGGCCCGCCCCCCGATGACTGGGTGGCCTATGACATCATCCGCGAACAGGCCAAGGTTAACCTCAAGCTCGTGCTGCTGCCCTCCACGCAGGCCGATCAGGATACCAAGATCAACGCCGCCGCGGCCAGCAACTCCTTACCCGACATCTTCATGGTCAGCCGCGACGTGCTTTACAAGCTCGTACAGGCCGGCCTGGTCGCCCAGGTAGATGATCTGCTGCCTTTGATGCCTACCCGCACCGCCGGGCACTACTCTGACCCTGACCGCAACAAGCTGGCCACCTTTGATGGAGCCATGTACGGCTTGCCCGATCCGGGCGCGCTGCCCCAGACCGACTCCCTGGTCATCCGTCAGGACTGGTTGGACAAGCTCGGCCTGACCGCGCCCACCAATCTGGATGAGTTCATGGAAGTTGCCAAGGCCTTCACCTTCAACGACCCCGACGGCAACGGCGCCCAGGACACCTACGGCTTCTGCGCCTTCATCGACGGCTCCGGCCTGGCGCAAGCTGGCCTCGGCCCGCGCTTTGACTTTATCTATGGCGCCTATGGCGTGGCGGGCGTTTGGAATCTCTCCAGTGCCGACTCCGTCTCGCTCAACGCTCGTTCCGAAGACTACATGAAGGCGACTGAATTCATCAAAGCCCTCAACGACGAAAAGGTTATCGATCCCGACTGGCCAACCCTCAAGAAAGACGAGTTCCGCGCCCGCTGGAAACAGGGCAAGTGCGGCATCATGATCGAAAACTTCGCCGCTCTGGCCAACAAGTCCAACTACAAGGACTTCGATGAAAACTTCCCCGATGGCCAATGGGTCGCCATGGACGCCGTCCAGGGCCCCGATGGCGAGGCCTCGATGGGCACGGTCATGAAAACCGCCCGCATCTACGCAGTCTCGCAAAAAGCCATCGACGAAGGCAAGGGCGAAGCGATTGCTCGCTTCCTCGAATGGACCGCCTCCGATGAGGGCTACTTCCTGTTGGGCTTTGGCGTGGAAGGCGAGAATTACGTTCTAGACTCCAACGGCTATGTGACTACCGAAGGCATCGCGCCCGAGATGGCCTGGACCGGCAAGGAAATGCAGCCGCTCACCCAATTAGCGAACATGGTCTACATCTTCACCGAAGTTGAAATGCAGGCTCGCTACGTAGCCTATAAGACCAAGAACGGTCGCGACATGGACCCCAAGGCCTACTATGCTGAGTTCTTGACCAAGCCCTTCACGCAGGCCACTGGAGCGGGGGTTATTAATCCGCCCAGCAACGCCGCCGACTTTGTCCGCTTCTACAGCGAGAACATCGTCCAGTTCGTCCTCGGCCAGAAACCGCTCACCGCGGAAACCTGGGCCGAATACATCGCCGGCCTCGACAGCCTCGGGGCAGCGCAGCTTGAAGCTGACGCCAAAGAAACCCTCCTCCAGACTGGGTTCTTGAAGTAACCCAGCAACCACGGGTAGAGGCGGGCGG
>CAYOHX010000111.1:0-17287 GCA_964403875.1 uncultured Anaerolinea sp. | reverse complement strand
TTTGCGCCGCCGGTATCGCTTTTTTAAAAGCCCATGAATCGATCGAAAAAGGATCCGCCAGCCTTCTTATTCAAACAAATCTTTCTCTTTCTTTGTCCCCGCCGCAACAGCCGGGTAAGCCCGCATGTACAGCTCCTTCGACAGAAACAGCTTGCGCGCCCTGCCCATCAACCCGCTTCCGGTCAGCGAAGCGCCGCCCTGGCTGGCATGACAGGCCGAAGCCTCGTCGCGGATGTCCGCCACGCTGCGGTAATCGATCACCGCGTGGGTGGGAAAATCCACCTCGGCGATGGATTGCAGGTCAATGTCACCGTTCTTGCCAAACTTGCGCGGATTCTTCCCAATCAGTTTCATGAAGCGCACCGCCCAGCGCAAGAATGTACGCGGAATGGTGTGGAAGTACAACTTTTGCGGGGCTTCGCCGGTTTTTTGCACTGCCTCAAACGCCGCCACGGTGGCCTTGTGGATGGCGATGTGGTCGGGGTGACGATAGCCGCCGATTGGGTCAAAAGTGATCAACACTTGCGGCTTGAGCCGCCGGATGAACCCGGCAATCTCCTCGGCCACCTGCTCCACCGGTTGGGCCGCCAGGGCCCGCGGATGTTGATTGTCGGGCGTGCCCGGCATGCCCGAATCGCGATAATCGAGAAAATGCACCCCCGCCAGCCCCAACTTCTCGGCGGCGCAGCGCAGCTCGGCCTCGCGCCGCTCGGCAATGCTGTTGAAGCCGCGCATATACTTCTCTTCCATTTCACCCACCTCGCCGCGCGTGGCGCAAATCAAATGCACCGCCACCCCCCTCCGCGCATACAGCGCCAAAGTGCCGCCGGTGCCAAAGGTCTCATCGTCGGGATGTGCCAACACCGCCAGTAAAACTTGCTGCTCGCTACTCATAAAGCTCCTTATCCAATTAATACTTGCGCATTTCGGGGTCCACTTCATCTGCCCAGGCGTTGATCCCGCCCCGCAAATTGTACACACGGAAACCCGCCGTTTGCAGCGCCGCTGCAGCTCGCGCCGAGCGCACCCCGCTGCGACAATAGACAATCCATTCTCGGCTCTTGTCCAACTCACCCAGGCGCTGCCGGATCTGCCCTTCGGGGATCAACAGCGCCCCCGCCAGCGTTGAAATCTGCTGCTCCACCGCATCGCGCACATCCAACAAGCCAGGCGGTGGGTCTTGGGCCAACCACCGGGCAGCCTCGCGCGGTTCGATCTCAGTAATTCCCGTCACAGGGCGGTGACCGCGGGCCGGCACGCCGCAAAATTGCTCATAATCAATCAATTCGGTGATGGTCGGCGCTTCGCCGCACACCCGGCAGCGCGGATTCTTGCGCAAGGTCACAGTCTGGAAGGTCATGTCCAGGGCATCATACAGCAGCAGTTTGCCTATGAGCGGCTCGCCCACACCCAGGATCAGTTTGAGCACCTCGGCGCCTTGCAATGTGCCCACGGTCCCCGGCAACACGCCAAACACGCCGCCTTCGGCGCAGGAGGGGACGCTATCGGGCGGGGGCGGCTCGGGAAACAGACAGCGGTAACATGGTCCGCGCCGCGCGTCAAACACGCTCACCTGCCCTTCAAAACGGTAGATCGAGCCATATACAAACGGACGCCCGCTCAGCGCTGCCAGGTCGTTAATCAGGTAACGGGTCGGAAAATTATCCGTCCCATCCGCCAGCAAATCGTAACCCTGCGCAATCCGCGCGGCGTTCTCCGAGGTGAATACTTCGTTGTACGTATCCACCTGGATGTAGGGATTGAGTTCCAACATGCGCTTGCGCGCCGATTCCACCTTTAACATTCCCAGCCGGTCTGTGCCGTGGATCACCTGCCGTTGCAGGTTCGAATCGTCCACCACGTCGAAATCTACCAGGCCAATCCGACCCACTCCGGCAGCCGCCAGGTAAAGCGCCAGCGGTGAGCCCAGCCCGCCCGTGCCCACCAGCAGCACAGCCGCATTCTTGAGCTCACGCTGACCTTCCAGCCCCACTTCCGGAAGGATCAGGTGGCGGGAATAGCGCAGCAATTCCGCCCGAGACAAATCCTTCATGGAAACCTCATTTTCCGGTCAACGGGTAGGTGAAGTTCAAAGCGCCCACCTCGCCCACCGGCTCATAAATAAACGTCATGTTATCGATCGGCATTTCCCAATATACCGGTTCAAAAGCCAGCGCTTCGATCACCGGCCCAATGTTTTCGCGGTTCACATCCTGGTATGCCAGGCTGATATGCGGGTGCCAGTTTTGCGGGCTGTAGTAAGGGCTCAACCCCTCGCCCACGCTCTGAAAACGATTCCAGATCAACTCGTGGGCTTCCAACAGCGCCCGATCTTTGATCACGGGGATAAAGATGACCGGTTCAGGCCCAGGGAAGATTCCTAGTCCGCCAGCGCGGGTAACGAGCGGCGGAATCTGGGCCGCCACCTCGCGCATGGCTGGTTCCAGTTTCTCTTGGGGATACACCTCGCCAATATTCCAGGAAAAATGCGGCAATGGCGTCACCCGGATTCCGCGCAAGCCAAAGCGGCGCTCCAGGTCGTCCCAAATCTGTTCGACCTTGCCATAATAGGGTTGGGGAAGAAGCGAAACTAATCCATGCATCACCGACTCCTTTCACTCGCAAGGCTGCCAAATGGCCTGATTTCGTAACGATCAATCTGGCCGTCGCGGTACACGAAATGATACAACCGCGGAGGAGCGTCGTCGAATATCAACGGGCCAAACACGTGGATATTCGAAACCACTTCCGGCGCATGGAATACCCAATCTCTGGGCTTCCAGGCCATTTCTCCCTCCTCGTTCAAGCAGACCTCGCGCCGGGGAGCCTCAGCCGTGTAGATATACAACCCGCCTGGGTCGGTCTCGTACCCCTCCCAGGTGAGCAGCCCTCGAAACGTCACTCCCGCCACCTTCAGGCCGGTCTCTTCCCAAACTTCGCGCAGCGCACAGGCTTCCGCCGTTTCACCCGGTTCCAAATGCCCTCCCACCCCGTTCCACAAGCCGCGGTTGGGGGCTTTGTTGCGGTGCAGCATGAGAATATCCTCGCCGTGTGTCAAGAAGATCAACGTATAGCGCAGGTCCATAGAGGTATTGTAATGCAATATAATAAGACTATGCACCTCATCCTCACCCACGAGCAGGCCGACTTTGACGCCCTGGCAGCCATGCTGGGCGCGCACTTGATGAACGAGCGCGCCATCCCTGTGCTGCCCAAGCGCATGAATCGCAACTGCCGCAGCTTCATCCATCTCTACGGCGCTGAACTACCCTTCGTCGAGGCTGCCGACCTGCCCGCCGAGAACATCGAATCGATCACTTTGGTGGATACCCAATCTCTGGTCACCCTCAAGGGGATGACCCACAACACCGCCGTGTATGTCATCGACCACCACGGACGCCGCCCCGACTTGCCCGAAAACTGGTCCGTCACCATCGACAACACCGGAGCTTGCACCACCCTGTTCATCGAGGGCTTGCGCGAGCACAATGGCTTGCTCACCCCCATCCAAGCCACGCTGCTGCTGTTGGGCATCTACGAGGACACCGGCTCACTCACCTACCACCACACCACCCCCCGCGACGCCCGCGCCGTGGCTTACCTGCTCGAGCAAGGCGCCGGGCTGCAAATCGCCACCGGCTACCTGAACCCGGCCCTCTCCAGCGAACAGCGCGCTGTCTACGACCGCCTGCTGGCAGCGGCTGAAACCCACGAGTACCAGGGGCTGACGGTAGTTCTTGCCACGGCCAACGCCGAAGGATTGAACGAAGAAATTTCCAGCATTGCCCACAAGCTGCGCGACCTGCTCGATCCCGCCGCGCTTTTCCTTTTTGTCCGCACAATGGAAGGTCTGCGCCTGGTAGCGCGCTCCACCACCGACCGCATCGACGTTTCCGGCGTGGCCGCCCACTTCGGCGGCGGTGGGCACAACCGGGCCTCGGCGGCCCTGGTGCGTGTTTCCTCTGGTTCCGCCCTGGCTTACCAGGAAGAAGGTGAGGAGCCCATCGCCGCTGCCCGGCGCGAACTGCTGCGCATCCTGCCTGAGCACATCCGACCTTCCACCACCGTGCGCCAGATCATGTCGCGCCATCCCATTCTGCTCAGCCCCGACACGCCCGCCGAAAAGGCCGCCCACCTGATGACCCGCTACGGTTTCGAAGGCTATCCCGTGGTCAAAGACGGCAAAGTCATCGGCCTGCTCAACCGCCGCGCCGTGGACCGGGCCGTCTCGCACCGGCTCAACCTGCCCGCCGCCAGCCTGATGGAAGCCGGAGAAATCACTGTGCGCACGGATGATTCCCTCGAGCGGCTGCGCGAGGTCATGGTCAGCACAGGCTGGGGACAGGTCCCGGTCATCGACCCGCAATCGGGTCAGGTGGTGGGCATCGTCACCCGCACCGATCTGCTCAAGCACGGCAGCGAGCAGGCGCCGCTGCCTGGCCGCACCAACCTGGCCCAACATCTGGAAAAGGCCATGCCGCCCGCCCGCCTGGCTTTGCTCAAAGCCATTGCCGCCGAGGCCCGCCACCTTCGACAAGGCATTTACATCGTGGGGGGCTTCGTCCGCGACCTGCTCCTCGACCGTCCCAGCCTGGACTTTGACATCGTGGTAGAAGGGGATGCCATTGCTCTGGCCCGCGGCCTGGAACAACGCTTCGGCGGGCGCATTCTTGCCCACAGCCGCTTCGGCACAGCCAAGTGGACCGTCACCGAAATCCGCCCAACGCTGGCCGAAAAACTGGGCGACGGGCCTTTCAACGCCCAGGATATTCCTGAATCGCTGGACTTGATCAGCGCGCGCACCGAGTTTTATGACTACCCCACCGCGTTGCCCACGGTTGAGCGCTCCAGCATCAAGCTCGATCTACACCGCAGAGACTTTACATTTAATACGCTTGCTTTGCGCCTGGACGGCCACCATTATGGGGACCTGTACGATTACTGGGGCGGGCTGCGCGATTTACGCCAGGGGTTGGTGCGCGTGCTGCACTCGCTGAGCTTTGTGGATGACCCCACCCGCCAACTGCGTGCTGTGCGCTTTGAGCAGCGCTTTGGCTTCAAAATCGAGCAGCGCACCTTGCAGCTCATGGACGAAGGGATCCCTCTGATGCGCAACGTGTCCGGCGACCGCTTGCGCCACGAAATCAATCTCGTCTTGCAAGAGGAGCGCGCCCTGGCCATGCTCCATCGCCTGGAAGGGCTTGGCCTGCTGGCAGCCATCCAGCCCGATCTGCGCGCGCCCACCGGCAAGAATGCCCGGCTGGCGCAAGATGCGCTGACAGGGCGCTACGCAGCGGATTGGACCTTCCCCGAGAAATTCGCCGGGCTTCCAAGCCGCCTGGCCCTGGCCTATCTATTCTGGCTGCTTCAACTCAACCCCGAAACTTTTCAGGCGACTGCCGAACGCCTGCATCTGCCCGGCACGCTCATTGAAACCCTGGCCGATGCCGCTGCGCTGCTCCGCGATTTGCCCGCCCTGGCCTCCGCCGTGCCCAGCCAGATCACGGCTCGCCTCGATTCCGTCTCGCCGCAAGCCCTTTACGCCGTCTTCAACCTCACCGATGACGCCCAGGCGGCGCAGCACATTCAGACCTATCACCACACCTGGAGCAAGACCTGGCCCACCCTCACCGGCGATGATCTGCGCCAGCGGAACATTCCGCCTGGCCCGGCTTACCGCGCGATCCTGAGCAAACTGCGCGCGGCCTGGCTGGACGGGCAGTTGAAAGATGCTGCCGGGGAACAAATTTTACTGGAGCAGCTCATCACAGAGTATTCGGCATGAGCATCACCGCCCCACCCACTGGAACCACCTGGCTCGGCGAAGTTCGCATCCGCTTGATCCAGGAGAGTGACCTGCCCGCTCTGGAATGGGAAGGCGAGTTCACACATTTCCGGCGGCTATATGCGGATGCCTACCGGCGCTTCGAGCAAGGGCTCAACCTCATGTGGGTCGCTGATTGGCCCCAGGTCGGTTTGATCGGGCAAGTGTTCATCCAACTCGACTGCGACCGGCCCGAGTTGTGCAACGGCATCGACCGCGCGTACCTGTATGCCTTCCGCATCCGGCCCGAATACCGCAACGTTGGCCTGGGCAGCAAAATGATGGACATTGTCGAAGAGGATCTGCGCCTGCGCGATTTTCGCTGGCTCACGCTGAATGTGGCCCGCGACAACGTCAAAGCCCAGCGCTTGTATTACCGGCGCGGCTATCGCATTGTGGCCCCCGAACCGGGCCGCTGGTCGTACATCGATGATCAAGGCCGCATCCGCGAGGTGGTCGAGCCTGCCTGGCGCATGGAGAAAAGGTTGCGTTAGTATTGGTCCAGGGCATCAAAGAGCTCCTCGCCGTGCAAGCCGCTGTCCAGAGCTTTTTTGGCATCGGACAGGTTCAACCACAAATTGGTGTCTTGCACCCCATTCGAGTATAGGATACTGAGGTAGCCCAAATTGGCCCCCGGCACGTCTCCCGGTGGGAACTGCCCCACCACCCGCAGCAAGCGCTCGGCCATCTGCCCCATCGCTTCCTTGTCGCTGGGATCGTTCATAGAAACGGTGAAGTAGAAGTCTGTCTGCATCACCGCAAAGCGCACAATTTGGTTGGTCGTTGGGTCCAGGCAGTTTTCTCCATAAGCCATCGCGCTGCCTTCTACACCGGTGAACCCGCCCATGCGCAGCGCTTCCTGCACCAGCGTGGTCTCGTCGGGCAGCGGGACCGACGCCCAGGCCCAGGCGCAGTTCTGCGGCTCGGCGGTGGGGGTTGGGGTCACAGCCTGGGCCGTTTGCGTGGGGCCGACCGTCGGGATCACATACCCCGGCTGGCCCGCGGGCGGGTCGAAAAACAAATTTTCCGGCAAAGTGCAGCCCGTCAGCAACACAGCCGTCAGAATCATCATCAAAAACTTAGCCATAACTTTCCTTTCCAGAGCGGTGTTCAAACCACAGCCAGGTTGCGCATCTCCCCCAGCGGTCATTGCTATCCTCTCGCCGTATCAGAACCAGGGTCTTTGCCAACCGGTCAATTTCTGCCTGGTCAATTCCCAAGCCTTCTGCATCACTCTTGCGCAAATGCGCATAAAGCAGGTAAGTGCCCTGGTCGGCGAGCAGCCGCAGGACATGACCAAAATATGCCTGTTTGCCTTTGGCATCCAATCCGTGCAGGCAGCCAATGTCCAGGATCAAATCAAACTCACCCGCCACGCCGTCCAACCGGGTCACATCGCCAACCATCACTTTTCCCAGACAACCCGCACGTCGCAAGCGGGCGCGGGCTTTGGTCACCGCGCGCAAGGCAAAATCCACGCCGGTCACCTCCCAACCGGCTTTTCCCAAGCGCAGCAGGTTGGCGCCCGTTCCACAACCCAAATCCAATGCTCTACCAGGCCTGTGCGTCAAAATAAAGTCCTCCAACTCGGGCGGTGTCACTCCGGTATCCCAGGGCGGATGCATGAAGTACCAACTATTAAAACGTATCCAACGCGAAAAACGTTCCATAAGCTTAATCCCTGTTATAATACACGCGCCGCGGCATTGTCAAAGCTGACGGGGTAACTGCTTAGCAGTTCTTCAAGCAGGTTGGGACGGCTTTGACAAACTTGCTATCCTATTTTAAAATAGAATGCCGACTAATCATAGAAAGTAAAGGGTTTCCATTCATGAAAGAGTACCGAACTGAGGCTATCCGCAACGTCGCGTTTGTTTCTCACAGCAGCGCAGGCAAAACCATGATGGCAGAAGCGTTCCTGCACATCGCCGGGAACACCACTCGCCTGGGTCGTATTGAAGACGGAACCACCGCTTCCGACTACGAGGAAGAAGAAATTCGCCGGGGAATTTCTCTGAGCACCTCGGTCATCCCGGTTGAGTACAAGGACTGCAAACTCAACCTCCTGGACACTCCGGGGTACCTGGATTTTGTCGGCGAGGTCATCTCTGCCTTGCGCGTGGCCGATGCGGCCGTTGTGCTGGTCGACTCGGTCGCCGGCGTGGAAGTTGGCACCGAAATCACCTGGCAATACTGCGACAAGTTCAACCTGCCGCGCATCGTGGTCATCAACAAGATGGAGCGCGAAAACGCCAGCTTCCAAAAAGCCCTGGCCTCCATTCAAGAATTCTCCTCCGTGCGCCTGGTCCCCATTCAGCTCCCCTGGGGCGAAAAAGCCGGCTTCCAGGGCGTCATCGACCTGCTCTCCATGAAAGCCTATAAGGGCGACGGCAAGACCGTGGTCGACATCCCTGCCGAATACAAGAGCGCTGCTGAAGAAGCCCGCGTTGCGCTCATCGAAGCCGCCGCCGAAGGCGAAGACGCGCTGTTGGAAAAATACCTCGAGTCCGGCGAGTTGAGCGCCGAGGAAATCATTCGTGGTCTGACCGCGGTGGTCCACAACGTCTCGTTCGCCCCGGTCATGGTCGCCGCGGGCGCTGCCGAAATCGGCATCATCCCCTTGATGGATGCCATCATCCACCTCTTCCCCGCCCCCAACCAGATCCCCGCGGTGAAGGCCCAGGGCAAGGATGGCGATGAAACCTTGACCGCATCTGACAGCGGCCCCCTGGCTGCCTACGTTTGGAAGACCACCGCTGATCCGTTCGTTGGCAAGCAAACCTATTTCCGCGTCTACTCCGGCGTGGTCAACTCCGACAGCCGCATCTGGAATCAGACCAAGGGCCTCGAAGAACGCTTCGGCACCATGGCCTTCATTCGCGGCAAAGAAACCTTCCCCACCAAGGTCGTCCATGCGGGCGATCTGGGGATCGTTCCCAAGCTGGCTGAAACCTCCACGGGCAACACGCTCTGCGACAAGACCCACCCGTTGACCCTGCCCGAACCGGAATACCCCGGCGCGCTCTATCGCGTCTCGGTTAACCCCAAGACCCAGGCCGACTCGACCAAAATCTCCCCCACCCTCACCCGCCTGTGCGAAGAGGACAAGACCCTTTCCTGGTCGATGGAATCCGCCACGCACCAGACCATCCTGCAAGGCATGGGCGACCAGCATATCGATGTGGCCCTGCGCCGCGCCGAGACCAAATTCCAGGTCAACCTGGTTGCTGGCGAGCCGCGCATCCCTTATAAAGAAGCCCTCACCAAGAAGGGCCAGGCCATGTACCGCCACAAGAAGCAGACCGGTGGTTCGGGCCAGTTCGGCGAGGTTCACTTGCGCGTCGAACCCCTGGATGGCGTGGACTTCGAGTTCGTCAACGATGTCTTTGGTGGCGCGGTCTCCAACAGCTACATGCCCGCCATCGAAAAAGGTATTCGCAGCGTGATGAACGAAGGTATCCTGGCCGGTTACCCCATCTCGTACGTCAAAGTCGCGGTCTTCGACGGCAAGGAACACCCCGTCGACTCCAAACCGATCGCCTTTGAAATTGCCGGGCGCGAAGCCTTCAAATTGGCCTTCATGGATGCCGGCCCTGTGCTCAACGAGCCCATCATGGCCGTCGAAATCATCGTCCCCGAAGCCAACATGGGCGACATCCTCGGCGACCTGAACACCCGCCGCGCGCGCGTGCAGGGCATGAACAGCGAGAAGGGCCGCTCTGTGGTCAATGCGCACGTGCCGCTGGCCGAAATGCTGCGCTACACCACCCAGCTCCGCTCCATGACCGGTGGTCGCGGGTTCTTCACCATGCAGTTCGACCACTATGAGGTCGTTCCCGCCCACCTGACGCAGGAAATCATCGCTGCGCACCAGAAAGAAAAGAAAGAAGAGTAAGTCTTCCCCAATCTCGAGTCTATCAAATCAAGGCGGCATTTCCGTGCCGCCTTGATTTTTTAACCCAAAGCCTTGTTAGGATTCCTCCCCCCGCGGCCAATCATCCAGGAAAGGCCCAGGAAGACCAGCACCGGCACGAGAACTTGCCAGGTGTCGTTTCCAATCGATGAAGCCAGAAAGAGCGTCCCAATGGACAGAACGCTCACGCCCAATGGAATCAGCCCTACCCAAAGAAACGGCCCCTTTTGCGCTGCCAGGCCTACCAGCCAGACAACCGGCAGCGCCAGCAACACATGCTCATAGGTCCACCCAAAAGGCGTGATCAGCAGACCCACGCACACCCCCAGCGCGGCTGTTTCCATGATTCCTGGCCGCGATCTCCAGACCAAGAGCAAGAACGAGCCCAGGAACAACAGACTCAGTGTCAGGCCAACCCCCACGGCGCACGGGTCGTTCCCGGCGCACACTTGCGCCCCCGCTCCCCACAAGTTGGGCGAATGATTCACGCTGATGGCTAATTTGTCGCTGCCAATGCCGATAAAATCCTGTATCCAATGGCTATCAATACCCCACCCAACGCCCACAAAAAACACCCCGCTCAGGAACATTCCCAGCAACCCTTTCCAGGCCCGGTTGAGCAAGAAATAGAGTCCAACCGGCAGCAGAATTGCCAGGGCCAGGTTTGGCTTCAACAAGGCAAGCCCAACGAGCAGCCCGCCCGCCAATGGCGCGCCTTTCTGGATCAGGAGTACTGCGGCTACCAGGATGAACAAGAGGAAAGGCCCAATCTGCCCGTTGCGGAGCGCCACAATCAGCGGGCGAAACACCAACAGCCCAGCGATAACAGGAATCAGGTACGGCCGAGCGTTCTTTGAAGGCCAGCTTGCCAGCGTGAGCACGATCGCCCCCACCACAAGCGCCATGCTCAGAAACAGCCATAGGGTGTAGGCAGAGCGGAGAGGCAGCCTGGCCCACGGAGAAAAGAAAATGGCCGCCGGCAACGGATAGAGAAACGTCCGGTCCTGCGGCCACCCGATTAGTTTCACTCCCTCTGCCCAGGCCTGCGGATCATATGGGCTGGCCTGTTCGTTGACTAGCCTCCCCGCCAGCCAGTATACGTTAAAATCCGGATAATCCATCACCCGGTTGACTTGAATTGCGACCAGCAGGAAAACACCGGCTGTCACCAACGCCATCAACCCGACCCATAACCATTTCGACATCACTTTCAAGAGTAATTCTCCGCTTAAAAAAAGAACGGATCTACTCACCGGGGGTGGTGAAGCGCTTTTTCCACCGCTACCGTGAGCATGAAAGATCTTTCCCACCCTCTGCGTAGTACCCCGTTAATTATATATCGGCTACTCGGAGAACAACCCTGATCCGAGCCAGATTCATAGAAGTTGGGATTTCCGGAGTGGCCCATTGAGAGGGTTCTGTGAGAGTTACCGCGGCTGGGTCCGCATTTACGGTATAATGGGATGTCTGGAGCGCGCCCGGTATGGATATCAAACAACTTACTCAAGAAATGCACCGCTTCGTGCGCAGCAAAGGCTGGTACGAGCCCGACAGCACGCGCCCCCAAACACCGCGCAACCTGGCCATCTCTCTCAATCTAGAAAGCAGCGAAGTCCTCGAACACTTTCAATGGAACGACACCCAGGCCGATCGCGGCGAACTGGCCTCGGAATTGGCCGATGTGGCTCTTTATTTATTGCAGTTGGCCAGCGTCATGAACATAGACCTGGAACAAGCCATCCTGGACAAGCTGGCGGTGAACTACACCCGCACCTGGGACGGCTCCGTGAAACCTGAGGAACCTACCGCATGAATGTCACCGTTTTTGGCAGCGCCACGCCCGCGCCCAACACCCCCGCCTATGAAGAGGCCCGCCGTCTGGGATTCCTCCTCGGGCAGGCCGGCCACACCGTGCTGACGGGCGGCTATATGGGTACCATGGAAGCGGTTTCTCGCGGAGCGGCCGAAGCCGGCGCGCACGTCATCGGCGTCACCTGCGTCGAGATCGAGTCCTGGCGACCCACCCAGGCCAACCCCTGGGTCGTCGAGGAGCGCCGCGCTCCCACTCTCGAAGTGCGCATGGTGGCCCTCATGGACGGCTGCGACGCTGCCCTGGCCCTGCCTGGCGGAATTGGAACCCTGGCGGAGATCACCCTGCTGTGGAACCGGATGGCCGTCCAGGCCGTCCCGCGTCGCCCGCTGGTCCTGATCGGCCAGGGCTGGCGGGAGACCTTCGCCGGGCTGTATGCTGCCCAGCGCGAATACTTTGCCGAAAACCATCGCGCCTTTCTTCAATTCGCCCCAGGCATCGAAGAAGCCGTGCGCATCTTACAATAACCTGAATTGTATTCATACTTCTTCATAGAGGAACAATGGCCGAAGATAAACTCACCCCTCAATCCGAAAACTTCTCCGAATGGTACAACCAGATCGTCCAAAAAGCCGAACTGGC
This sequence comes from uncultured Anaerolinea sp., assembly GCA_964403875.1. Taxonomy (GTDB): domain Bacteria; phylum Chloroflexota; class Anaerolineae; order Anaerolineales; family Anaerolineaceae; genus Anaerolinea. Next base: position 5,098 of record CAYOHX010000111.1, on the reverse strand, counting down.
CGACTACGCCCCCGTGCGCGGCTGTATGGTGGTTCGCCCCTATGGTTGGGCCCTGTGGGAAAACATCCAGGCTGCTCTGGACAAACGCTTTAAAGCCAGCGGTCACGTCAACGCCGCCTTCCCCCTGCTCATTCCCATGAGCTTCCTGGAAAAAGAAAAAGAACACGTGGAAGGCTTTTCACCCGAGTTGGCTGTGGTCACCCACGGCGGCGGCGAACCGCTCGAAGAACCCCTGGTGGTGCGCCCCACCTCTGAAACCATCATTGGTTACATGTACTCCAAGTGGGTCAAATCCTACCGCGACCTGCCCATCCTCATCAACCAATGGGGCAATGTCGTCCGCTGGGAAATGCGCACGCGCATGTTCCTGCGCACCCTCGAGTTCTACTGGCAGGAAGGTCATACCGTCCACGCCACCGACAAGGAGGCGATGGAAGAAACCCGCCGTATGTTGGACACGTACCATGATTTCGCCGTCAACGAAGGCGCCGTACCGGTCATTCGCGGGCGCAAGAGCCAGACCGAAAAGTTCGCCGGAGCGGTCAGTTCGTGGACCATCGAGGGCATGATGCGCGACACCCGCGCCTTGCAATCCGGAACCTCGCACTACTTTGGACAGAACTTCGCCAAAGCGTTCGACATTAAGTTCCTGGATTGGAACAACGAACTGCAATTCGCCTACACCACTTCGTGGGGTCTTTCCACGCGCTTCGTCGGCGCCATCATCATGACCCACGGCGACGACCAGGGTCTCATTCTGCCCCCACGCCTGGCCCCCACCCAACTGGTCATTGTGCCCATCTACCGCGATGACGCTGAGCGCTCGTTGGTCATGCCCGTGGTAGAGCAAGTCCGCCAAAAGCTGGCCGCCTTCCGCGTGCACGTAGACGATCGGGATGGCCTGACCCCCGGATTCAAATACCACGAATGGGAAATGCGCGGCGTGCCTTTGCGTGTCGAAATCGGCCCCAAAGACGTGGAAAAGAACAGCGTGGCCCTGGCTCGCCGCGACCAGCCCGGCAAGGCTGGCAAGAGCTTCGTCTCGCAGGACGGCCTCGAGCACGCGGTCGCCGCCATGTTAGATGAAATCCAGGCCGCGTTGCTGGCCCGCGCCACCGCCTTCCGCGACGAGCATATCTTCGACGCCAAAGACTACCAGGAACTGACCGAAGCCGTGCAGAATGGCTGGGCGCTTTCCTGGTGGTGCGGCAGTGCTGAATGCGAAGCCAAGGTCAAAGAAGACACCAAAGCCACTACCCGCTGCCTGCCTCTCGATCAACCTGGCGGAACGGGAAAATGCGCGGTGTGCGGGCAGCCTGCTACCGAAAAAGTGTACTTCGCCCGCGCCTACTAAGCAGTACCGGTGCCCGCTGTTGAATTAAGTCATTTGCGCGAACAACTCGCCCGTGTGGTCAGCCAATTCGACCAACCGGGCGAGTTTCGCCGCGCCTTGACCACCCTGTTGGAGTTGTATACCAACCACGCCTACCGCGCCGGGCAGGCGGTTCCCTCGCGCCCGCTGCTGCCCAGCTACCACCTCCCTCCCCTGGTCATCCGCCAGGTGGAGATCGAACTAATTGCCGCCACCCACCGCGACCCGGTCTCGGCGTTGGCCAACACCGACGCGCTGTGGAAGAGCGATTACCTGGAACAACGCGCCCTGGCAGCGCTCATGTTGGGACAGGTTCACCTCAGTCAGGCCGAAGGCGTGCTGGAACGTTTGCAGCAGTGGGCCTCGCCCGATGCCAACCGCGAAGCGCTGGCGCTGCTCCTCACTCGCGGCACGCTGCGCCTGCGCCGCGAAGGCCCCGACGCCCTCATCGACCTGGTGCGCGAATGGTTCTCCGATTCGCGCACCGCTGTGCGCGCCATTGGTTTGCGAGCGCTTCTACCGCTCATCCGCGACGAAAGCTTCCACAACCTGCCCCCTGTGTTCGATTTGCTCTCCCCACTGCTGCGCAAACCCGCCTCGGCCCTGTTCAACGACCTGCAAGAGGCCCTGGAAGCCCTGGCCGAGCGCTCCCCATCCGAAACGGCTTTTTTCATCCGTCAGGTCGCCGGCGGAAGCACAGACCCCGACCTGGCCCGCCTGTGCCGGCGGGTGTTGCCACTGTTCCCGGCCAACCAACAGGATTCCCTGCGCGCTGCCCTCCGCCCGCGGGCCGTGGATGATGAGCCCGATCTTGCAATTCCGCACTAATATGGTATAATTTCCAGCGCTGACTGGTCCTTCAGGCGGTCAAAGCTGCCTGTACGGAGACCTGCGCAAAATCTATTTTTGAAAGGCAGATGTCACATGTCCCTTACCAAAGAACAAAAAGACGCAATGATCAACCAGTACCGCCGCCACGAAGGCGATACCGGTTCACCGGAAGTGCAGATTGCACTGCTCACCACGCGCATTTTGCAGCTCACCCAGCACCTGCGCGAGAACAAGCACGATGAATCCTCTCGCCGCGGTCTGCTCAAGCTGGTCGGCCAGCGCCGCCGGCTCCTGGCGTACCTGCGCCGCGAAGACTACGGGCGCTTCCTGGCTCTTGCCGAGCAGTTGAACTTGCGGAAGAAGTCATAGGTATCAACCCCGCGAGAGTAGATGGCGCAATCCGGGCCATCTACTCTTTTTTTGCGGGGATTTAATCTCACCGCACCCGCCGGTTGGGAATTGAAACTTGACGAGGAACAGGTTCCTCCTCAGCTTTCAGTCCCTAATCAGGTGGGGTGCAAAAAGGACCCACCATGGACAAAAATGGTAAACAATTTAATGCCGTCGTCGGTGATCGCATCATCGAATTCGAGACGGGCAAACTCGCTGGTCAGGCTGGTGGCTCTGTCACCATTCGCCTGGGCGATTCAATGGTTTTTGCGGCTGCCACCATGGCCGCCCAGCCGCGTGAAAACGCGGGCTTCTTCCCGCTCACCGTGGAATACGAAGAGCGCATGTATGCCGGTGGACGCATCCCCGGCTCCTTCTTCCGCCGCGAAGGTCGCCCCTCGACCGACGCCATCCTCACCGCGCGCCTGACCGACCGTCCCCTGCGCCCGTTGTTCGATCAATCGATCCGCAACGAGGTCCAGGTGATCATGTTCTCGCTCTCCGCCGATCAGGAGAACCCCCTCGACATTCTGGCCATCAACGCCGCTTCGGCTGCCATCATGATCTCCGATATCCCCTGGGGCGGCCCTGTCGGCGCTGTGCGCATCGGGCGGGTAGCGGGCAAGTTTATTGTCAATCCCACCTTCTCGGAAATGGAAGTGTCCGATCTCGACCTGCGCATTGCCGGTACCCGCGACGCCATCCTGATGGTGGAATGCGGCGCCAACGAGCTTCCCGAAGACGTGATGGTCGCTGCCTTAGAGTTTGGTCACCAATCCCTTCAGCCCATGATCGACGTTCAGGAACAGATGGTTTCTGAGGTCGGCAAACCCAAACGCGAAGTGCCCACCTTCCCTGTCGACGCGACCGTCCTGGCCGAGGTCGAACAGCGCGCCGCTGGCAGTCTGAACTCCGCCCTGGATGCGCCCCATGACAAAGCCGCCCTCTACGCCGCCGTGGACGCCCTGGAGGCAGAACTGGTCGCCGAACTGGGTGGCGAAGATGCCGCCAAGGTCGATGCCGTCAAAGTGGCTTTTGAAGAGACCTACAAGAAGGTAGTTCGCGAGCGCATTCTGGAGCGCGGTTTGCGCCCCGATGGCCGTGGCAAGACCGAAATCCGCCCCATCTGGTGCGAAGTGGGCAACAGCCCCCGCGCCCACGGATCCGGCCTGTTCACCCGCGGCGAAACCCAGGTGCTCACCATGGCCACCCTCGGCACCCCCAAGGAAGCCCAGGAACTAGATTCCTTGACGCCCACCGAAACCAAGCGCTACATGCACCACTACAACTTCCCGCCCTACTCCACGGGCGAGGTAAAGATGCTGCGGGGACAGTCTCGCCGCGAAATTGGACACGGCGCCCTGGCTGAACGCGCCCTCGAGCCGGTCATCCCCTCAGAAGACGTCTTCCCCTACACCCTGCGCCTGGTCTCCGAGGTGCTTTCCTCAAACGGCTCATCTTCGATGGGCTCCGTTTGCGGCTCCACCCTGGCCCTCATGGACACCGGCGTGCCGATCAAAGCTCCCGTGGCTGGCGTGGCGATGGGCCTGATTAAAGAGCAGGACAACTATGCCATCCTCACCGACATCCAGGGCCTCGAAGATCACCTGGGAGACATGGACTTCAAGGTAGCCGGAACCACCACAGGCATCACCGCCCTGCAGATGGACATCAAGATCAAGGGACTGACCTCGGAGATCATGTCCAAAGCGCTGGCCCAGGCCCGCACCGCTCGTCTGGAAATCCTCGACAAGATGCTGGCAGTCCTCTCTGCCCCGCGCCCCGAGCTCAAACCGCACGTTCCGCGCATCACCATCGTGAAGATCCCCGTGGATAAGATCGGCGCCATCATTGGTCCCGGCGGCAAGAACATCCGCGCCCTGCAGGAAGAGACCAACACCAAGATCGATATCAACGACGATGGCACCGTGTTCATCGCCGCCACCGACAAAACCAGTGAAATGATGGCCCGCGAGCGGATCGAATCGATTACCGAAACGCCCCAACTCGGTCGCATCTACACCGGTAAGGTCGTGCGCACCACCGATTTCGGCGCCTTTGTCGAGATCATCCCTAACGTAGACGGCATGGTGCACATCTCCCAACTCGACACCGAACGCGTTCAGAGCGTGACGGACGTGGTCAACGTGGGCGACGAACTGACCGTGATGATTACCAATATCGATGGCGACGGCAAGATTCGCCTCTCCCGGCAGGCTGTGCTGGAAGGCTGGACGCTGGAACAGGCCCAGGAGATGGACCGCGGCGGTTCGCGCGGCGGTGGCGGCGGCGGCAATCGCTCCGGTGGTCGCCCCGGCGGAGATCGCGGTGGTGATCGTGGCGGCAATCGCTACGGCGGTGACCGGCGCGGCGGTGGCGGCGATCGCGGCCCTCGGCGCTAAACCCTAACAAATAACCTTAATCACAAAACCCTAAGGGTCTCAGAAGACCCTTAGGGTTTCTCTTTTCCCGCAATCAGATTAGATCCTAAGAACCTATCCTAAA
>CAYOHX010000110.1:0-17332 GCA_964403875.1 uncultured Anaerolinea sp. | reverse complement strand
CCCCAAGACTGGGGCGGGGTTAGGGGTGGGGTTGACTTTGGAAAAGCCATGATACGCCGGCTTCCCCAGGCGGAAACGCCAGGCGGATGTGCTACAATCATAGGGTAAGCTCAAAGTCTCATTTGCCTGACAAATTGTTCAGATTCGGAATATGCAAGCAAGACCCTTCATCTCTTCAAGAAAATCATGACATACGACAAAGCACTGATCATCACGCTGCTGATCACTGCCGCGTTCGTGATGCTCTTCTTTACTTACTTTAGTTGGAAACGACGCAAAATCGCCGGGACAGCGGCGACGTATTTGGCGATCTGTCTTGCTCTGGTGGCGATTTATAATTTTGGCTACGCCATGGAACTCTATAGCAGCGACCTCAAGACCATCATGGGATGGGTCCGCTTTCAGCACCTTGGCATCCAGGGCATTGCGCCCATGTGGCTGCTCTTCGCGCTCAGCCTGACCGGCCGTCAAAAGCAAATCACTCCCAAACGGGTGGCTCTCCTCTTCACCATCCCGGTGATCTTCTTCCTGATGGCGCAAACGCTGGGCAGCCTCAACCTGGCCCACGTCAATCCGCGCCTCGAAACCAGAGGTTCCTTCCCGACCTTCACGTATGACCGCACCCTCCTTGTCTACCTGGTTCTAATTTTTCAGAGCCTGTGCCTGGCGGCCAGCACCGGCCTCTTCACAATGATGTTGTTCCGTTCGGCGCCCGCGCTGCGCAGGCAAGCCGCCCTTTTTTGGGGCGCCTCGCTTTTACCCTGGGTTGGAGCCCTTTTGTACAACTTCGGTCTATCCCCCAACAACCTCGATCTGGTTTCCATTTGCATGGCGGTCAGCAGCCTGATCTTCGTTTTGGGCTTTCTCCGCTTTCGCCTATTAGATATCATCCCACTGGCCCGCGACATCATTTTTGATGGCATGGCCGATGGCGTTTTGGTCCTGGGCCAACAAAACCAGGTCCTCGATCTGAACCCTCGTTTTTTGGAGATGTTCCCACTCCTTAAGAAAGGAGCTGTCATTGGCCAATCCCTCTCAAAAGCACTTCTCGCTTACCCAGATTTGGTGAATCATGTCACCAGCGTTTCGGAAAAGCCCTTTGATCTGCATGTGCAAACACCCGAGGGAAATTTTTGTTATAAAGGCAGTTGCACCCCGCTCTTCAACTGGAGCAAGATTCAAATCGGTCGGATCATTACCTTTCATGATTACACAGAGACCAAGCAACTCCTCGACAAGCTGGAAGATTTGGCCGCCCGCGACGGTTTGACCGGTCTCTTCAATCACCGGACATTTTTCTACCTGGCCGCAAAAGAGCTTGACCGTTTTCACCGTTATGGTGGCACGCTATCGCTGATCATGCTTGACATGGACTCGTTCAAAAAGACCAACGACACCTACGGGCACATGCTCGGTGACGCCGCTATAAAAATGATCGCGCAAATTTGTCTCCAGATTTTACGGGAAACCGACATCGTAGGCCGATATGGCGGCGACGAATTCATCATCCTGCTCCCCGAAACCTCGCCTGCCGACGCCGCCCTGACCGCCGAACGGCTGCGAGTCGCCATCCAAAGCCAGCCCCTTCAGTACGACAGCCGCGCCTTTTACATTACCGCCAGCCTGGGGGTCACCGGCATCTCTTCGCCTGATTCCAGTACCCTGGACGAGCTCTTCCGCCGTGTCGATCAAGCCGTCTATCAGGCCAAAGACCAGGGACGAAACAAAGTCGTAACGACTCACATCCAAAGTAAATAGACCCGATTTTTCCCGATGCCGAATCAAAGTGATGCTAGAATAAATTCCATGGCAGACCAATCTCTTTCATCCCCAATCAAGCAACCAATCTCTATCCACGTCACAATCCACTGGATTCATCTACTCATTCTCCTAAGCGCCGCGCTTAGTGTTTACACCCTCTGGGAGATTCCCAAACGAGGCTGGTCAGACGACTTCACACTGCCATTGGTCACCTGGGGCGTTTCAGTGGTGATCTTGTTGGTTGCCTTATACCTATTAGATCGAACCCGACAAACATTTCAATCCATTTTCGACCGTTGGGATTGGATCCTCTTTGGCTGGCTGGCTGTGATGGCCTTTGCTCTCCGCTTCTGGCACATATCCTCCATTCCCTTCACCATGAGCGGCGATGAGGCTTCGCAGGGCATTGAAACCATCCATGTTCTCAACAAGACCCTGCGCAACCCATTTGCCACCGCCTGGTACTCGGTTCCTTCCATGAACTTCTTCTTCAACAGCCTCTTCATGGCTGTCATTCCCGACAAGTTCATCGGCTTACGGCTGCCTTATGCCCTCTGCGGCTCCCTGTCTGTGGGTGGAGCCTACCTGTTGGTGCGCCAAATGACCGGTCGCCGGCTGGCGTTATTCACCGCACTGCTCACCCTCGTATATCACTACCACATTCACTTCTCACGACTTGGGTCCCACCAGATTCTCGATCCATTCTTTATGGTGTTTGCCTTCCTGACTCTTTATCGCGGCTTGAGCGAAAACCGCTTCTTCTATTTGGGGCTGAGTGGAGTGCTCACCGGATTGGCGATGTATTTCTACGCGGGGGCTCGCCTGACTCTCCTGGTCATCTGTGGAATCTTCATTTTCCTCACTGCGCGTTCGTTGGGCAAGTTCGTCCGCCAGAATTGGAAAGCTTTGGTCATCTTCTTCCTGGCCTTCCTCATCGCCGGGGCGCCAATGCTCCAATTTGCGGTGCGCTCCCCCGATGAATTCAATGCCCGCGTCAATCAGGTCGGCATTCTCCAATCTGGCTGGTTCAAGCAAGAAGTCGAGTTATTGAATTCCAGTCAGGTTGCCATCCTCTGGGAGCAGTTCTACCGCTCTTTCTTCAGCTTCACCTACTACCAGGATCGCACCGTCTGGTACGGGCTCAGACAGCCTTTACTCGACCCAATATCCAGCGTATTGCTCATCTTCGGTGTGTTGTATGCCACCATCGCTGTGTTTAAGAACCAAAAGCTCCTTCCCTTTGTCGGCTGGTGGTGGGGTGGCATTTTGCTCGGGAGCATGCTCACAGAAAGTCCGCCCTCCTCACAGCGGCTGGTCACCCTCATTGTGCCCAGCCTCTTCTTCATAGCGCTGGCGCTCGACCGGATCATTCAAGCGCTTTATCGGGCCATTCCCCGATTGCATGGGAATTTGTTGTATTACATTTTTCTGATGGTTTTTGCATTCAACAGCCTGTACCTCTACTTTATGACCTACACCCCCCAACGAATTTTTGGCGGCGGTCCCGCCGAAGCCGCCACCATCCTGGCTCCAATCATCAATCAGGGCGTTTTTGAGAATCCGGTCTACTTACTGCCTGATGAATACACCAATACCGAATTTCCTACCTGGACCTACCTGTTCGAAGGCCCCTATACCCTGCTTAAGGAACCTCTTACTTTTCCCCTTCAAGAGAAACCCTTTCCGAGCCAGCAAGGGGCTTTGTTTATCGCCTTCCCCAGCCGCTATGCTGAGCTAGAACAGCTCAGACAACAATACCCCGGTGGCGAGTCGACTCTCATCCAGTCGCCGGGCGTTTGGGAGAATGAATTCATGCTGTACAAAATCCCACCCAATCAAGAATAATAAAAACATGCAAACAAACCCGCTTCCTCCCCGCGCCGTCCATAAAGCCCCTCGCCCCTTATTTGAGTTTGATTTGAGACTGGAACCTGGTCTGTTGGTTCGTTGGATTATCTGCGTTACCGTAGTCCTGGTGGGTGGGTGGCTGCTTCTCCAACAAGCGACCCCCTTCCCCACCGATCCGCCCGCTTTCTCTACCCTGCTGATTATTGCCTTGGGGGTTGCGGCCTTTTGTCTCTTGCCTGATGCCGACCTCGACAGCTAAGCTTTCTTCTTCCCCTTGGACCGGTTCTCTGCCGCCCGAAACTCGGTGATCTTTGCGACCAAATCGAACGGAATGGGTTGGTCGAGGGGAAAGCGCACCGAGCCTTTGGCCCCCACGTAACCCGCCAGGGCTTCTTTGAACTGCTCAATGCCTGTCGGGGCCGGGTAGAACCCGATGTGATTCTTGAATGCCGCGAAATGTACCAGATTGCCGTTCAGGTAGAAAGTGGGCATCTGGTAGCTAATCTTCTCCACCGCGTCCGGCGCCGCGGCGTGGATCACAGCGCGCATTTCACGCAGCAGCGCCTGGATCGCTTCGGGAAATTGGGCAATATACGCATCAATCGTCTCGACCGGCACGCTTTTGGGTTCCATCTCGCCTCCGCAAGAAAAAAATAAGACAAGATCACTCGATAATTATTATACTCCAGACTTCCGCGAAGGTTAATTGAGAATCGGGGTCTCAAGGAGTTGCCGTGGTAGGCCCCCCATCGAATTCAGGGTTATAATTTTAAAGCTCTTTAAAAGTTGCCGTGGTTCCAAGCTCATTCCCCATGAGCCCATTTTCTAGCCCCCTCATCCCGGAGAGAATATGCATCGCTGGTCGGTCCTCGCGCTCACCCTGCTCCTGTCATTGGCTCTCCTGCTCGGCTCCCTGCCCCAGCAGTCCGCCTCGGCCCAGCCCGAAATCACTGGCGGCGTTCTCATTCACACGGTCGTGCCCAAGAAAATCTGCGTGGGCGATACCATCACCATCGAGGGTGGCGCGTCCATCACTTCCATGGACGATCCCACCCCACCTCTGGCCTGGCTGCCGGTCACCCGAGTTAAAATCCAGGCCCAACTCGGCCAGATCTCGCCCCAGGAAATCACCCAGTATAATGATGGGTTCTATTTCAGCTTCACCTACACGGCCCAATCCCCCGGAACCGAAACGATCACCCTCACCGTGAATGAGGGTGTCGCCACCACCCAAGAGCGCTTTCAAGTGGAAGAACAATGCGATTACGACGCTTTCCTGACCACCGTGATGCACTTCCAGACCCAACTGGATGATGAATTCTTTGAGAGCCTCACCCACGTCACGGGAACCGGAACCATGCGGCGTGACCGGCAGGGCTCGCAGTTTTACCAGGGTGATGGCGCCTGGCGCCTTGAGGAAGTTGTCCTCAGTAAGCCCGCCATGTGCGTCGAATATTTCATCCCCCCACTCCTCATGAATGGCCCATTTGAGCTGGATGGCCGCATGGCTGACCAAGGCGATAGCGTGGACGTGATCCTCAGCTTTCTACCAAACACGGAGGAGGCTTTCTATTTCGGCGAGGCAGTCTGCGTAGACGAAGAAGGAGATGTGGTCACTGGTTGGGGCAGCGCCCAGGGCGGCGATCCTTCCCTGGCCTCCAAAATCGAGGCCGCCTTCCCCTTTGGCGGAGGCAGCCAATCGGTCGAGTTGAAAGGCGCCGGCATGGACATCGTCCAGTCCTCGGGCGACCTGGACTACACCGCCACCCTCACCCTCATTCCGCGCTAAGCCATGAAAACCAGACTACTTCCCCTCTTTTTCCTCCTATCCATCCTGACGCTGCTCCTGGCCTGCCAAATCGGCAGCCGGGCCGTTCCGCCCACCGCTGCTCCGAATCCGTCCGCCCAGCCACCTGCCCCCGGCAAAGACAATCCTTCGGCGGGCGGCGCTTCGGAGCAAAATCATCCAGGCGGTATTGACCTTTCTAACCCCGCCGCCGGGCTGGAAGGACTTTCCAATTACCACCAGACCCTATCGATCGAACTCAACGGTACGCTTCAGGGAGCGGCCTATGAAGAAGGACTGCACCTGGAACGCTTCGTTCATGGCGAGGACGAATCCCTTCTGGTGAATAGCTTTGCCTCGCCTACCGGCTCCATCTACCTGTTTGATGCCCGCCTGGACGGCTACCACTACTCGCAAAGCCAGGTCAACGCCGCCTGCCGGGCTGAGCCGCTGGCCGAAGCTCAAGCTGCTGGCCCCAACCCTGCCTTGCGCCTGCCCGCCGTGTTTGGCATGCAGGAAGCCGGACGCGAACCCCTGGATGGGTTGACTGCTGTGCGCTATATCTTCGATGAGAAATCGCTGTCCAGCCGTGACGGAGCCTTAAGAAAGGCATCAGGGCAGCTTCTGTTGGCCGAAAACAGCGGCATCCTCCTGCGCTATGAGCTGACGGTCGAGCTGGTTTCGGAAGAATTCTCCGGCTCGCGCACCTATATTTACGAACTCAATCCAATCGAAGCGGATCAGCCTTTACGCTTGCCCCTCGCCTGTCCGCCCGTCCTGGCAGACGTGCCTGTGTTGGCGGGAGCCCAGGATTTGACCAACCTGCCTGGATTCCAACGCTATTTGGCTCCCGTGAATCGCAGCCAAGCGGTGGTCTTCTTCTTTGATGAACTAACCAGCCTCGGATGGCGGGCAATGCCAGGCTCGACGCCCGATCAAACTAACCTGGATTCCGCCACCACCGTTCTATCCTTCGCCCAAACCTATGAAGAAGGTGGACGGGTACTGGTCCTCCAGCTCAACGAAGCCGGTGGTCAACTGCAAGTCATCGCTCAATCGGTGCTCACCAAAAACCCCGTCCAGCCTGACACTGCCGGTGACATCCCCTTTCCCGGCGACGAAGCGCCCGAAGGTGACCCTGCCAGTGGTGAAAGCGCAATCCTGCCCACCGATCTGCCAGCCTATCCCAATGCGCAGGTCATGATGCAAACCGATGCGGTGCTCATGCTTACCGTGAATGCACCCATCGCCGACGTGTTGGCGTTTTATACTCGTGAGATGGAAAACACCGGCTGGACGCTAGCAAAGGACATCAACGACACAAGCATGACCTTTCTCCTGTACACGCGCGACTCAGCCTCAGTAGCCATTGCGGTAGCCGAGCAAAACGGCGTTATCCAGGTGGTCATTACCGCCACCGAGTGAGGAAACAAGACAACCCCGAATATGAAATGCGCTATTCGGGAATCGTCTCTATCTTCTGCACAGTTACGAATGCCGTTTCCGCTCGCGGCTGTTGAGGGTCATGCCAATTAAGCGAGACACCACTACGGTGATATAACCCACACCACAGAATTGCTCCAGCATAGCAGTCACACGCGCCGGAACACTGATGGGCATGATATCACCCAAGCCTGTTGCCGAAAGGTTGGTAAAACTGAGGAACAGGAGCTCCACGAAGGTGGCCGCTTCTCCGGGCCGCGCGCCATTATAAAAGCTGTTCGGAAGCCAGGTTTGCAGCACCAGGTACGTGTACCCGAAGCCCCAGGCCAGGAGCGTGAAGGTGGCCCCCGCCGCAAATAATTCATCCGTGGTCACCCACGTATCGCGCATCATATAAGCAATCAGGCTTCCCGCCGCGTAAAAGTACAACAGCGCTTCAAAAACCGCTGACCAGGCCAGCAAAAAAGGCGCTTCCACAATTGCCGAAAGGATGGACAAGGTGAAGGCTGGAACCGCCAGCACCCACGCTACCCAGTTCACCGCCGGACTGCGGTCCACCACCCATACAATCAACATCAAGATCAGCCCACCAAAAGCGCTTAGCACAGCTCGTTGGCTGTGCAAGCCGTCAAACACCGCGTACAGAATCAATAAAACAAACTGCGCCGCCAACAGAAACGCCGAAGGGTGGTGCGTTTCAATCCATTCGCGAAGGCTGACCTTGTGTTTTTTCATAGAAAAATTATAGACCTTTACCCAGTGAAGTCAATTTCTTGACGGGTCGATTCATTCAAAAAGTTTGCCAGCAAGATAAAACTGATGGACATCAGCAGTATCCCCAAGGATGGGATGATCAGCATGAATGGATTGCGGCTCATGGCCGAGCGGCCCGCGTAAAACATGCCGCCCCAACTAACCACGGTGAACTCCCCACCGTCCACCGCGCCGGTCACCCCAACGCCGATATAGCCCAAGAGGGCTTCCAGTAAAATCACCGCCGAGGCTTGATTGATGATCCACACCCAAATGACATGCTGCACATTTGGCAGCAGATGACGCGTGATGATCTCCCAGCGAGACGCGCCCAGCGCAATTGCCGCCTCCACATATAACTGCGCTTTCAAGGTCAATGTACTCACCCGCACCATTCGGGCCAGGCTCACCCAGCTCACCATCGCAAAACCCACCGCCAGAGTGATCAACCCATTGATCCAGGTTGGACTCAGATAACTGCGAAAAATGAGGATGATAATGACCGCAAACATGATTCCGGGTAGGGATTGGAGAATGTCGCATAATAGCGTGATGGCCGCGTCTGGCTTTCCTCCCACGTACCCCGCCACCAGCCCCAACAGCGCGCCGATCAGAGCCGCCAGCGGCACGGCCATCAGAACCAGCAAGAATGCCGTGCGCGTGCCATAGATCAGGCGGCTGAGCACATCGCGCCCGTAAGCGTCCGTGCCCAGTGGAAATTCAGCCTCTCCAGGGTGAAAGGGATTGTCTACCCAGGCGGGCGGCAGGTTGCTCTGCCTGCCTTCCAGGCTCCAGCGATATGGATCGTGCGGAGCCAGCCAGGGGGCCAAAATCGCCACCCATCCCAAAACCAACATGACCACCAGGCTGAACCACACCGATTTGCGCCGCACGGCTCGCCGCCACAAAGAAGGAGTCTTCATGACACCTCCGTGGGCCGCGTTGAACGCAGACGCGGATCCAGAATCGCGCAGATTGTTTCGGCAAGCATATTGATCAACAACATGCCCATCGCGTAAATCAAGGTGACCCCCAGAATGACGGGGTAATCCAGTTTGATCACGGACTGCCAGTATTCTCGCCCAATTCCCGGAAAGGAATACAGGCTTTCCACAACGAACAATCCGGCGAACATTTCGACCAGCGCCGGGCCCACAAAAGTAATGATCGGAACGAGCGCATTGCGGGCCACATGCACCATCAACACCCGTCGTTGAGTCAGGCCCTTGGCGCGCGCCGCGCGGATATAGTCTTCGCCCAGGATGTTCATAAACGACGCCTGAATTACTCTGGCCAGACTGGCCATTGGCATCACCGCCAATACCACCGCCGGCACAATCCAATTGCCCGGCAAGCTCCAGTCCGGCAGCACCTGGGTGATGCGCAGCCAGGAAGCCAAAACGAGAATGGCGAACAGGCCCAGCACGAAATTCGGGACTGAGATCATCGCCGCCAGAATCACCGAGATGGCTCGGCCCATTCTTGATTTTGGTCGGATCGCGCCAGCGATTCCCAACGGCAGGCCCAACCCCACCGCGATCACAGCGCCCAACAGCACCAGGCGGATGGAATGCCCAAACCGGCTGTCCCAAAAGTTGCCACCGCGCGGCGGCTCAAATATGATTTCTTCCACCATCCGCCCGCGCTGATGGATGGAAGGCCCCAGGTTCCCGCAAACGATGCCACAAAAGAATCGCCCATCCCGATCAATATCACCAAACACATAACGGGTAAACTGCCGCCACATGGGTAAATCTAACCCAAACCGGCGATTCACCTCTCGCAATGTGGCATCATCGGCGCCCAGGTTCGCAAAGACCCGCGGCGCGCCCGAGAAATTGTTCCAGGGCGTGCCTGGAATGGCATGAATGAGCATAAATGTAACCAGGATCACCCCGAACAGGATGATGACAACCCGCAAAAAACGCCGCGCCAGAAATTGGATCAACGGTATCCTTCCGCTTGCAAATTGAACAACCGTGCATAGGCCCCATCCAGCTCGATCAACTCGGCGTGGCTGCCCACTTCCAAAATTTTGCCCGCCGAAAGCACCACAATCCGATCCGCCATGCGCACAGTGGAGAAACGATGCGAGATGAGCACCGCAATGCGGCCTTCCATCAACTCTCCAAAACGCTGGAACACTTCGTACTCCGCCTCAGCATCCAACGCTGAGGTCGGTTCATCCAACACCAGCACCTCGGCCTTGCGCATGAACGCGCGGGCCAGGGCAATCTTTTGCCACTGCCCGCCCGAAAGCTCCAGTCCGCGTTCCCAACGCCGCCCCAACATGGACTCATACCCCTGGGCCATCTTCTCGATGATCGGGCTGGCCCCGCCCCGCTCCGCCGCGGCTTTAATCCGCTCCAGGTCGTCCAGCGCATCCACCTGCCCAAAGCCAATGTTTTCACGCACGGTGAACTGGTAGCGCACAAAATCCTGGAAGATAACTCCAAAGGTTTGGTGCAGGCTGGGCAGGTCGTACTCCCGTAAATCGACACCATCCAGCAGAATCTGCCCTTCGGTGGGATCGTACAATCGGGTGAGCAGCTTGATCAACGTGGTCTTGCCCGCCCCATTGAGCCCAACCAGGGCAATCCGCTCGCCTGGCCGGATGTGCAAATTGATTCCACGCAGCACGTCCACCTCCGAGCCCGGATAGCGGAAGGATACGTTGCGAAACTCGATGCCCTGCCGGATTGGCGCAGGGGCCGCCCGTCCATTCAGCGGCGCAAACAACTGCGGTTGTAATTCGAGGTAGGTCAGCAGGTTGTCCAGAAACAGGTTGCTTTCGTACAGGCGGTTCAGGCTGTCCAACAGCGAGCGAATCGAACTTTGGGACTGGCGGAAGATGGACAGAAACATGGTCATGTCGCCCAGGGTGATCTGCCCAGCTATTGTGCGCAGCACAATCCAGGCATAACTGCCGTAATATGCCAGACTAGAAAGCAGCCCCCACCCCAATCCTGCCCAGGTGCGTTTCTCCGCAATGGCTCGATCTTCTTCATAAAATTTGGTAAACAGGGTTTGGTAGCGCTTGAGCAGTGGTTCGCCCAATCCAAACAATTTGATCTCTTTCACCGTGTCGTTGCCGGTTAGCAGCATTTCGAGATAATTCAACAGGCGAGCTTCGGGCGCGCGCCGGCTGACCGCCCGAAAAGCCCGCTCAGCGTATTGAGACTGGGACAGGAAGGAAGGGATGGCCGAAACAAACACAATCACCGCTAACCACGGGCTGAAACTCACCAACAGCACCACCAAGGAGATAATCGTAATTACCTGCTGAACCATTTGCAGGGTGGAATTCACGATGGACAACGCGCTGCTGTCGGCTTGCCGCCGCGCATTTTGTAATGTGTCGTAAAAGGCCGGGTTCTCAAAGAACTGCAAATCCAGGCTGATGGCCTTACGGATGATCAGGGTGTTGATGTGGTTGGTCAGTTGAGATTGGACAATCCGGTCAAACAACGAACGCACCTGCCCGACGAGCGCTCCGGCCAGCACCAATCCAAATTCGAGGGCCAGATAGGGCCCCACGAAGCGCAGCCCTTCGGTAGGACTCAGGCTTTGGCTGGCCGCGCTGAGGATCGAGTCGATGATCAACTTGCCCACCCAGGCCTGCGCCGCCGGCAAAAAAGCCGCCACCAGCGTCAGGGCCACGCCCATCAAAGCTGTTGCGCGACTGGCCGACCAGACCAACCGGAAAGCTTGCGGCGTGTTGCGCAGCGCTTCCCAGAACTCGCGCGCCTGTTTCATCCATCCCGTCCACGGAGTCACTGATTTTGTTTGGTTGGGGCGAGCGTCTTTGGAATTCATCGATGACCTCCAAGAATGGGCACGGTTAACCCTCTCCCAGCCGAAGCGCGGAGAAGGCGGGTTTTGCTTTTATGACTGCCCGGGTTATTTTCCAATTATAGCCCCGATTATCCCCAAAGCTGCGCGCTCGCTGCGGCCCTCAGGAACGTGCCATGAGAGGTCGCGCGGAGATGGTGTTACAAACCTTGTACAGCCTGTCACAATCTGTGGCAGGCAGGCGCTCAATCGAGGATAATTACCCAAAGGAAAAGAGCCGGGAAATTCTTATCGGTATTCCGGCTCTTTTCCTGGGAGGGATGCAGGTATGTTTTTTCGTCACCGCTTTCAAGTTCGCGCCACCCTAGAAAAGGTCGCCACGTTTCACAGTCAGGCCGCCAGCATGGCTGCCATCACCCCACCACCGCTGTCCGTAAGGCTGCGCCAGGCCCCATCCGTTTTATCTGAAGGCGACAACATGGATTTCAGTCTCGCGCTGGGGCCCTTCTCCGTGCGGTGGCTGGCCCGCATAGAAAATGTTACCTCGACTGGATTCACCGATCGCCAACTACACGGCCCTTTTGCCGAATGGGTTCACCAACACAAGTTCTCTGCTGTCGACGATCACACCACCGATGTAATCGATGATATTACCCTGCGCCTCAGCGCCAACCCATTCTGGGCCCTGATTGGGCTGGGGATGCGACTGGGGTTGCCTTTCCTTTTTGCCTTCCGTGCCTGGAAAACCCGCAGGTTGCTGGAATGACTCCCTCGCCGCGCCGCGTGGTGATCATAGGCGCGGGCGTTGGCGGCCTCAGCGCAGGGGCGGTGTTGGCCCGGGCCGGGCTTGAAGTCACCGTGTTGGAAGCCCAGGTATATCCTGGCGGCTGCGCGGGCACATACTTCCACCAGGGCTACCGTTTTGACGCCGGAGCAACCCTGGCGGCCGGATTCTACCCCGGTGGTCCAATGGATCGCCTTGCGCAAGCCGCCGGCATCGAATCCTGGCCCTCCCGCCCCACTGACACCGCCATGATCGTCCACCTGCCCGGCGGGCTCCGGGTTCCCCGCCGCGCCGGCAACTTACGCTGGGATGATATCCGCGCCGCATTTGGCCAGCCCGGTTTGGATTTCTTCCGTTGGCAAGAGCAAGCCGCAGACTCTCTATGGGATTTAGCCTTGCGCCTTCCGCCCTGGCCGCCACAATCCGCTGCCGATGTGCTTGGCGCGGTGGCAACGGGTTTGCCCTGGCTGCTTTCCGGCCCGCGCCTGCCCCTGGCGCTCGATGCTTTCCGCCCCCTGTCTACCCACCTGGGCCGCGCTCCCGAAGCGCTGCGCCTATTCGTAGACGCCCAACTGCTCATATCGGCGCAGGTTGAATCAACGCGCGCCAACGCCCTTTACGGCGCTTCGGCCCTGGACCTGCCCCGCCGTGGCCTGGCGCATCTCGCCGGCGGCATCGGCGCGATCGCTGAAACCCTGGCTGAAGCCATCCGCAAACATGGCGGGCAGGTGCTCACCCGCCACGAGGTCACCCGCATTCATCGGCAGCCCGGTCACCCAACCATCGTTGAAACCAGGCGCGGCGGCTCCTTTGCCGCCGACATCGTAATCGCCAACCTGCCCCCCTGGAATGTCCGCGATTTGCTGGAGGGCCCGCTTCCGCTTGCGTTGCGCCGCCTGCCCGACCGGCCCAAAAACGGTTGGGGAGCCTTCATGCTCTACATTGGCCTGGATGCCTCCATTCTGCCCCCCGACATCGCCTTGCATCACCAGGTCATCACCCGCCGCCCACTGGGCGAGGGCAACAGCGTTTTCCTGTCACTCAGCCCCGCCTGGGACGCGGCCCGCGCTCCTGCCGGTCACCGCGCCCTGACCCTCAGCACCCACACGCCGTTGGACGGGTGGTGGGAACTCTACGAATCCGATCGCGCCGCTTACGAAGCACGCAAAGCCGATCTGACCGAGAAAGCCCTCGAGGCCGCCGAAACGGCTCTGCCCGGGTTACGGAGCGCCGCCCGGTTGGTGCTGCCGGGCACGCCCATCACCTTCCAGCGCTTCACGCGCCGGGCCTGGGGCTGGGTGGGCGGCTTCCCCCAAACCAGCCTGTTCAGTACGCTCGGCCCGCGTCTCGATTCTAACCTGTGGATGGTCGGCGACTCGATCTTCCCTGGCCAGTCTACTGCCGCCGTAGCCCTGGGAGGCTTGCGCGTGGCCCAAAACATTCTACGCCAGCCGCCCGCGAGCCGTTGAGGCGATGTCGACTTAACCATCAACGTAAAGTTGCTTGCTGGTCGAACGCCCCACCCCTTCAAAGAACGACCCACCGTACAGATGCCAATCCAGGCTTTCCAAAAAACTCACCGCCGTCTCCGCTGTCAGGCCCACAACATCTTCCGGCGAGATCATTCCCATAAAGTAACGCCCCGATTTGCGGTAGGCCTCATATTCAACGAAGTAATGCACCCACAGCCGCCCGCAGTGCAAACAGCGGTGAATATTCACCTGGCCAAAGCGTCCATTGATTTCGTCTACCCCCACAAATTTCACCTTTTCATAATGATGAAAGGGCTGGGGTAAGTCCAGGCAAATACACTGTTCCAAATCGGCGGGCGCGCGCTCAGGAAACGCAGCCAGATTGATTTTTTCGATCAGATCCCCCTCCGCCGCAACCCCGTGGAATCTGCAGACCAACATGGTCCAGTTGTACACGCTGAGGCTATCCGACTCCGTCGCGACCAGCAAATTACGGTATCCTTCCCCGATCAACCGCCGGGCCACAGACAACTTGCGCAGCAAGGGTTCATCGGTCCAATGCGCGTGAACAGCCGGAGATTCCGAGGCAAAGCCCAACCCCGCCAACATTTCCGCCAGCTTTTCTTCTGTGTTCAAGACTTGAAAGTCGATCATGGTTTGATCCCGTCCAACAGATTATATCCGCGGATCACCCTAATTGCCGCGGTTCTCCAGCGATTGTCGTGATGAAGACTGCAAAATGCTGAACCCACCGCGACGATTTCATAAGAACCTGACAACTTGCTCAAATACGACTAATTTGGTACGATTATTTCGAGGACTATGATGAAATTCTATCTCGGTCGCCCATTGATCCCCGTTGCTCTTGCCCTGGCCTTGTTGATGGGCGGCTGCGCGCTGCCTCCGGCCCTGGAATCCATTCCAACAGCCACCGCCGCCCCCACGATCCCTGCCTCCTTGCTGCCTCCTACCCAGACCCTCGCGCCCACCCTCACCTCTACGCCGACGGCCACGCCACAGCCCAGCTTCACCCCCACGCCCGTCCCACATCCCTTAGAAATCACCGCCATGCGCGCCGGCTTCTATCCGGGCAGTGACATCGTCCTCGAACAGGAACTGGAACCCGGGTCCAACTACCGGCGCTATTACGCCTCGTACCTTTCAGAAGGCCTCACCATCTACGCCCTACTCACCATTCCCAACGGAGAAATGCCCTCGGGGGGCTGGCCCGCCATTGTCTTCAACCACGGCTATATTCCGCCCGATGTATACCGCACCACTGAGCGCTACATTGCCTATGTGGACCGCCTGGCGCAAAGCGGCTATATCGTCTTTCGCATCGACTACCGCGGGCACGATCGCTCCGAAGGCGCTCCCACCGGCGCATACAGTCATCCTGGCTACATGATCGATGTGCTCAATGCGGTCTCCTCTTTGCAGCGTTTCCCCGAGGCCAACCCAGAAAAAATCGGCATGTGGGGCCATTCCATGGGCGGCTACCTGACCCTGAGAGCAATGGTCATCGACGACTCGGTCAAGGCGGGAGTGATTTGGGCAGGTGTGGTCGGCTCTTACCCCGACCTGCTCTACAACTGGCGGCGGGGCAGCAGCAGCGCTCCCATCCCCACACCCCAACCCGGCTCCCGCCGCTGGCGCGACTCGTGGGTCGAAACCTACGGAACGCCCGAGGAGAATCCCCAGTTTTGGGCTTCGATCTCTGCAAACAGCTACCTGGCCGACCTTTCCGGGCCGGTGCAGCTCCATCACGGCACGGCAGACGAGGACGTGCCCGTGGAATTTTCACAGAGGCTGTTTGAGCAAATCCAGTTCGCGGGGCAGATTGGCGAGCTATACACTTATCCCGGCGACAACCACAACATCTCCAACTACTTCACCGCCGCCATGAACAGCACCATCGAGTTCTTTGACCGGTATTTGAAATAAACCCCGCCGGAAAAAGAGCGGGGGAATTTCAAAAGCGCCCGAATGATCGGCCTTGACTCACCGAATCAGGCAAAGTTGCCAACTTCGAGGTGTTTTCGGGCAAAGAATTTGGTAGAGCGCTTAACCAGCTTTCTTAGCGGGCTGCTTGGCGTTCTGTTGTTCCTTCTTCTTGATCGCCTGCTCTTGTTTCTGCTTAACGGCTTTATTCTTGTCCTTCTTGCTGCCTTTTTCTCCCATGATGGATCTCCTTATGTTTTTTTTTGCTACCCAGGCACTAAATGCAGCCCGAATCGTTGTACTTACCTCATTATAGACCTATTGCTTCGCGTGTGGTTGGTTTCTCAAATGGTGAGCAAATCCTCTAAATTTGACGACCTTAAAATCGCCGTGACTGTCTCGTCAACGTTCAGGGCCGTGGTATCTACCACCACCCAGCCCTCCTCCGGTAGCCGCCCAGCGACGGAATTCAATTGCCGGTACACAATTTGTATACCCTCATCGATATAGGCCAGTTCAGGATCATTGTCTGTTCGCTGCCGGTTGCGCCGGTGGGCAGCCTCCTGTCGAGGGTATAGGACCACCTTGTGGAAGTTGGAATGATCGAGCAGGGCCTGATAATCGGTCAAATGCTCCGCGTCCCAAAAGTCGTCAATGACCACATCAAAACCTGCGCGGTGATATATCAGGGCGGCCTCCGCCGCGCTCTGCCGCGCCAAAGCGATTTGCTGGGCCAGTTCATCGCTCCATTCAGGCCCAGGCAGCAGCAGCCCCGAAACCACCATCATGCGCAAATCATCCACTGGGATATGGATACTCTTCGAAAACCGGGCCGCCAGCGCTCTGCTCGTGGTGCTCTTTCCTACCGCGGGCGGGCCAACGATCAAAAAAATGGAGTTCATAATACTCCTCCCTATCGTGCCGGAAAACTTCTTCCCGTGCTCAACAACGCCAATAATTCCGGCCCCAATTCTTGATATGCTTCGTCTGGAACCGCGCCTGTTGCGTCCAGTGTTTTACTAAAGAAGCTGCGCGCCGTGCTGGCCAGCACCACATCCAAGATCTCCTCATCGGACAAACCCAATCCGCGCAGTTCCGCGAAATCTTCCTCTCGCACCTCATGCGCTTTGCGGATGATCTTCTGCGCCAGCGTCATCACCGCTACTTCGTCAGGAGCCAATCCCGCGTTCCGGTAATCCTGGGCAATCGCGGCAATCTCTGCTGCCGTAAAGAAATTTTTCCGCAGAACCATCGCATGAGCTACCAGGCAGTAGGTGCATTCCAACGCCAGCGCCGAAGCAAAGGTTACCAGTTCATAGCGTCGCAGACGCATGTTGCCCCGAATCGCCCCAATCAGCTTTCCCCAGGCTTCATAGACTTCCGGCCTCAAGCTGAATGTCTTGACATATTCTGGCACATACCCGTTCCCCTTCAACGCGGCTTCGTATTGATCTTTGACCAAACCTTGGGCATCCCCTTCGGCAATCGTCTTATGAAAAGACATGCTTCAACTCCTTGTCATTGTTGCAGGAAAGGCAATGGTTTCCTATCCGCCGTCCGCCGATCATTGTACCTGCTGCGTAACGGCAGGTCAAGACAATTTTGATCGTTATAATCCACGTATTCCACGACAAAATGCTGTTTGGGGGTTAATGGTTGGAGGGCGGCCCCCACACCCTTCCCCATTCCCAAGAGACCAAAAACCAGAACAATCGTCCCTCTGTAACGCAAAATCTTCCGCCATTGTATGGA
>CAYOHX010000109.1:0-17602 GCA_964403875.1 uncultured Anaerolinea sp. | reverse complement strand
CACGCCCATCAGCCACACCGCCCCACCCCAGCCCCCAGTCAATGAAGAGCCTCCTGAAAGCTCCTGGCTCGACCAGCTCGGCGCGCTGCTCACCCCCGATATCCTCATCCTCGGCTTGCTGGCTATGCTCATGCTGGCCTCCACCATTCCCTTCATGGTTTTTGTCCTGACGCGCTTGGGGATACTCAATTGATCCTTTCGACATCCATCCTCTCGGCGGACTTTGCCCGGTTGGGCGACGAAATCCATGCGGTCGAACAGGCCGGAGGTGACTGGATCCACATCGATGTGATGGACGGTCACTTTGTCCCCAACCTGACCATGGGGCCTTTCGTCGTCGAAACCTGCCGCCGCATCACCCGTCTCCCCCTGGATGTCCACCTCATGGTCAAAGACCCCGATCGCATGATCGAGTGGTTCGCCGCGGCTGGCGCCAGCACACTCTCGGTGCAAATTGAAGCCTGCCCCAACGCCTACCGCACCCTCGAAAAAATCCGCGCGCTGGGCTGCCGCCCCGGCATTGTCCTCAGCCCCGGCACCCCCGCCGTCGCGGTCAGCCAGGTGCTTCACCTCGTAGATCTCGTCCTGGTCATGACCGTCAACCCTGGCTATTCCGGGCAGACCTTTTTGCCGTCAACCCTGGCCAAGATCACCCAAATCCGGCAAATGCTGGCCGAAATCCATTCCGACGCGCTCATCGAAGTGGACGGCGGAATCACCAGCCAGACTCTCCCCCTCGTATACCAGGCCGGCGCTCGGATCATCGTCGCCGCCACCTCTGTGTTCAAACACCCCGCCGGCATCGCTGCTGGCATTGCCGAACTACGCGGGGCCGTCGCTTAAAACAAAAATCACGGCCGTCGCCGTGATTTTTGCCAG
Source organism: uncultured Anaerolinea sp. (assembly GCA_964403875.1). Lineage (GTDB taxonomy): Bacteria > Chloroflexota > Anaerolineae > Anaerolineales > Anaerolineaceae > Anaerolinea. The sequence continues at coordinate 16,723 of CAYOHX010000109.1, read as the reverse complement.
GAGAAAATTAGTGAGTTTTCACCATTGTTCGGATGCACTTGGCGCACAAAACCTTCTTCACCAGGCGGCCATTTTCCAAGACCGAAACCCGCTGCAGATTCGGGTGGAAGGTACGGTTGGTTGCCCGCTGAGAAAAGCTTCGGTTATGCCCAAATACAGTCGCTTTACCACACTTATCACACTTTGCCATCTCAAGGATCCTTTCTTGCTATGATTGCCATCATTTATTTACCGAAGTGCACAGCCACTTCTCGCAACGAGGAGAAATTGTACCATAGCTCGCATCCATTTACAAGAACCGGGTTTAACTATCAAAAGGGTGAATCAGAATGAAAGATAGCTCCAATCCTCTCGGAAACATCTATGTGTCTTATCGAGCCATCGCTACGGTAGCCAGCCAATCCGCCATCCAATCCTACGGCGTCGTCGGCTTGGCGGCCAAGAACCTGGCCGAAGGCCTGGTGCAAGTGTTGGTCAAGGATCCGGTCCTCGGCGTTGATGTCCACTTCACCGACAAGCAAATCCTCATCGACCTGTACCTGATTATCGAATATGGCACCAACATCAAAACGGTGTCCGCCAGTGTTTCTGACAGTGTCCGTTATCAGGTAGAAAAGACCTTCGGGCTGCCCGTAGGCCATGTTAATGTTCATGTTCGCGGCCTGCGCATCAGTAACCCGGACTAATCTTGCGATAGACCTTTTATTTTTTTTATGGGAGTTGTAAGCATGGATCTTCATCCACCATCCTTATCGGATGGACGCAAACTGGCAGAAGCCAATACCCTGGACGGACAGGGATTGAAACAGATGGTTGAGGCTGGCCTGACCTGGCTCAAAACCCACCAGCAAACCGTGAACGCCCTCAACGTTTTCCCTGTCCCCGATGGCGACACCGGCACCAACATGGTCCTCACCATGCAGGCCGCTTATAACGAAATTGCCTCCTCTGGCGAAACAAATGTCGGCAAGATGGCTCATGCGGTTGCCCAGGGCGCGCTCATGGGCGCGCGCGGCAACTCCGGCGTCATCCTCTCCCAGCTTTGGCGCGGCTTTGCCCGGGCGCTCGATCACCTGGATGTCATGGACGGGGCGCTCTTTGTTCGCGCCCTGGTTGAAAGCCGCAACACGGCTTACAAAGGGGTGGTCCGCCCAGTCGAAGGCACGATTTTAACGGTAGCAAAAGACGTGGCCGCCGCCGGAGAAGTTGCTCTGGCCTCCACCACCAAACTAAGCGAGATCCTCGAGGCCGTGGTTCTTGCCGCCGATGAGTCTGTCCGCCACACCCCCGAACTGCTGCCCATCCTCAAGCAGGCCGGCGTGGTTGATTCCGGCGGGAAAGGGTTCTTCTTCATCTTGGAAGGAATGCACCGCTATTTCAATGGTCTTTCACTCGAAGTGCCCGTTGCCGCCGTCCAACCTCTTTCGGCCATGACCCTCGATCAGGCTGTTGAAGAAATTGAACCCGGACAGGACTACGAAGTCGTTGTCGATTTCCGCCCCGCCCAAGAATTGGATTTGGAAGCTTTCTATAACGATCTCGCCGAGATCGGCACTTCCATCCAAGTTGGCGAAGGCGACGGCATGTACCGCATGCACATCCATGTTGAAACCGAAAAGCGCTACGCCCCCATCGATTACATCATGGGCCTGGGCACCATCACCAAGGTCGCCATGGAAAACCTGCTGGCACAGATGGAAGAACAGGGTCAAAAACCACAGTTGACCTTTGCCCCGGTCGAGCCTGGACAGGTAGCCGTGGTAGCCGTGGCCCCCGGCCCCGGCATCGCTCGCATCTTTGCCAGCCTGGGCGTCGCAGCCGTGGTTATGGGCGGTCAAACCATGAACCCCAGCACCGAAGAGATCCTGGCCTCCTTTGAAAACCTGCCCACCGATAAAATCATCATCCTCCCCAACAACAAGAACATCATCCTGGCCGCCCAAAACTGCGCCGGCGTCACCGTCAAACAGGTAGCCGTCATCCCCAGCCGCAGCGTGCCCCAGGGCCTCAGCGCAATGTTCCGCCTCAATCCCGATTCGGAGCTGGACGAGATTGTGGCCGAAATGACGGAAGCCATTCGTGAAGTCGAAACAGGTGAAATCACCATCGCAACCCGCTCGGTCGTCATCAACGATGTCAACGTCAACCAGGGTGAGGTCATCGCCCTTCACAACGGCCAATTAGTCATGTCCGCCGCCACACTCGACGAAGCCATCCTCGGCCTGCTGGAAAAAGCCAACACCGCCGACCGCGAACACATCACCCTCTTCTACGGGGATACTGTCAACAAGAACGAAGCCAACCGCATCGCCGACCTGGTCCGCTCGCACTACCCATCGCACGAGTTGGAACTGCACGATGGCGGTCAGCCTCATTACCAGTTAATCATCGCGATTGAATGACATGGGCTCCATCTGCATCCTGACCGACAGCGCCGCCCAATTCACCCAACCAGGATTTGCAGGCCGACAAGATGTCCGCATCATCCCGTTTGCGGTGCAAATTAAAGGCGAAACCTACCCGGACGGAGAAGGCCCCAAGACCAATACCCTGCCGCCGTACGCCAGCGCGGAGTTAAATCCGCGCCTGGTGACCCCTGACGCGCAGGGCTTTTATGACTTTTTCGTCAATGTCAGCCGCCAGTACCGGGAAGGAATCGTCATTCTTTCCTCCGATGGGCTGGCGCATACCCACGCCGCCGCCGAAAAAGCCGTCCTGGCAGCCCGTCCCCAAATCAACCTCACCCTGGTCGATTCCCAAACCACATCGGTCGGGTTGGGTCTGCTGGTCCAGGCAGCCGCCGAGGCCGGTTCCACCGGCATGTCCCTCACCGACATTGAACGCCATGTGCGCAAGTTGGCCGGGAACCTATACAGCGTTTTTTGCGCGGGCAGCCTCTCTTACCTGGCCCACGCGGGCTTCATCGATCAGGGCCAGGCCCTGGCGGGCGAAATACTCAACCTGCTGCCCATCTTCTCTTTGGAAGAAGGCCTGTTGAGCGCCGTTGAAAAGGCGCGCAACTACCGGGCCGCCATGGATTACTTCCAGGAGTTCTTTTCCGAGTTCGATAACCTCCAGCATATTGCCTTCCTGCAAGGCTTCCCCGCCGCGCACGAAACCCACCTCCTGCGTGCCGCCGCCCAGGACCTGTTCCCCAAGACGCCCTTCAGCGAGCACCCCCTTCACCCGCCTCTGGCTGCCTTGTTTGGGCCCAAAACCCTGGGACTCTTTCTACTAGAAGCGGATTGAAAACGCTCTTCGAATAAACACGTTTTTCTGCCCCAGCAACTCTCGGAAGACCCCCAAAAAGGTGCTCTGGGAGTTACCGTGGTATAACTCCCAATGACCCCAAAAGGACCCGAGCGAGTCTATCTTGCGGTAAAATACCTTTATGCCTTCATCGATCGAAAAATTACTTAAGTTCATCAAGCTGGAACGCGAACGCGGCTTCGACAACCGGGCCGTCGTTGGCGGATTAGACAAAATCGTTCCTTCCTGGACCAACGAAGCCCGCGCCGGCGGCTTATCAGAAGAGCAAATCAACGCCGTCACTGATCGCCTGCGCGAATACCCCCAGGTAGACCCCACGCAGCGCCCCGAGTTCATCGAGGCGCTCTTAAAGCTGGTGGAAGACACAGGCAGCGCGCCCGTCTCAGCCGCGCCACTGCCTGCCGCCAAACCCGCTGCCGCGCCGGTGGCCGCTCCGATCTCTGCCGAGCCGCCCCGCGGCGCCGAACCAACCCCTCCTCCACCGCCTGCCACGCCCCGAGAAGAACCCCGCCCAGCGCCGGTTCGCCCCACCCCGGTGGTGGAAGAATCACGCCCCCTGGCCGGCCTGGACGCTCCTTTGACCGTCTTGCAGGGCATTGGACCCAAAACCGCGCAAACCCTGGCCAAGCTTGGTCTCAACACCCTCGCCGATCTTCTGTACTTCTTCCCCCGGCGCTACGATGATTACAGCCGCCTCAAGCCCATCAACCGCCTCGAAGCCGGCGAAGAGGTCACCGTCATCGGCACCATCCAGGCCATTCAAAGCCGCCCTGTGCGCGGCGGAGCTACCCAATTGGTGGAAGCCGTTCTGGACGACGGCACCGGAAAACTGCGCGTGTCCTGGTTCGGCCAACCCTGGCTAATCAATACCTACAAAGCCCACGACCACGTGGTTGTGTCTGGCAAGCTCGAGCAGTACCTGGGGCGGCTGGTCATGAACAGCCCCGAAATCGAATCCGTGGAGCAGGATCACCTGCACACCAACCGCATCGTACCGATATACCCGCTCACCGCCGGGATCACCCAGAAAGCCATGCGCCGCATGATGTACCAGGCGGTCAGTTTCTGGGCTCCGCGCATCGGCGAATTTTTGCCCACGGCAGTGCGCGCCTCGCTCAAACTGCTCGACCTGGGCACTGCGCTCTACCAATGCCACTTCCCCGACAGCCAGGATATGCTCGATCTGGGCCGCTGGCGGTTAGCCTTTGACGAAATCTTCCTCCTCCAACTGGGTGTCATGCGCCAGAAGCGCTCCTGGCAGCAAGCCGAAGCGCGCGTCTTTGAAACCCCCGAAGAATGGCTGGCCCAGCAAGCCGCCCGCCTGCCCTACACCCTCACCGGAGCGCAGCAAAAATCCCTGGCGGATATTCGCGCCGACCTGGCTTCTGGCCGCCCCATGGATCGTCTACTGCAGGGCGACGTTGGCTCGGGAAAGACGGCCGTGGCCGCCCTGGCTGTCGCCATGATCGCCCGCCACGGCGCCCAATCAGCCATCATGGCCCCCACCAGCATCCTCGCCGAGCAGCACTATCGCGGCCTCACTTCCTTGCTGGCCAGCGAGAGCGAAGCCGGCCCGGCCCCGCTCCAGCCTGAGCAAATTCGCCTCCTGGTTGGAGATACAACCGCCGCCGACAAGCAAGAAATCCGCGATGGTCTGTCCAACGGATCCATCAAGCTGGTCATCGGCACCCACGCGCTCATCGAGGACCCCGTGCAATTCAACGAATTGCAGTTGGTGGTGGTGGATGAGCAGCACCGTTTCGGGGTTGCCCAACGCGCTGCCTTGCGCGCCAAGGGTTCCAATCCCCACCTGCTCGTGATGACCGCCACGCCCATTCCTCGCTCGCTGGCCCTCACCGTCTATGGTGACCTGGACCTGTCGGTCATGGACGAAATGCCCGTTGGCCGCCTGCCCATCAGCACGCACGTTCTTCCGCCCGTCCAACGCGAGCGGGCTTACCAGTTGATCCGCAGCCAGATAGAGAAGGGCCGCCAGGCCTTCATCATCTACCCCCTGGTCGAGCAAGGCGACAAAGATGAAGCTTTGGCCGCCGTGGAAGAGCACGCCCGCCTCCAATCCAGCATCTTCCCCCACCTCAAGCTCGGGTTGCTGCATGGCCGCCTGCGCCCCGACGAAAAAGACGAGGTGATGTCCCGCTTCCGTGATGGGGAATTCCACGTGCTCATCTCCACCTCGGTGGTCGAGGTCGGCGTGGACGTGCCCAACGCCACGGTGATGGTTATTGAAGGCGCCAACCGCTTTGGTCTGGCGCAACTCCACCAGTTCCGCGGGCGCGTGGGGCGCGGCCCCGAACAATCCTACTGCCTGCTCATCCCCGACCGGGACGACGCCGTGGAAAACGAGCGCCTGGCGGTCATGGCCGAAACAAACAACGGCTTTGTGCTGGCCGAGCGCGATCTGGAACAGCGTGGCCCCGGCGAGTTCCTGGGCACCCGCCAGGCCGGATTTGCCACCTTGCAAATGGCCAACCTCACCGACGTGCGCCTGATTGAAAAAGCCCGCAGCCAGGCTCAAGCCCTCTTCCAAAGCGACCCCGACCTCTCAACGCCCCAAAATGCTTCTCTGGCAGCCCGGCTAGAATCGTTCTGGAAAGCCGGACAAGGAGACGTCAGCTAATATGGTCAAGGCTTTTTTTCCTGGCACGTTTGACCCTATCCACCACGGGCACATCAACATTGCCACCCGCGCATCGCGTCTGTTCGATGAGTTGATCCTGGCCGTCTACGACAAACCGTTGAAGAATGCCATCTTCTCGCCGCAAGAGCGCCTGGCCCTGGCCACCGAAACCTTCCGCGACGAGCCCAAGATTCGCGTCATCGGTTACAGCGGTCTCACCGTAGATGCCTGCCGCAACAACAAAGCCCAGGTCATCGTGCGCGGGCTGCGCGTCTTCTCCGATTTCGAATACGAGTTCCGCATGGCCCTGGCCAATCACCGCCTGGCCCCAGATATCGAAGTGATGGCCCTCATCACCAACGAGGAGCACACCTTCCTTTCTTCAAGCACCGTCAGGGAGATTGCCGCTTTGGGAGGGGACATCACCAGCATGGTTCCCGCTCACGTTGCCGATGCCTTATACACGCGCACCCGCGAGCTGGAAGCCCGCCAAAACCTGCCGCCCAACAATCCCAGAGATTGATTCCTTGACAGGACTCACCCAAGCCGGAGAAAGTTTTTCGCCTTTGGTTCGGTTCGTTACAAATCTTATGAGGGCCTATTTTTCAATCCCCTGAGCAGTTACCCATTTTGTAGATTTCGACTATAATGATAGTAATAACCGAGAGTTTGGGATAAATCGTTCCTTTCATCCCTCAAAAAGAGCAAATCCCATCGCTCGAACCGACGTAAAGAATGGCCCGATCCTTGCAACGCTCAGAATAGATCAATCTCCGCGGAGGAGCGCATGGATATTCTGCATCTGGTAGATAGACTCGAAGAACTTTTTAACGAAAGCCGCCCGTTCTGGTTCACCCACAGCGTCATCGTCAACGAAGAACGCATGTTGGATATCATCGACCAGATGCGCGTCTCGATCCCTGAAGAAATCAAAAAGGCCCAGCAAACCCTGGCCCAAAAAGATCGCATTCTGGCCCAGGCCCAAGAAGAAGCGAACCGTATCGTCTCATTGGCTCGCGAAAAAAGCGAGGCCCTCCTCGAGCGCGATGGGCAGGTAGCCGAAGCCAAGGCTCGGGCCGATCAGATCATCAGCATGGGGCAGCATGAAGCCGATGAGTACGCCTTGGGCACTCTCACCGACCTGGAGAAAGAGGTCGAGCGCATCCTGGCCCAGGTCCGCAACGGCATCCGCACCCTCCAGCAAGATAAGGGCAGCGAAAACCAGTAGATCTCGCCTCTCTGCCCGAAATTTCGTCCGATTAAAACCAGGTCGATGGTGTTCGCGCCCCATCGACCTGAGATTTTAAGGGTCCTCCACATCACCCTGGTGGATGGATCCCCCAAAAACGTGGATTTCACCACGACATTTCCCAATAATTGAAATTGCCTGGAACTTTTTTCTCCGTTTTACGTTAGATGAATGTGAGAACAATTGATCACGAGTCAACTCATCCAGAGGCGCAGAATTTCGCCTTCTGAGCAGGAATAGAAAAGCTGGATTCACGGAGAATCCAATAACGAAAGATGGAGGATAAAGATGAAACGGTTCACATACTTGTTCGTGGTAGCTGCCATGCTACTCGGGTTGTTCTTCAGCCCGCTCACTGCCACGCCCGCCGCGGCAGAGACATCCTGCGGTGATACCTACACCGTGCAGAAGGGCGATTACGTCGCCAAGATTGCCAGCAAGTGCAATGTCACTGTGGACACCATTCGCAAGGCAAACCCCGAGATCAAGGACCTCAACCTGATCTACCCTGGGCAGGTGCTGCGCTTGAAGGTGGACGCCAGTGTTCCCACGCCTACGCCCACTCCCGGCACGCCTTCCACCAGCGGAACCTACACCGTGGTTCGCGGTGACTACTTGAGCCTGATCGCGAAGCGCTTTGGCACAACCGTCAACGAGATCCTCAAGGTGAACCCCGAGATCAAGAATGCTTCGCTGATCTATGTTGGACAGGTCATAAAACTGCCCTCTGGCTCCACCTCAAACCCGTCTACGCCTGCGCCCACGCCCTCTGGCCTCAGTATCACCCTCTCCACGCGCTCGGCCAAAGTCGGCGCCCAGGTTGAGGTAAAAGTCACCGGCTTCCCGGCCAACAAGGATATTGACTTCCGCCTCGGTAAAGAAGGCAGCGCCTACTCCGTCGCGGTAGATGGCAAGACCGACTCCAACGGAGCCGCCACCGTCAAGGTGACCATCCCCAGCGGCGCCAACGTCAACGAAAAGTGGGTCGTCAAGGTTCTCACCACCGAGCTAGCCAAGGTAGTCGAGATCACCTCACCCACCATCACCATCACCAATTAAGTGGTTCCCTCGCCTATTTAGCGAGAAGACCAGTAAGCCTCAAACAGGAAACTCATTAAAAAACCTAAGGGTCTCGGAAGACCCTTAGGTTTTTCTTTGTTTCAGCCAGATTTCCTAGCTCGCTTCCTCTTCTTCCTTCACCCGAAAGCGCGCATTCACCGGTCGATCTTCATCCGGATACAGCGCCACCTTCAACACATCATCCATGTGCGTCACCGGCACAATCTTCAAATCCGCCAGAACCTTCTTCGGCACGTCCACCAGGTCTTTCTTATTTCGCTCTGGTAAAATAACCGTTTTCAACCCGGCCCGGTGCGCCGCCAACACCTTCTCACGCACGCCGCCAATAGGCAGCACCCGCCCTCGCAGAGTAATTTCTCCGGTCATGCCGATTTCTTTGTACACGCGCCGCTCGGTGAAGGCCGAAATCAACGCCGTCGCCATGGTGATCCCAGCGCTCGGCCCATCCTTCGGAATCGCCCCTTCAGGCACATGGATGTGAATATCCAGGTTTTCGAAGCAAGAGGGGTCAATATCAAAGTCTCGTGCCCGCGATTTCATAAAGGAAAGCGCCGCCTGCGCCGACTCTTGCATGATCTCGCCAATCTGACCTGTGATTTGCAGCGTACCCTTTCCTTCCAGGATCGCCACTTCCACCGGCATGATCTCGCCGCCCATCTCCGTCCAGGCCACCGCGGTCGCCACGCCAACTTCATCCTGGCGCTCCGCTTCAGACTGGAAGAACTGCGGCGGCCCCAAGAAGCGCTCCACCGCGGCGGGCCCCAACTTGCTAGGAAAGTCCTTCTTCTCTGACTTCAACCGGGCCACTTTTCGACACATCCGCCCAATCTCGCGCTCCAGGTTGCGCACGCCGGCTTCATAAGTGTACTCACGGATGATCCGCCGCAAGGCTTGCTCATTGAAAGTCACTTCCTGCTCGCCCAACCCACTCTCATCGATCTGTCGCGGGATGAGGAAGCGCCGGGCAATCTCCAGCTTATCTTCTTCGATGTATCCGGGGAACTCGATCACTTCCATGCGATCCAGAAGCGCCGGAGGAATTGATCCCAACGAGTTGGCCGTGGTAATGAACATCACCTTGGAGAGATCATATTGAATCTCCAGGTAATGATCGGAAAAAGTATTATTCTGTTCCGGGTCCAGCACTTCCAGCAGCGCCGCCGACGGATCGCCCCGAAAATCCGCGCCCAGCTTGTCAATCTCATCCAGCATGAACAACGGATTGGTCGAGCCGGCCCGCCGCATTGTCTGAATGATCCGTCCCGGCAGCGCCCCTATATAGGTGCGCCGATGCCCGCGAATTTCGGCCTCGTCGCGCACGCCGCCCAAGGATAACCGTACGAACTTTCGCCCCAACGCCTCAGCAATCGAGCGTCCCAACGAGGTCTTGCCCGTGCCGGGAGGCCCCGAGAAGCACAAGATCGGTTGGCGCAGCTTCTTCGGCTTCAAACTCCGCACAGCAATGAATTCCAGGATACGGTCCTTGGCGTCTTTCAGCCCAAAGTGGTTTTCTTCCAACACCTTGGCCGCATGGTCCACGTCCAAATTATCCTCGGTCTGGAACGTCCAGGGCAATTCCAATATCCAATCCAGATAGGTGCGGATGATGCCCACTTCTGGAGCCATCGAAGACATTTGCATCAGGCGATCCAATTCCTTGCTCGCCACCTTGCGGGCTTCGTCGGGCAGTTCGGTCGCCTCAATCTTTTCGCGCAGTTCGGCAATGTCCCGCAGGAAAACGTCCCCTTCGCCCAACTCGGTCTGGATGGCCTTCATCTGTTCGCGCAGATAGAACTCCCGCTGGCTGCGATCCACCTCGTTCTGCACCTTGTTCTGGATTTCATCTTCCAGTTGCAGCACATCCAGCTCTTGGGCCAGCAAGAAGTTCAAGCGTTTCAAGCGCTCGCGTGGGTCCGGCAGCATGAGCAGGGCCTGGCGTTCCTTGAATGGCAACGAGATGGCCGTAGCGATCATATCCGCCAGCCATCCCGGCTCGGGTATGTTGATCGAGAACAGGTGCGCCTCATCCGGCAGGCTGCGGTCCAACTGCACGCATCGCTCGAACAAATCGCGGGTGGTGCGCATCAACGCGTTCATCTCGCGATCCACCTCGGTGGGCTCAAAGATCGGTCGAGCCCGCACGCGGTAGTACGGCTCGGTCTGCACCACTTCCACTACTTCAACGCGCCGCCGCCCTTGCGCCAATGCCGAGCTGTTCCCATCCGAAAGCGACAGCAGCCGACCAATAGCAATCTCCACCCCAATGGGCAGAAAATCTTCCGGTGTTGGCTCGTCGATCTCGGGGTTTTGTTGCACCAACCCAATCATGGTCTCCTCGCCCAACTGCGCGTCTTGCACCGACAGCGAATTCGGTCCCGGAGCGATAAAAATCGGGGAAATCATGCGTGGATAGACCAGCATGTCGCGCATGATAAACACCGAGCATTCGATCAACCCTTCGCTATCCAGGTCGGCATCCGGAATGCGGTATAGTTCCTCAGTGCGCTGCTGCAAATTATTCGAATAATCTTCCGACTCGGACCCGGCCCAATCGTCTTTCATCATGATTTTCTCCAGCCGTTAAACTTGTTGCACAGGCATGAGAGCCTGGGGTTCGCATCGCTCCAGCCAGGCCTGGCGGACAGCCGCAGCCACAAACAAGCTGCCTGCCGCCAACACCACGGCTTCTTCCAGCGCGGCCTGCCTCAAGGCTGCCTCTAAAGCCGCCTCTACCGGCACAATCGCCTGGCCGGGTCGTCCAAAACGGTGGGCCATCTCCACCAATCGTTCGGCCTCCATGGCCCGCGGATGCACCGACTGCGTGGCCACCACCCGCTTGACGCGCGGCATCAGCTCTTCAAACATCCCTTGCACGTCCTTGTCCTCTGACGCGCCAAATATCAGAATCACCGCTTTTCCCGGCAGGTAGTCATCCAGGGTCAAACGCAATTTGAGCGCGGAATCGCGGTTATGCGCCGAGTCGATGATCAACAAAGGCGCGCGTTGCAGCACCTCAAAGCGCCCCGGCCACACCACGGTTGCGAAGCCGCTGCGAATCGCCTCTTCACTCACTGCCAACCCCTGTTCGCGCGCCACCTGCAGCACCGTATATGCCGTAACCGCATTCTGCACCTGGTGGTAACCCAACAATGGAATACGCAAATGCAGCGGCTCCCATTCCACGACCCCGCCCGACTCGATGTATTCATCGACCAGCGCTTGTTCAGCCGCCCGCCACACCAACAGCGTTTGACCATCCAAATCGTGGTTCCCGTGGGAGAAGAAGAAGTCTCTGCCCACCTGGGTCAAGGGAGCGCTGCGCTCTGCTGCGATCGTTTCCAGCACCTGGCGGGCATCCTCTCGTTGTGGTGCACTCACCACGGGCCGTCCAACTTTGATAATCCCGGCCTTTTCGGTAGCGATCTTGGGCAGCGTGTCACCCAGTACGTTCATGTGATCCATCGACAGCGAGGTAATCACCGAGACCAACGGCTCGATCACATTGGTCGCGTCCAACCGTCCGCCCAACCCCACCTCCACCACAGCCACATCCGCCTTGCGTTGGGAAAAATAGAGGAAACCCAAAGCGGTGGTAATCTCGAAGGTGGTCAGGCGTTTCACCTGCGCTACCGCTGGCTTTATCTCATCCACCAACGCGACCAATTCAGCCTTGGTGATGCTCTCGCCGTTCACCTGGATGCGCTCGGTATACTCTTGCAGATGCGGTGAGGTGTACGCCCCTACCGTGTAGCCCTGCGCGCGCAGCGCCGAACCAATCAACGCAGCCGTCGAGCCCTTGCCCTTCGTCCCCGCCACATGAATCACCCGATACTGCTTGTGCGGGTCGCCCAACAGGCGCAGCAGCTCATGCATCCGGCCCAGGTCGAATTCCTCGTCCGTGAAATTAAAGCTGTGCGTCAGACTGTAATCCACATAACTATAGAGATAATCCAGCGCTTGCTGGTACAGGGTTTCGGTGTCGGGCATCCTTCCTCTTTTCGGAAAGGATTGTACCCGCGGCAGGGGGATTGTGCAAGTCCCTTTATTGCCCTTCGGAAATTGGCATCGGCGGCTGCCCCGGCAACTCCTAGAGAACCCACTTTATTGACTTATCCCCTCACTTAGATTATAAGTAGACTTAAAGAGTGTTATTTATGCCTGTCGCCATGCTCACCCTCCACCTGCGCTTGCCCGGTTGCGCATCCCTCAAGGACAAGCGCAGCCGGATTAAACCTGTTCTGGCTCGCCTTCATCGCGAATTCAACCTTTCCACCGCCGAATTGGAAGCCCAGGACGCGCACCACGAAGCCGTGTTGGGTTTTGCAGCCCTCAGTGCCGACGCATCCCAAAACACGCGCCTCCTCCAGCAGGCCACTGTTTTCATACAAACCCACTTCCCCGACCTGGAAGTGATCGAAAACCGCATCGAGCTTCTGTAACATCACTCACGGGAGGCTACCATGGATCTTGGATTGAAGGGCAAAATTGCGCTTGTCACCGGAGCCAGCCGCGGATTAGGCTATGCCACCGCGCTGCTCCTGGCCCGTGAGGGGGCCAGCGTCGTCATCAATGGCCGCAATGCCGTCAACCTGGCCGCTGCCGCCGATCGAATTGAAACCGCCACGGGGTCGCCGGTCCTGGCTCTACCCGGTGATGTCACCGATCCGGCTGTTCCCGCCGCGCTCGTCGACCAAACCGTGACCCGCTTCGACACTCTGGACCTGCTGTTTACCAACGCGGGCGGCCCCAGGCCCGACACTTTTGAGAAACTGACCGATGCGGATTGGATGAAGGCTGTCGACCTGTGCCTCATGGCGCATGTGCGGCTCATCCGCGCCGCCCTGCCTGCTCTGCGCAGCTCCATCACGCCGTCCGTCCTCACCGTCACCTCTGTTTCGGTCAAGCAACCCATTCCCAACTTGATCCTCTCCAACAGCGTGCGCGGCGCAACCATCGGCCTCACCAAAAGCCTGGCCCTCGAACTGGGCAGCCAGGGCATCCGCTTCAACTCGATCCTCCCTTCCTGGACCGAAACCGAACGCGTCACCGAACTACTGGGCGCGCGCGCCCAAACCAACGGCACTACCCTGGAAGATGAACTGTCCCGACAATCCAAAGACTCTCCCCTGGGACGCATGGCCTCGCCCGATGAATTCGCCCGCGCGGCTGTCTTCCTGCTCTCACCCGCCGCCTCCTACCTTACCGGTGTCATGCTGAGCGTAGATGGCGGCACGTACAAAGGAATTTATTGATGCTGACTCCTCAACAGATCGAAGCGCGTCTGGATCGAATCCTCCTGCGCGTGATGAAACCCGGCCGCTACGTGGGCGGCGAGTTGAACCAGGTTGTCAAACCCTGGAATTCCGTAAACACCCACCTCGCGCTCATCTTCCCCGAGCTTTATGATCTGGGATTGCCCAATTTGGGCATGGCCATTCTCTACGATGAAATCAACAAGCGCGCCGACTCCCTGGCCGAACGCGCTTATGCCCCCTGGACTGACATGGAAACCGAGATGCGCGCCGCCGGCATCCCCCTCTTCAGTCTGGAAAGCAAGCACCCCCTGGCCCAGTTTGATATCCTGGCCTTTTCGCTGCCCTACGAATCCCTGTACACCAACGTTCTCACGATCCTTGACTTGGCCGGGCTGCCCGTGCTGGCTGAAGAACGCGGCGAAGAGCACCCGCTGATCATCGCCGGCGGACACGCCGCCTTCAACCCCGAACCCATGAGCGCCTTTATTGACGCCTTTGCCATCGGAGAGGGCGAAGAAGTCATCCACGAGATCATCGCAGCCCACCAGGCCTGGAAAGCCTCCGGCGAAAGCCGCGCTGGCCTGTGGCAGCGTCTGGCTGCTGTGCCGGGCGTGTATGTCCCCCGTTTATACATAGTAGACCAAGACGCAGCCGGCGTCATCACTTCCATTCAACCCAGCCATCCCTCCGCCCCAATGCCGGTCATCAAGCGCGTGGTCGGCCAACTGCCGCCCCCCGTCACCCGCCTGCTCGTGCCCTCCATTGACATCGTCCACAACCGCATTGCCATCGAGATTATGCGCGGCTGCACCCGCGGCTGCCGCTTCTGCCAGGCCGGAATGATCAACCGCCCCGTCCGAGAACGCTCCGTAGAAGAAATCCTTGCTGCCGTTGAAGATGCCCTGGCCCACACCGGTTATGAGGAAATTGGCCTGCTTTCCCTGGCCTCGTCTGACTACACGAATATTCAAGTCCTGACCGACGCAGTTGCCGAGCGACTTGCCAGCCGCAAGCTCTCCGTTTCGTTACCTTCGCTGCGCATCGAGTCCTTCTCTGTAGACTTGATGGACCGGCTCAAAGAGCTTAAGCCAGGCGGAGGTTTCACCCTCGCTCCCGAAGCCGCTACCGAGCGCATGCGCCAGATCATCAACAAGCCCATCAGCAAAGCCCAGCTCATGGAAACGGTCGAGGCGGTCTTCTCGCGCGGCTGGAACTCCGTCAAGCTGTACTTCATGATCGGCCATCCCGAAGAAACCCTCGAAGACGTGCAGGCGATCATCGATACCTGTAAAGCCGTCTTGGCGGTTGGGCGCAGGCACGTAGGCGGGCGCGCTCGCGTCAGCGCCGGAGTCAGCACTTTCATTCCCAAACCCCACACACCCTTTCAGTGGGTGGCTTGCGACTCTCCCGAACAAATCCGTGCCAAGCAAAACCTGCTCCGCGAAGGGCTGCGCAACCCCGGCTTCAAGCTCAGTTGGGTCAAACCCGAAATCACTTTTCTGGAAGCCTGGCTCTCACGCGGCGACCGGCGCACCGCCGCTGTCATTCACCGCGCCTGGCAGCTCGGCGCCAAGTTCGACGCCTGGCAGGAACACTACGACTACCAGCGCTGGCTGCAAGCCTTTGCCGAATGCGGCCTCGATCCCTTCTCCTACAGTCACCGCGCCCGCAGCCTCGACGAAATCCTGCCCTGGCAGCACATTAGCAGCGGCGTGCGCATTGATTATCTTAAAGAGGAATTTCGCCGCAGCCAATCCGGAGAACTTCGGGATGACTGCCGCGATGGCTGCTTCGCCTGTGGCATCTTGCCCAACTTCAACGATCTTCGCGCCGAATTACCCGCCGACGCCTGGATGTGCCCGCCGGTCAAGCGCCGCCGCCCCGTCAAAACACAGGTGGCCGCATGATTCCTCCATCCCCCACCCTAACCCGCTATCGCGTTTCCTACTCCCGGGGTCCCGAGATGCGCTATGTCAGCCTCTTAGATTTGCAACTGGTCTGGGAGCGCACCTTCCGCCGCTCGCGCTTGCCCGTAGCGTACAGCCAGGGCTTCAGCCCTCATCCCCGCTTTCACATGGCCTCGCCGCTGCCGCTCGGCTTCACCTCGCGCTGCGAGCTCGCCGATATCTGGCTCAACGAACCCTTGCCCACCCCCAAAATCGGCTCGGACTTGCAAGAGGCCGCTCCGCCCGGCCTGATCATCGACTGTGTAGAAGAAGTGCCCCTCTCGCTGCCTGCCCTACAAACCCTGGTTCGGGTCGCCGAATATGAAGCCTCCTTCCCTTTCAGCGATCCCCTTCCCGGTCAGGAGCAGGCCGAACCGCCTGCCGTGCTAACCGGCCCTGCCGTTGCCGAGTTCTTGCGGACAGAATCGATCCTGCGCGAACGCCGCGGCAAACAATACGACCTGCGCCCACTGGTAGAATCCCTCGCGTTGTGCCCCGATGGCACACTGTTCATGCGCCTGTCCGCGCGCGAAGGCGCCACGGCCCGCCCCGAAGAAGTCCTCTCTGCTCTGGGCCTCGATCCATCGCAAGCGCGCGTTGAACGAACCCGCTTAATTCTGGCTGATTGATCCCGGAGGAACCTATGCCCGCTTCTTTCCAATGTCCCGAGTGTGGCGCCCCCCTCGACGTACCGGCCAACCCGGGCGCGACCATGCGCTGCCCCTATTGCTCCAACTCGGTCATCATTCCCCGCGACTTGCGCGATGGTGACGCATCCGAATGGATCGAGTTGAACCTGGCCTCACTCACGGGTGACCCGGACAAGATTCAGGAAATGCGCAACGCCATGCTGGCGGGCAACAAGATTGAGGCGATTAAGATTTTCCGCCAACTATACAATGTAGACCTTGCTCAGGCGAAAAACATGATCGATGACCTGATGGATGGCAAAGTGGTTCGCATCCAACGGGGAAAGCCCTTAGACCAGATCGTAGTGGCTACTTTTTCGGGGGATGCCGGCTCGTCTCTTCAAGGAGTGCGCCTTCAACAAGCCCTGCAAGCGGGAAACAAAATCGAGGCCATCAAAATCTACCGCGAAATGACCAATGTGGGCTTGAAAGAAGCCAAAGACGCGGTTGAGTTAATGCAGGTCACCCTGGGAACTCCCACCACTCCCTCCCCAGAAGCCATTCCCCCCAACCCCAAATCCACTGCCCAGGTCAAGCGCACCGCCGGATGCTTGGTGATATTCCTTTTGCTGACGGTCATCTTTTCGATCGGCGTC
>CAYOHX010000108.1:0-17852 GCA_964403875.1 uncultured Anaerolinea sp. | reverse complement strand
ATAAGCTTGCTCCATTTGCTCAAAAAAACGCTTACCCATCCCAAACAACCTGATGCGATTTCGCAGGGATTTCTCAGCAGAACTGGGAGGCGGCGGAACAGTGTGCACAGTTGGGGTAACCTGCGGTCTCGGCTTTTCGGATGTATACCGTTTTCCAGTGCCTTTGGATACCTTACGTTTTATCTTTGGAGACATCGAATTTTCCTTCCTTACCCCTTCGCGACATGCTCTAATGCTTTTTCTTCTTATGCCTATGCAATGATTTTGCCGGTTTCGACGACAGGCTATTCAACTGATGTACAATCGATTCAGCTTCAGCGATTGGACAGGGTCTTCCGGCGTTTCCTTTGGAGGAGGATTCTTAAGCTTCTGCGCTCGATTCCGCTCGGCTCGCTCAAAACCATCCAGTGCGTCGAGTGCAGATTTACCATTGGTCTCCCCCACCTGAGCAATGACAGCGGCACGCAAAGCTTTGACCAGGTAATCATTGACAGTTGGATCATCACCGCCATCTTCAATTTGCATCTACAGCGCATGGAGGATGGTATTCACCTTACGGAAGCGAAGCATCGGAAGGTTTAATCTTTGGAAAGACTGCTCTACCGGCTCTAGGGTTTTTAGACGAGCCCGATCAATTTTGACGTTGAAAAAACTTTCGATATCATCCATCATTTTTCATCAGAGCCTATGTTAATATTTATCATCGATGATACCATATGCTTAACTTGATAAGAAAAAGAATTGGGGTGCGTCATGGGTAAAAGAAATCGTCATTCAAAGCCAAAACAACAAATCGCTGATGCCCCACCCGTTCATTTGGCTGTTGGTGACTGTATTGTTGTCAAGCCGGGCGTTAAAGATCCTGATTATGGGCGGGATATCGGCGGTTGGCAGGGCCGCGTGACGGAGATCGAATCGTACCAGCCTGGGAAAGTGACCATCATGTTTCAATGGGACAGTCTATCCCTCAAAGCTATGCCTTCCTCGATGATCCGTCATGATGAAGAAAAAGGGTTGGATTGGACGACCATGGGCCTGTATGCCGAGGAAATTGAACGCGCTGAACCACGTGATACTCAGGACGATGTAGACGCGGTTATACAAGAATTATCCGCCGAACATGCCTGGGATCATCTGGGAAAGCAAGGTCAGCGCATCCATCAGGTTTTACATGATGTTAATGAGAATGATGATCTTGAGGCATTTGAGGCCTGGCAGGAATATCTGGAGATGCATTTAAAGCTGCCGTTCGAGGCGGAGGTCTCTGAATCCCAGGAGCGTGGACCATTAAGGTTTGGGGACCGGGTGAAGATAATCAGCTTTGAAGGCGTGGACGGTTTATATGGAATACTGGTCAACATCCAGGTTGGGCATCAAGGCTATGTTTTTCCACTCTGCGATTTGAAAGCCGTGGATAAGAAATCAATCAATTATGGTATAACCGACGATTATGCCGTCTGGTTTGCCAATCGCTAAAGGAATTTGATCCGGTCAGTGAAGGACAGTCTTAGACTGATCGACGATACAGTTTACCTCAATTCCCTCGCCATACAGGTATGATACAATGATTACAATGGAAACCGTGAGCAGGCAATCGATTACTGATGAAGATAAATTCGTAGCCGAACTAAACCAACTCGGCATTACTTACTTATCCAATCGCCTGATCACTCCCGCGAAACACCTTCGTTCACCCGAATATATATTAGCAGATGCTATTAAGCAACCAAGCAGCCGGGTTCGAACGGCTGTCATTGCTTTGTTTCTTTTACGTCCCGATTATGCCGAGTATGTCCCAACCGCGTTGGGTTTATTAAATGAAAACCAGCGCCAGCTTCTCAAACTCTTTTACACCGCTGCCGTTCATTTGCAACATCTATTTCAAAGCGATCTAGTCACTATCATAGGTTCAGAACTTGTATGGCTTCCTGATCTGTTTGGAGGGGATTTGGGGATTTCTTCGACTCTCTCACCACAGGATGCAATCCAACAGCTAGGGATCAAGCACCAAGAAATAACGTATTCCTTAACAAATTGGTCAGGGACATACAAAAACACCGTGAATCATTTAATCCGGTACAAACAACGTGAAGCGCAATGGAACCAGTTACCCCAGAAACCCTTACCGAATTCCTGACCAGATTAGGAGAACGATATCCTGATCAGGCAACATTGTCTACTGGGTGGAAGCGCGTTACTTCTGCTAGGCAACCCTCGCCAAACCCTGGATATCGACTATACGACCGATCTCAATCCCCAACAGCAGAAAGCGTTGGAAACGATCATGAACCAGTTGGGCGCTCAGTATCGGCTTGATGTTGAGGCTGTCCCTATTGCTGAATTTGTCCCCCTTCCTCCGGGAGCTGAGACCCGCAGGCGCTTCATTGGTCGTTTTGGCCAGGTGAATGTTTATGTGTACGATCTCTACACCATTGCACCCAGCAAAATTGCACGAGGTTTTGACACCAACATGGAAGATGTGATATTTCTCGTCAAATCTAATCTCATCGATATAGATGAATTACAGAAACACTTTCGGGCTGTCCTCCCACGAGCGGCCCAAGCGGATATCATCCCGAGTGAATTTCTCCAATATTTTCTGGATTTACTGCGCCGATTAGCTGATGATAAATCTTAGAAGTGTGAAGTCGCAATCAGAACTAAGAAAAATAGCATTTCTATCATCCTATTGATACCATCGAGCAAAATTGACCTTGTTAACCTAACAAAAACGAAAGTCTTTCTTGCCGTTTTACACAACCTGATGTAAAATGACCCCAACAGGCAAGAAAAGCCCCTTAAAAAGCAAAAATCGCACTCAACAGCGCGTTTTCACAGTCTTTCAAGCCCCAATCTGGTCTGAAAGTCTGTCCCCCCGAATTTACTTGCAGATGGGGCGACGCCCGTCGCTCCCGCCAAGAAAACTGGTCAGAAATGACCAGTTTTTTGTTTGTAAACCCAGTTTCAGCAAATATCCTGCGTGTTGCAAGGATTATAAAAACAATATATTGGTTCATTATGAAGCAAATTCATGTGTTACGTTATTTACTTGCAGATGGAGCGATGATAGTAGAGATTCGTCACTCCCGCGATCTTTGAAATGACAGCAGTGCCGTTTTACCGCAATTATCAATGGTTTCTTAGCCAATCCGCTTGCCCTTGGTTTCCCGAGAAAATCGAAAGTCTCAATCACTCTTTGTGAGTATAACTGATATTTTCCTTGACCCTTTCACTACCACCCTGGCTGAACGACGCGCTTTGTTAAGGCATCGGCGATGATAATTATCCAAAACGGGCCGCTGGCTCTATTTCGCCAGCGAACATGGCGCCCCCGGTCATGATGGGAGTTGGAGTGGCAACGCAGCGCATCCAGAGTGGGTAGACCTTGGCCGTTAGGGGCAGCGAAGGGGTTCTGTGCTACCCGGTCTTTACCTCATTTCTTCCCGCGCAGAATCGCCAGGGTTCCCACCATAAAGGGAAGTTTGACAAACGCGGGGATGAAGGCTTCGTCACACGTGCGGATGAACGCCACCTCACGCACCCCCCATCCACGGACGGTATTGACCAACTGGTCCGGCGTTCCGAAGATGGAGCGCAGCAAAAATAAATCTTGCAGCACGAAAGCTCCGCCTGGCTTTAGCACCCGCAGCGCTTCTTGAATGCACTTGCGCTTATCAGCCACATCAACCACTTCATGAAAGGTCAGGTTGCTGACCACCAGATCAAAACTGGCATCTTCGAACGGCAAGGCAGAGGCGCTGCCGTGCTGGAAAGATACCCGGTCGGCTACCCCAGCCAGCCGGGCATTCTGCTGGCACACCTGCATCGAGTAATCCCAATTCTTGCCCCAATAGTCCAGGCCGACCACTTCGGCACTTGGAGAACAACCGGCGATTTTGATGGTTAGCGGACCATTCCCGCAGCCAATATCCAGGACTTTCCCCCGGCCCGGCCAATCGATATGGCTCACTACCAGATCTTGCACCCGTTCCTGCACCTTGCCGCCTTTGGATGAAAACAGGTACCAGGATATGCCAAAATAGGCCGCGATCACCAGGAACAAAACTGCCGGGATCCAGAAGGCCCAATGCAGGATGCCCAGGGCCAGGCAAATCACGCCCAATATGCCCGGGCCTGCGATCATTTTCACCGGCACCCAATTGCCATAATCAGGCTGTTGTATGACTTGCGTTTTCATATTCTTTCTTCCTCATTACGCTGATAGGTATATATTCCGGATCAATTCAATGTACTGCTTCAAAAAGACCTGATCCAGTTCCTCGTCTGTCCCCTCGAGATGCAAAGCTTCTTTGAACAAGTCCCTATAGCGGATCCAAAAATGGATGGGGCCGATGGTCATCGACAGAAGCACAAACGGGGCAACGTTGGCATTCACCCTGCCCTCCGCCCGCATCGTTTGAATCATGGCGCTCAACCCAGCAGTCAATTTCACTTCCTGATCGATTAGCTCCGTCTGGTTTTCGAGGTAAGCCCACATGGAGATGCGATTGTAAGTGTTGTCGCTATTCCAGTATTGGAACGTGGTTTTCAGCATGACTTGCATCACCTCCGCTGGACTGGTCGGCTGCGCATCCGTTGGGGAAATAGCTGCAACGTACTCTTTCGCCAGCGTCTCCAGCACCACATGGTACAGGTTGCGCTTGCTGCCAAAATGATGCAGGATCAGTCCATCTGAGATTCCACAGCGCTGTGAAATCATCGCCAGGGATGTACCCGCAAAACCACGTTCTGCAAATACGGCTTTGGCGGCATCAACGACCACTTCTTTGGTTGTTTCCCCGTCCCTCGCTTTTCGCATGATTCCTCGTTTAATCTTTTTACTTAGTTAATACTAAGTAATTATAATCGCTTTGTCAATTAGCCAGATGACCAGGATAAGCCGGCTGCTCTTCTATATCCAATTTGCTGAGATATATTCGTGCTGCTGCTCAAATATGAACAACGATTTATAATGAAGCTAATGTTTCCGTTCATCCATACTAAAATCAGCATTCCTCCCGCTCCAGCCTTCTGCGTTCTCCGGCCACAACTATTGGAACGCCTCCAGCGTGGGCTCCAGTTAGGTCACCGCCTGTTGCTGATTAGCGCGCCTCCCGGCTATGGGAAAACCACGCTGCTGGGCGAGTGGGCGCACCAGGAAGATGTTCGTTTCGGATGGTTGGCACTGGATGAGGGGGATAACGACCCTACACAGTTCTGGCAGTACTTTGCCGCTGCTTTGGCGCGTCATATCCCTGGCCTACTCGATCCCATTCAAACCCTGCTGCAAAACGACCCACTCCATCAACTGCCCGTTGATCTGCTTCTATCTGTCCTGATAAACCGTCTGGCTCAAGAAACTTCCCCCCTGGTTCTGGTACTGGACGATTACCACACTATCCACAACCCGCGTATTCATGCCACCCTGGTTCAGCTGCTGGCGCGGCTGCCCGCCGCATTTCACCTGGCGCTGACCAGCCGAAGTGAACCGCCGCTCGAACTGCCTCGCCTGCGCGCTCGCGGCCAGATCACGGAAATTCATATCGACGGATTGGGTTTCTCGAAAACGGAAGCGGCCGGTTTCCTCAACCAGTTCATGCATCTTGAGCTCTCAGAAGGGCAGATCGACCAGCTTACCCAACGCACCGAGGGATGGGCCGCAGGATTGCAGTTAGCGGCATTGGCGCTGCAATCCATGGATCAGAACAAAACCACAGATTTCATCCAATCGTTTGGCGGTAGCCACCGCTACATCGCCGATTACTTGACGGATGAGGCGTTCAAGCGGCAGCTGGAAACAGTGCAGGATTTCCTGATGAAAACCAGCCTGCTCGAAAAACTGACGGCTCCTTTGTGCCAGTTTGTCACCGGCTTGGACGATGCCCAGGATATGCTGGAACATCTGGAACGCACCAACTTGTTTCTCGTCCCCCTGGATGCCGAGCGGCGCTGGTACCGCTACCATGCGTTGTGGGCGGAAATGCTGCGGAACCGTCTCCTTCACCAGCAGGCTGAGATAGTAGCAGAGATTCATCGCCGCGCCTCAGCCTGGTTTGCAAATAACAATATGCTGGATGAGGCGATTTCACACGCCCTGGCTGCTGGGGAGCCAGAAATCGCGGCCAATCTGCTCGCTCCAGCTGCAAAAGCCATGGTCCTGCGTGGTGGCAGCGCCACGCTGCAAGCCTGGCTGGATCAACTGCCAGAGGATTGCGTAGCCGCCCGGCCCGCGCTGGCCATTGCTCAGGCTTGGGCGCTGGTGACGGATGGCGTTTTTGACGAAGCCGAAATTCGGCTCGACGGCTTATCACATCACGAAGGGCTGCAGCCTGCTCAGCAGGGAGAAATCGCTGCCATCCGGGCCATCATCGCCACGGTTCATCAAGATATTCCCGCCATTCAGCACTATTCCGATGAAGCTTTACGCCTGGTTCCTGCGGAGGACAGCCAGCTGCGCTGCGGGGTGCTGCTCAGTCAGGGAACGGCGGCAACGCTTTCCGGGGCACTTGAACAATCCGTCGACCTTCTGCAGCAAGCCATCGTCGAGAGCCAGCGAGGGCGCCAGCCCATCATCCATCTGCTGGCCATCAGCACGCTGGCTCAAACTTATGAAGCATTGGGCGCTTTTGACCAGGCAGAACGGCTGCATCGCCAGGTGATTGCACTCGAAGCGGATCCTGCCATGGGAAGCCTGCCGCTGATTGGGGTTGGTTATGTTGGCTTAGGCGGCGTGCTGCACGAGCGGCTTCTCTTCGAGGAGGCTGAAGCGGTCCTCCAGAAAGGGTTCGAAATTGGACGGCGTTGGGGCAGTCCTGAGATCCAGATTGGCGCGCTGTTAAGCCTGGCGCGCCTGCGTTTTACCCAGGGGAATCTAGAGGAAGGGCTGGCCTTCCTCGACCGGCTGGAATCCGAGTTTGCCGCTGCCCTGCCCATTCATGAAGGCGGGCATATCCAGTCGATCCGCGCCCGGTTTCAATTAGCCCAGGGGCAAACCGCCTCCGCACGGAAATGGGTACAGTCTTTCTTGAGAGACAAAAATCCCCCGTCTACTTTTGAAGATGAAAGTCAATGGCTGGTCGTGGCTCGCGTCTGGCTGGCCGTTGGCGAAAACCACCCGGCCAGAGAAATGCTTACCACACTGGAAACTGCAGCGCGCGCAGCCCATCGCGCCAGTTTAATCGAGATCCTGCTGCTTAAATCCAGGCTACCAGGTGAAGGCGAGACTACACTGGCCGAAGCGCTTGCCCTGGGTGCTGCTCACAACCAGCGTCGTGTCTTTGTGGATGAACCTGAACTGCTGCCGTTTTTGCGGGTTTATCATGCTAAGCACCTGGAAGATCCATTCGCTGCGAGCCTCCTAATGGATTGCGAACGCCGGATGAAGGCGATGGAAAAACCTCCCACCCTGCTCAGTGATCGCGAAATGGATGTGCTGCGGCTGATGGCAGCCGGCCTCTCCAATCAGGAAATCGCAGAACGGCTGGTTGTGGCCCTTTCAACGATAAAAAGCCATGTAAAAAGCATTCTGATGAAATTAGATGCCGAAAACCGCACAGCAGCCGTTACGCGAGCCAGGGAGATTGAGCTGCTGTAGCAGTTTCGGCTGCTGTCGCAACAGCGGATGCCCCGCTTGCAGCTTATGGCTGCCAGGTAACCATTTTCTCCCCACCCGATCCTCCTTTGGAGGGATGATCTCTCCTCCCCTCCCCGGTAAGATAGGCTCATCAATACGAGATGAGCGTTTTTACATTAGAAGGAGTCAACATGAAAACACTGATTGTCGGGGCAGGGATTATTGGAACCATTTTCGGCTGGGCGTTGGCTGAGGCCGGTCATGAAGTCACCCACCTGGTACGGCCTGGTAAAGCTGGAAAGTATCAAGATGGCTTTGAGATCGATATGTACGATGTGCGCAAAGGTCACCAGAAGAATTTCACCGGACACCACACGATCAACGTAACGGAGACCGTTCGTCCCGAAGATAACTACGAACTGGTCATCGTGCCAACCAAACATTATCACCTGCTCGAAACACTGAAACAACTCGTTCCCTTGACCGGCGATGCAGATTACTTCCTGCTGACCCAAAATTGGGAGGGCACCGAGGCGATTGACGCGATCCTGCCGCCCTCCCGCTATGTCTTCGGCGATGCCAAAGCCGGCGGTAAGTTCGAAGGGAATACCCTAATTGCCACCATCGCCAGCGTGGATATCGGCCAGGTGAATGGGCGCCAGGATGACTGCCTGGAGAAAGTCTCTGCTTTATGCCAATCTGCGCAGATCGGCGTGACCGTCCAGGAGAACATCCTCCATTATCTCTGGGTGCAGTATGCGATCACCGGCGGGTTGTGGCCAGCGCTGGTCAAGGCGGGCAGTCTCGAAGCCGTCTTGGACAACCGCTCAATTGCCGAGCAGGGCATTCATGCGGCCCGAGAGTGCCTGGAAGTTGTCTCGCGCCGAGGTGTCGACTTGAAAAAGTACCCGGAAACGCGGATGTATCTAAATACCGCACCGGTGGGTATCTGGATTACTGGTCTGATCATTAAAGCCATGTTCCGCTTCAACAAACTCGTTCAACGCAGCTCGCTGCATGGGCTCGGGGATGCGGAAGAAGTCAAAGTGTTTTACTACGATCTGCTTAATACAGGTCGCAGCCTGGGTGTCTTGATGCCCGCCTTATGCGCATTTGAAGGCGATATACAGGTGTTTGGAGGTCAATCATGAAAACCTTAATTGTTGGAACTGGGGTCATTGGCGTAATTTATGGTTGGGTGCTGCGGGAAGGCGGAGTTGATGTGACCCACTATGTCCGGTCAGGAAAATCGCAGCTTTTCACGCAAGGCGTGGATCTGGATGTGCTGGATGAGCGGAAAGGCCATCCGGCGAACCACAGAACACACTACGATCTGCATTGTGTAGAAGAAGTCTGTCCCGCGGACGGTTATGAACTGGTGATCCTTCCGGTAAATGCCAACCAGCTCTCCGGAGCACTGTCTGCGTTACATCCTTGTGTTGGAAGAGATACCATCTTCTTGACCTTCACCTCCAATTGGGAAGGCCCTGCGGAGATCGATGCATTGCTTCCCCGCGAGCGCTACCTGATGGGCTATCCGGATGGCGGCGGCACGATCCGGGAGGACTGCCTGTACTGGGCCAACCTGGGGGCAGAAATTCACCTGGGTGCGCTGGATGGGCAAAATAAGGAGAAACTGGCTCAAGTGCAGGCGTTATTTTCCAAGGCAGATATGCAGCCGGATGTGCAAGCGAATATCCTTCATTGGTGATCTTGTTGGCGAACCCTCGTGATCCTGAATGGTATTGTCAAACGAAATAAAGTGCAGGATACTACCTCATCTATCGTGGTTGGAGGTCAGCATGTCATTACGTATCCAAGATTCGTATACCGTTTCTGAAAAGACAGCCGAAGTTGCCCGAGCTGTATTTCCGAATGGCAACATCTACCTGACGTTGTCTGACACCTTTGGCAGTTTGTTTGCCGATCCAGAGTTTGCTGCGCTATTTTCCAATAATGGTCAACCTGCTCTTTCGCCGGTTCGCTTGATGTTGATTCTGATTTTACAATTTATGGAAGGGCTATCCGATCGTCAGGCTGCCGATGCCGTCCGATCACGGATTGACTGGAAGTACATCTTGTGCCTGGAACTGACTGATCCAGGGTTTGACTACAGCGTTTTGTGTGAGTTTCGGGCCCGACTGATTGAGAAGGGCTGGGAACAGAAAGCCTTCGACAAAATCCTGGCATTTGCACAGAGCGCAGGCTATCTAAAGAAACGCGGACAACAACGCACCGATTCAACCCATGTAGTCGGTGCCGTGCGGGAACTGAACCGTCTGGAAATGGTGGGGGAAACCTTGCGACATACCCTGGATAGCCTGGCGGTGGTGGTACCAGAATGGACACGTGAGCACAGCCAACCAGATTGGCCTGATCGCTACGGTAGTAAAGTGCAAAATTACCGACTGCCAAAAAGCCAAACCGAAAGAGACCAATATGCAGACCAGATCGGTGCGGATGGACTGAGCCTCTTGAAAGCGATCTTTGATCCCGGATCACCCCAATGGTTGATCGAAATCCCGGCGGTACGCATTTTGCATAAGGTGTGGATCCAGAATTACACCTGGAAAACCGAAGATCAGCTGCGCTGGCGGCAGCCCGATGAACTGCCTCCCGCATCGATTGCCATCTACTCTCCGTTTGACGAAGAAGCACGTTTTAGCACGAAGCGGGGGATGAATTGGGTAGGGTATAAAGCCCACCTGACCGAAACCTGTGAGGAACAACTGCCCCGCATCATTACCGCTGTACAGACCACCCTGGCCCCCATCGCGGATGGTGAGATGACCACTCCAATTCATGCCGAGCTGCAAGAGAAAGATCTCCTCCCAGCAGATCATCTTGTCGATACCGCCTATCTCGATGCCGAATTGCTGGTGACCAGTCAGGAGACCTATGAGGTGAACCTGGTCGGGCCAACCCGCATCGATACTGGCTGGCAGGCGCGCCAGGCGGAAGGCGGTTTCGCGGCGGAAAACTTTGCAGTGGATTGGGAGCGCAAGCAGGCCACCTGCCCCGGTGGGAAAACCAGCCAATTCTGGTTACCGGCCAAAGACACGCGAGGCAATGACACGATCCACATTCGCTTTTCCAAAAAAGATTGTGGTGTTTGTCCGCTGCATCATCAATGCACCCGTTCCCAACCCCCTCGCCGAACCATTACCGTCCGCCCGAAACCACAACAACTCGCCCTCGAGGCTGCTCGAGCACGTGAAAAAACCGAAGCGTTCAAAAAACAGTATGCACATCGCGCTGGAATTGAAGGCACGATTTCCCTGGGTGTCCGCACCTTCGACTTACGCCGTGCCCGCTACCTGGGTCTGGCAAAAACCCGTCTCCAACATCTTTTGGTCGCTTGTGCGATTAATCTCACCCGTCTGGCCCGGTGGATCCAAGGCGAGGTGCCGGCGCAAGCACATGCCACTGCCTTTACCCGCCTTTTTCATCCAGTTCTGGCTTAGCTGATGGGTTCGCCAACAAGATCATCCATGGTGTACAACCGAAAAACGCCGTAACCGTGGCGTTTTTCGGTTGTAACCGCCCCAACTCCGGCGAAAATCCCGCCCGCGAGTCCGGTTGAGGGTCAAGTATTCGCGATCTTCCCCCCTTTTCTAATCCCGTTCACGGTAAAGGATAGCTTATTAATTCCTTTACCGTCCAACGCCTGCCCGTCAGCCTAGCCCGCATGGCTGGAGTCTGCCTCCGGTATTTCCTGGGCTGATGCTTGCCCTTGCGTTTGACGGGCTGAGACAGTAATTCTTCCAGACTCTCATGATAACGCACAAAATGATAATAAGCCCGCCACCACTCCAGATGCTCCATCAGCTCTGGGGTGTACTTTGCCGGTCCCCAGGTGCACCGGGTCAGTTTGGAGACGCACTGCCGGATGGTCAAGTTCAGCCGTTCGACAAAGGCGGTATTGATCCGCCCACTCAGCCCCGCCTGGCGGAGACGCTGTCCGTACTGCGTCATCTCCCCCACCAGCACCCGCCGCTCGACCTCCACCGTCCGCCTGCGGCGTTGATGTTTGATCACCTGGGCATACACGAAATCCTTCAACAGCACCCACACCGGCTTCTTCCCTTCCGCCGTTTGCCACTGCCCGAAGTGCGCTGTCAGGGCATAAAGTTATGGTCGGTGAGGGGATCACTCCCCTCACCGACACTCCCGAACTGATCGTGATGGTTTCCCATCAATCAGCTCTTCAGTGCATCGGTCCTTGTCACAGACGCTTTCCGCTCGAATGAACCTGATCATGACAGTGACCATGCAACAACACCAGGTTTCGCAAAGAATAGTTTTGGCGATTTCCGTCTCGATGATGCACTTCCAACACATCCACTGTCATAAAGCGTAATCCACAATACCCACATTGCCCGTCTTGCCGTTTGAGCAGCTTCACCCATTGCGCCGGATGGCTGGGATCTCGCCCCATCCGCGTGGACCAGTAGACCCAGTCCCCATCGAACGGGCTTTTGTCCCATTTCACTTTCACGTGCCTTTGGATCCGCGTATCCATGTGTTTGGTCAGCAGGTTCTTCCCATCACTGAACACCACCCGTCCTTTTACCCTGCGCCAGTAGTGGCGATAGCACCAGCCATCCGTTTTGTATGCATGGCGGTAGGTCGCCCATTGGAACAACTGGTAGTACAGATGGGTGTCCATTCGGGTGAACACCTTCGCGGCCACACATGCCCGGTAGTAATTCGACCACCCACGGATGAGCGGGTTGAGGTGCCCGATCAGCGCGGCTTGCGCCTGACCCTGATGGTTCCTCACCGTCTCCCGCAGGGCGGCCACATGCCGTTTTTGTGCTTTCCGGCTGGGTTTGATGAAGGTCTTGTATCCCGGCTGCCCGCGAAAGGTGTTCGTGCGATATTTTCCAACCGGATATTGCCGGACAGTGAAGCCCAGAAAGTCAAAGCCTACGGCCCCGTCTGTCGCCTGGAGTGTATGAGAGATATGGGTTTTGCTCGCTTTGAGCCGCAGTCCCATCCCTACCAACCAGGTTTCAGCCTGTTCGCGTAACGCTCGCAGCATTTCCAAATCTTCGTGCAGGATAACAAAATCATCCGCATAGCGAATGATGCTCGGTTTCCGCATGGAAGGGCAAGCTTTTATCAGGTGACTCTCCAATCCGTGTAACGCCACATTGGCCAACAACGGTGAAACTACGCCGCCGACAATGTAGCAAACTTTTCTCGCGGTTCTCATCCTGAATGGAATCGGGAAGCGTTCGAAAAACGACCCTGACTTCCTCTTTGGCAATCTCCACCCGTTTGACCAACATGCGGATGAGATCCCGCCGCATCGCCCAGTCTGCTTCTGCTAGATTGCCTTTCACTTTTTCCGCAAAATCCTCCAACCGACCCATGGCCTCCTGAAGCTCTGCCAGCCCGGTTTCTTCTTCGCTGATCCGCTGTTCCTGCTGCTCTAAATCTGCCAGCCGCTGCCGCAAACGGGTAATGCGCGGCTCAAATTCCGGTTTCTGAATAATGCCTTCCGCATACCCATCGATCAGCCGGGCCATCCCTTGCTGCACCTTAGCGATCTGCGCCCGCAGGGTGACCCGATTTTCATTCTCCGGCTGGGAAACGCTCAACCGACGCTCATATACCTGCCTCAGCCGCTGCGGATCTTGTAATAGGCTGCATCCTTCTTCCCCAACCACCTGATCCCACAGATCGGTGAGTACCTGTAGATTATCACAAATCCGTTCGCCTGCAAAGCGATACGCATCCGTGCCAATGCAACGATAATAGGCATACGAGCGGGGTTTGCCCTTCGCCGCCTTCTGGCTAATTTGCTTGCCGTAATAGGCGTAACCGCAGTGCGCACAAACCAACAGTCCTTGCAGCAGGTAGAGCGCTCCGCGTTGGCCCTGTCTGGCGCGCTGGCCGTTTTCCTTGAGCTGTTTTTGGACCACTTCAAAGATGGCCTCATCCACCAGCGCTGGAACCGGGATGGAGAGCCAGTCCTGGCGGGGTTGATCCGCAATCGAAACAGCCCGGCGCGGCTGCATCGGGCGTCCGCGTTGGGCACGCAGTTTGGGGTGCAGCGCCTCGGTTTTGGTTTTCCCGAACGCGGCTGTGCCTTTGTAGGCTGGATTTTTGAGGATGCCCCACACCGACGACCGATCCCAGGCGGGTTTTCCTTTCGGGCTGCGAATTTGCGCGGCTTTCAACCGCCGGCAGACTTCGCCAATGCTGGTTCGTTCGACCCCCATCCAGTGGAAGATCTGCCGGACTACGTTGGCCTCTTCAAAAACGACTTCGTACCGCGCCTGGCCGCCCCCATCCTGCTTATTGATATAGCGGTAGCCATACGGTGCGCCCGACAACACAGCAACATCGCCGGTTTTCGCCCCATGTCGCTTTCCGCGGCGGCTGCGTTCCAGAATTTTGGCGCGCTCATACTCCGCAATCATGCCCTGCATCTGTAATAGCAGTTGGTCCTCCGCCGTTTGTTGCGGCTCCCGATTGAGAAAGATGACCGTCACCCCATTGCGCTGCAACTCTTCAAGCAGCAACACCTGATAGGCATACTTTCGGGCCAGCCGATCGGGCGAATGCACATACAGCCGGTCCAGTCCATTTAGCGCGGCTTGATCACGCAATTGCTCCAGGGCCGGGCGAATGAGCGTTGCGCCGCTATATCCCGCATCGATAAAGCGCAAATCTGCTTGGAGCGCATACCCATCCTGGCGGATCCGCTCCTCTAAGGCCGCGATCTGGCTTTCGATGGTTCCGGCCTCCACTTGCTGCTCGCTAGATACCCGCGCGTACAACCCAACCTGTATCGTTTTCATGCCAACGTCCTCTCTTTCTGTTTCGGCTCGATTTCCAATGGCTCACCCGGTGGCTTTGGCAGAACGATCCGAGATGGTTTTGTTGGCAGGATCTGCTCGTAGGCAATTTGCAGATTAATGGTGGAAGTGCGGTCCGGCTCAAACATGCGCTTCACCTTCAACGGGCGTGGTTCCCTCGACTCCGGCTCCATCGGTACTGGCTCCCCGATTACGCCGGAGATCTGGTTTGGGCGGGAACGTATCTAACGGCGCTCCCCCAAATCCATCCCCATACTCAGGCCGTAATCGCTTGCGTGGAATAGTTACCGGGAACTCTATCACTTTTTTTGCTACATTGTTGGCGGCGTAAGTACACCGCCTTGTGGGGTACCCGCTTCTGGGAACAGCATTTCGTCCCCATCCACGATCCCGGCTTTTAGCCAGGCGCGCACCAGGCACGTGATCGGTTGGATCGCGTGGAGTTTGGCCAATAGCTGCTCATGGTTGATCCGGTCGAAACATTTTTCGATGTCAGCATCCAAGACATATTTGGGTTTACGCTCGATAGCCTTGAAGATCGCTTCGATAGCATCGTGCGCGCCTCGTCCGGGCCGAAACCCATACGAGTTGGCTTCAAAGCACGCTTCCCATTGGGGTTCCAATGCCAGTTTGACCAGTGCTTGTGCCGCACGGTCATACATCGTCGGTATCCCCAGCGGTCTGCGCTCGTCAGGGTTGCTCGGTTTGGGAATGTAGACCCGTCGAACGGGCGCTGCTCGCTTAGGCAGTTTGGCTAATCGCAGAGCGTACTCCAGGCGCTGTTTGGGCGGCAGTGCCGCAACCCCATCTACGCCCGCCGTTCGTTTTCCACGATTATCTTGCGTTACCTGCCGCACGGCCAGACAACGGGCTGACCAGGATCGCATCAGCATCCGTTGCAGATTGTGAACTTGCTTTCGGTCCCCTCGGCGTTCAGCCTGGTAAATGCGCTTTTGGAGGCGGTAGACATTCCGCTGGAACGCTTTCCAGGGGATCGTCTGCCAGTCTTCAGTATGTTTTTCAACATCTGTCATAAGACCTGCTCTCTGCCAGTTCCTTTACCTTCCGATGCTCCGGGCTCACGTCAGCATATCCCAGACTTTCATCCAGGCCTTGGCTTCTTGAGCCATCCTTCCCATCTGGGCATGCGGCTGGCAACCTACTCAGCTTGCACCGAGAGCTACAGATGGGTTACTCCGTTCCGTGTGTCCATTCTTACGTGGTTGTAGCGGGGTACTTTACGCCGGGTTCCATTCGAGTGAATGCTGAACACACTACTGCTGTCCAGCCTGAAACCATTCCCATTTTGGGCCTGCCCATTAACCAGCATAGGCAGGGTCTCACTGACGACGCCTCAATGTACCTTCACTTTCGTTCCGCATCACCACCTGCTTGACGGGGTTGCCTGGTCTGGTTCCGGGCTTACCGCCTTTTCACCCATGCGCTCCGACGTTGGATTGCCGATCTTCCGCCGTTGGGTGTTGCTTTCACCCGTCCACTTCGGGGATAGGGGTTGTCTTGCGACTCACCTATATGGACACACAGTTGTCGAAAAACGCTGATCCTTTTCGTTCTTCGCTGCTCATCCTCCTTTCAGTTTCGAGCAAACGGATCGCACAGTAATGCTTCAGCCCATCCGTGCTGAATACCGGCACGGAGCCGGAGGCCAGCCTTCCTTTTAATTCGTGCACTACTGCATAGGCCATGTCCTGATTTCTGCCCCCCACCTGCAATACCGGGATCAGTTTGGTCTGCGCATCGCTGGCCACCCACACCCACATGTCCTGGCTGCCTTGCTTGACGTTGGCCCATAATTCATCGAGCTGCACATGCACCAGCTGCAATTCCGCCATATAACGCTCGTGCAACTTCTGCCCCTGCAGCCCGCTGCGACACAACCAGGTGCGAATGGTGATCTCCCGCACGCAAAACACTTCTTCCAATGCGGACGCATCTACTCCTAACGCCAGCAGCCACAAAATCTTTACAATTTGTTCCGAATGACTTTTCAACCGGTAGAGCATCGTGTTCCGCCGCGCCGTGAATTTCTTCCCACACGCCTGACACTTGAAATCCCGGATGGCTTCCTGCTTTCCATGGGTTCCATACCCCACCAACGCATGGATCCGCGCTTCTCGGATCCCATAATATGCGCAGCCTTTATTAGGGCAATAATAGCCTTCGGTCTCGACCTTCTTCTTGGGACCCCTTTTTCCTTTCCGTAGCTGC
This sequence comes from uncultured Anaerolinea sp., assembly GCA_964403875.1. Taxonomy (GTDB): domain Bacteria; phylum Chloroflexota; class Anaerolineae; order Anaerolineales; family Anaerolineaceae; genus Anaerolinea. Next base: position 1,220 of record CAYOHX010000108.1, on the reverse strand, counting down.
CAGGAGTCCGGTGTGACCCTCGATATGCGTGTCCACCGACCTTCACCTTCACGACAAAAACGGCAATCCCGTTCACTCTTCGGTCGCAACACGGCAGGTTTGCGCGGCCGTTTTTCTTTTCTCTTCCGATTGAGGAGGCGTTTAATCCAATACTTGCGTGAATACCGATATGATTCAATAAGTAAGATCAGAATCCCAAGGATCCCAAACAATCGATTGACCAAATCCGCGTTCTGTCTCCGTTCTTGGATGGGTAAGCCTGAAATTCTATCACTTTTTAACCATGCTCGAGTTATCCACTATGATCTGTGGAGGCACCCGTTTGTTCCTGGCTGTTTCGGCGTAGTTTATGGGTTCGCCAACAAGATCACAAAGTGTGGAGGCACCGAATTTTGAGGTAGTTTATCTTTCGAGATGCTATTGGTGAATTCAAGCGGGAGCGAGAGCGGCGAAGCGTGAAACGCGCCTCCGAGAACGAAGCAGTTCGGCTAACCGGTTGAGGATACGGTGCATATAGATGGCTGTTGCCGATAAGAGATGGTGTAAATGCGTTTTGGGGAACCCGTGATAGCGGGAACGGCGCATCCCCAAGGCATCCAAAGCGAACCCAATCGTACCTTATAGTGTGGTTGCACCCGGATCGTGACGATCATCAAAAGCGAGCCGGACTATACACGGTAAGACGTAGAAGATGTGTAAGATTGCTATCCTACAATATCGTTTTATAACAGGAGAAGCTGCTCACCTAAAGCATTTAATTCAGATAAGTATACTTTCATCAGTGGCGGGCTTATCCAGCGAACGGCTGCCCAATCGGCTTCGGTTGCTGTACATAGCAACCGTGCCAGATCCACCGGAAAGATGCCAGCCGCTTTGCTTTCCGCGTTGGTGATAGCCTCCTGCAAGGATAAGCCCATCTTTGTGCAAAATCCCCAGATATCCGCAAAGTCCTTCGGCTCTTCGCGATCCAGCAGCGCCGTAACCTTGTTGGCCAGGATGTTTTCGGCTGTATCCAAACACCCAAGAGTCGGATGGTCTACAACCACACCCACCCGGGCAGGCACATCGTTGATCATTTCAATTTTCAACGTGATCCCATCCCGGATCAGGTTGAGACGGCCAAAGCGTTCTTCACGCAGGATTACCTGACTCTGCCAATCACCGTCATGCACCAACGCCTGAATAATCCGACCCACCCATAGATCAAATCGATCGTCATC
>CAYOHX010000107.1:0-17888 GCA_964403875.1 uncultured Anaerolinea sp. | reverse complement strand
ATTTTTAGGATAGGTACTAAGGGTTTCAGAAAACCCTTAGGGTCTGTAATGACCCGCTAAATCAAATGGGCAATATGTCCGATGTGGTCCATTTCGTGCCACAGGGCGCGGCGCAGCACCTTGCGCGGGCTCCAGAACTCGCCGCGTAGGCCCACCACTTGCTTGACCCCCACCAGTTCCGGCAGCGCCTGTAACAGGCGGGCGCGCACAATGTCCAGCCGTTTGAAGACATCTTCGGGCAGTTCGCCGCGCTCTCCGCCCAACCCCAGTCGGTCCAGATACCACCATTCCGCGTGGGCGATGTGCCCCAAAATTCCACGGATACTCCAGCGCTCCCCAGGCGCCTCGCGGTCCAGGAGATCGGCAGGTAGATGTTGCGCGACGGCCAGCAGGTCGGCGCGGCTCCAGGAGAGCAATTCCAACCCGCATTGCACGTTCTCGCCGGTCAGCGGACGCCAGTCATCATGGAACCAGGCGTTGACCAGGTGGCCCTTGTCGGCAGGCTCGAAGTTTTCGTCTACGGAGTAGACTTTAAAAGTCTCCACCGTGCGTAAATCGAAGTCCCCCAGTTCGATATACTCACGCCCGGCGTGCTTCTCGGCCCAATCGCGATAATTCAATAGAGCGCGCGGCATTTTAAGCAGGGCGGTAGCGGCATCCTCGCCGTAGGCAAAACAACCGGGATAATCTAATGCCCAGGCCAGTGAGCGGTTCTCGTAACCGTTTTCCATCCCAATTCGAATGCGCATCCTTATCTCCGTGGTGATGAGTTCGGGAGGGTCGTCATCCTCCCAAACCTGGGTTGGTTATACACAAGTGGTAGTTTGAAACTTAACTTTGTCTTTCTTGCAAATGTCATGAATGGCCCGCCGTCCGGACATAACGCCCCCCGGCAAACCGCCCCCCGGCTGCACCCATTGCCCCGCCATATAGAAGTTTTCCAGGCCGGGCAGGGTGTTGTCCATTTTCATCATCAAAGCTTTGGGGGTGATCATCCAACCCTCAAAGCTGCCCTGCCAGTTGCCGGTATAGCGTTCGAAGGTCAGCGGAGTGGCCACATCGATCATCTCGACCTGGTTGGCAATTCCGGGCCAGCGTTGCTCCAGACCGTCCAGCACGGCTTCGGAGACGGCGTGTTTCTCGGCCTGGTAGGCTCCCGGGTCAGCGGCCAAATTCTTCCAATAGTTGTAGTCGCTGTCGAACATGATGGTTAAAACGCTTTTCCCTTCCGGAGCCAGGGTTGGATCGAAGTTGTAAAGGTGCGCGGAGAGAATTTCGTGCGATTTCCCTCCAATGACGATAGGGGTCTTCAATCGGTATTTTACCCCCGAAACACTCTGGGTTTCGTCGGCAAAGCTGCGGTTGACGCCCAGCCCCACATACACCAGGCCAGGGAAGATGGGCATGGTGTCATAGTAACCACGGATGGTGTCGTTCACGTAACGGCCTTCGAGCATTTTGAAAATGGTTGCGTAGCCATCCGCCGCCGAAATGACGACATCGGCGCGATGCTCGCTGCCATCTTTCAGTTTTACCCCGACAGCCCGGTTATCCTCTACCAGGATTTTTTCTACCGGCGAACTATAATGGATGGTCCCGCCCAGGTCCAGGTAGCGTTTCTCGATGGCTTTTGCTAGCGGCATGGATCCCCCCAGCGGATATCCGGCGGTTTTGCTATCAAGGAAAGCCAGAGTCATCACCAGACCCAGCGCTGACATATCAGGATAAAGCGAATCCCTGAAGCTTTTCCGGAGGAAGGGATCCTGAAACCGATTTGCCAGATCGGCTAAGGTCAGATTCATCCATTTCTTCATCTTCGGCATGACCGAGAGCATTCCGGCAAAAAAGCCCGCTTTTTGCAATAATCCCGCTAGACCCTTTTTGAAGGCGGGTTGGCCGAGTTTCTTGCACAAGCGAATGCCGTCGGTCATCTCCCGAATTGCGTCCCCATCCTGGGGAGATAGCTCGAGCATGTGCTTTTCCAGGCGGTCTGGATTGACGTACATGTTGAACACGCGCCCGTTGCCATCTTCCAACACCACGAAGGTATCGTGGTCGATGAAATGCCGATCTTGCAGCATCCCTACTTCTTGCCAGAAGGTATACAATGAGTTGGCGGGGGATGAGCCCACCAGCCAATGGATGCACCCATCGATGGTGTATCCTTTCCGTTTCCAACTGGTGCATAAACCGCCTGGCAAATTATGCAACTCAAAAATCTGAGTTTGGTAGCCGTTCATTTGGGCATAAATACCGGCGGAAATTCCGGCAAACCCAGCGCCTATGATGGCAATCGATTTGGGGGGTATGGGGAGACTCCTTGCAAGAAAAAGAAAGAAAGCAGAACGTTTTTTGAAAGGGATTTGAGCGAAATAAAAAATTTAATCGTTTGTGGCGAAGTTTGGTGATTGGTTCGAGGCAGTCACTCAAATTATATAAAACTATACGTGAAATTGGGACAAAGGTTGCTGAGATTAAGTTTCGTTGGGAATTTGCGGGGTGAAGCCCTTCTTTGGGATCTACTTACCAAAGATCGAGGGCTGGTGTGAGGATCTACCTTTTTTGACTACCATTGAAGTCAAAGATTGCGGTCATGGGTTATACTTAATCAAGGGTTACTGACACCCAGCTTGATGAGGGAAAATTCATTTGCTTTGTTGAGTAAATACCTCAATCGGAAGTTTGTGGCGGAACTTCTTGCCAGGGTAATGCGTCATATAATCATTCAATTCACACTGACTGGAAAGTGAGAGACTATGTCCGAGACTGTCATTGAAGAAAACGATCTCCCCGAAAAACCCCCTCGCCGACTGCGCTTTGATTTGATATTGCCGGTGCTGTTCCGGCCGCGGCGTGGTTTACAGGCGGTGGCCGAGGCCGAAAACGGCGTCTGGCTGGTTCCGCTGCTGGTGCTCAGCCTGCTGGTTGTTGTGCAGGTGCTGGTGGCAGGCCCGCTGCGCAAGGAAGTAATTCTCAGCCAGCCCATCGACCTGCCCCAGGATTTCCAGTATTATTCACCTGACGCGCAAGAAAAGATGCTGGAGGCGGCCCAGCCCAAAGTCGACGCCACCCGGATTTACCTTTTCCCTGCCCTGGGCTCGCTGTTGGGCGTGTGGGTGGGGTGGTTCATCTTGGGCGGGCTGCTGCATTTGGCGCTGACCCTGGCAGGTGGGCGCGGCTCGCGCCATGCCGACTTCAACCTGGCAGCCTGGAGCAGCCTGCCGTTGGCGGTGCGCTCATTGGTGCAAATTATTGCTATGCTTTTCTCGCGCAAACTGATTTCCGGGGCGGGCCTGTCGGGCTTCGTGGCGGGCGAGGGTGGCGGAGCAGCTTTCCTGACGGCGCTGCTGGCGCTCATCGATATCTACTTGATCTGGCAGGTTGTTCTGTTGATTGTTGGCGCAAAACCTGCCTCGGGTTTAAGCACCGGCAAAGTGATTGGCGCGGTGTTGGTGGCGGTATTACTCTTGCTGGTGCTTCAGGCGCTGCCGCAATTTGCCAGTTCGTTGCTGAGCGGCCTGAACACCCAGGGCGCTTATTTCTACTTCTAGTATGATTCAAGCCGACTCGGTCGAAACACTTACGCTGCGCAAGGTCTTTACCATGGGGCGCAACAAAATCCAGGCTCTGGCGGGCGTGGACCTGTTGATTCCCCCCGGCTCGTTCACGGTCATCATGGGGCCATCTGGCTCGGGGAAAAGCACCCTGCTGTATTTGATCGGCGGGTTGGACCGCCCCACCAGTGGGGCGATCCGCATTTCCGGCGATGATCTCAATAGTATGGATGAGAACGCGCTGGCGGTTTACCGGCGCAAGAAGATGGGCTTCATCTTCCAACAGTTCAACCTCGTTTCCAGTATGACCGCGTTGGAAAACGTGGCTTTCCCCATGCGTTTTGCCGGGGTGCCCAACAAGCAGCGCCTCCAGCGAGCGCGTGAGTTGCTGGTGAAAGTGGGCCTGGAAAAACATACCCGCCACCGCCCAACTGAAATGTCGGGCGGGCAGCAGCAGCGCGTGGCCATTGCCCGCGCCCTCATCAACGATCCCGGTTTGATTCTGGCGGATGAGCCGACCGGTAACCTGGACACCGTTACCGGCTACACCATCATGCAGCTTTTGTCCGAACTGCACACGGCGGGCCGCACAGTGATCGTGGTGACTCACGATGCGCGCATGACGCGCTTTGCCACTCATGTAATTTATTTGCTCGACGGGCATCTGGTGGAACGCGAGCAGTTTGAAGCCGCCAGCCAAATCCCCGAAAACGCACCCCAACCCACGGAGGGAACGACTCTATGAAGCGCACACTTATCCTTTTATTTGCCTGTCTTGCGATGGTAGCTCTGCTGGCTCTGCCTCCTCGTGGGGCGTTGGCCGCGCCGCCGCCGCAGGGAAGTACCCTGTCGGTCGTTCCTGATAGCTCCAGTAAATCGGGCCAGGCAGGCACATCGGTGATTTACAGAGTGACAATTAGCAATTCTGGAACTGTTGATGAAACAGTTAAAATTACTCTCAACAATTCGGAATATTCTGTAGGTGTCCCAGGACAAATTCATGTCCCTGTCTCATCACCAGTCGTAGTTGATGTAACGGTTTCGATTCCAAGTTCTGCGCAATCTGGTAACTCCAGTGCTGCCAGCTTAACCTTTGAAGGGCTTACGTCGGGATCTATCAACCCCTTGACGTTGCTCACTACCGTAGACGCGCCCCCCTCCACGCTTCCTCAGCGCCCGGTGGTGGTCATCAAGAGCTATTATGCCGGAACCAACACCCCCAAACCCGGCACTTCTTTCAACCTGTTCCTCGACCTGGAAAACAAGGGTGGCGAAGAAGCTCGCGATGTCAAGCTGACTTTCATGAGCGACAGCCTGCTTCCTGAAGGCACGGGTGGCGTTCTGTATGCAGCCGAGATGGATTCGGGCGGCAAAAAGACCGTTTCACAGCAAATCTACATTAGCACTTCGTTGATTGGCAGTTCGGTGGCTTCGCTGCCAGTACAAATGAGCTACACCGATACCAATGGCACGCCCTATACCGAAGCCTTCAACCTGACCATCACGTTGGGGGCTTTCGCCTTTGGCCCCACCGCTACGCCCACGCCCACCCCCACCGCGCAGTCGGCGGTGCGCCCGCAGTTGGTGGTTGGCGCGTATACCACCGATGTGGATCCCTTGCAGCCGGGCTCGTTGTTCGCGCTGGAGATGGAAGTCCACAATCTGGGTAATGATGACGCCGATTCGGTGACCGTGGTTTTGGGCGGCGGGGCTACCGTGGATAACAGTGGAACGCCTCAGCCCGGCGGTACCGCGGGCGGAAGCGCCGACTTGAGCATCTTCGCGCCAGTGGGATCTTCTAACCTGCTTTTCATGGGCGACCTGAATTCGGGCGCTTCGACCAAGGTGAGTTCGCGCTTGATCGTCAACGTTTCGGCCAATCCGGGCGCTTATCAGCTCAAGCTGTCTTTTGTCTATTCCAACTCCAAGGGCGTGCGCATGGTGGACGACCAGGTCATTACTTTGCTCATCTACCGCCTGCCGCAGTTGGAGATCAACTTCTACATGGACCCCAACCCCCTCATGTCTGGGCAGCCAAACGTGCTGCCGGTGCAAATCACCAACCTGGGGCGCACCAGCGCCGTGCTGGGCAACATGGTGGTTACCTCGGCAGCGGGAGACACACAGAACAATATCAGCCTGGTGGGTCTGCTTGATCCAGGCGGATCCTATCCCTGGGATGTCACTTTCATTCCTTATCAGGCAGGGGATGCGACGGTCAATGTCACCATCAATTACACCGATGATTTTAATCAGCCTCGCCAGATCAGCCATGATATTCCGGTGAATATTATCGAAGGGGCCCCGATCAACGGTGGCGGCGGCGAAGGCGGATACTTCCCCGGCGAGGGCGGCGAGATGCCTCCGGTGATCGAGCCGGTGCAGGAAACCTTCTGGCAAAAGGTAGCGCGCTTTTTCAAGGGCCTGTTTGGCCTGGGCAGCGACACCCCCGATGAATCGATGCCGGTGATGCCCGAAGGCGAAGTTCCTACGGAGGGCGATATCATCGTTGTGCCCGGGGGCGGCGGCAAGGTCCCCTAGAGGAGCGGTATGCGATTTATCGATTTGATCAGCCTGATCGCCTATAACCTCTCCCGCCGCAAAGGCCGCGTGGCTTTGACGGCGATTGGCGTGGTGATTGGCACGGCGGCGGTGGTGCTGCTGGTGGCTTTGGCGACCGGCTTGCAGCGCAACGCCACCAACCAGTTTTCCGGCATTGCCGATTTGACGATCATTTCCGTCTACCCCAAGTGGGAAGAGGCAATGATGGTTGAACGAGCGGGCGGCGGTGGGGGCGGCTCATCGACTTCGACGGTCAAGCAATTGACGGCCCCGGCGCTGAAGGAACTGGCCGCTTTGGAAGGTGTGGAGGCAGTTATTGCGCGCGACAGCCTGCGCACCATGGGCGTGCTCAAATATGGCCGCCTGGAAAACTATGCTTATATCTTCTCCGCCGACACACCCGACCTGTCGGTGCTCGGTTACGAATTGGCGTTTCCGGAAGGAAGTTTGCAATTAAAGAAAGGTGAACTGCTCATCGGTGAATCCGCGATGCAGCAGTTCATGGATCCAAGCTGGCGGCCAGGACGCCCAGAGGTGAAGCAACCCGAGGATTTGACCGGCGAACAGGTCAAGTTGGTGCTCACCCGCTGGACGAATGAAGGCGAGACGATCAATAAGACGGTTTATATGCGCGTGGCGGGTGTGTTGAAAGCCAAGAATGGTGAGGCCGATTACGCGGTGGTGGTGCGTATGGATGACCTGACCGCCTGGAACGAATGGGCTATGGGCACGCGCATCAATCGCAATAAAGAAGGCTACGAGTACGTGATGGTGAAGGCCACCGATACCAAGGTGACCACTACCTTGGCCGAGCAGATCAACGAAATAGGCTTTAACGCTTATACCCCGCAGACTTTTGTGGAAGGAATTAACAACTTCTATACCATCATTCAGATTGTCTTTGGCGGCATTGGAGCCATTGCCCTGCTGGTAGCGGCCATTGGCATTGCCAATACCATGACAATGGCTATTTTGGAGCGCACCCGTGAGATCGGTCTGATGAAAGCAGTGGGAGCCACCAACCGCAACGTGCTCAGCATCTTCTTGGGCGAAGCGGCGGGGATTGGCTTGATTGGCGGATTGGGCGGCATTGGCCTGGCCTGGCTGGCGGCCCAGGTGGTCAACGTGCTGGCGTCGGCTTATCTGGAAAGCCAGGCGGCACAGATGGGCGGTAGCGCGGCAGGGCCAGCAGCCTATATTGCTCCCTGGTTGCCGATTTTTGCGCTGCTGTTCTCCACCCTGGTTGGCCTGATCTCAGGGCTGTACCCGGCCTTGCGCGCCGCGACCATGATTCCGGTGCTGGCGCTGAAGTACGAATAAAGCGTCAGGTTCTCCAGGAGTTGCGTGTCTACTCACCGGAGTAGGGGAATTTCTCGGGATGGAGGCTTAACACCCCGAAATGCGGCAGTTACCACGGCAACTCTCAGAGAACCCAGGAATATCCCCCGGCCTGGAGTGTGGTAAGATTTACGCAGCCAAAACTTTGAGTAAATCACAGGATCAGGGTGAACGGATTTGCGATTGCCGTTGGGTTAGGGGCCGCTCTTGGACTGTACCGTGTTAGCCGGCAGCAGTCCGGCCAGTGGCTGGATTCGGCTCTGTTTGCCCTGGCTTGTTCTTTGTTAGGCGCGCGACTGGGGTATGTTGGGCTGAATGCGAACTATTTCTCGTCCCATCCGGGTGAAATCTTGCAGATTTGGTTGGGTGGGCTCAACGACGCAGGCGCTCTGGCTGGTGGTGTGTTGGGTGGTTTCATCGCCGCGCGAATCCGCCGCTTTCCGGTGGGACGGCTGGTCGATCAGCTTTACTCCTTGCTGCCACCCCTGGCAGTGGGCGCCTGGTTGGGTTGTTGGCTTTCGGGAACTGCCTACGGGCTGCAACTGCCCGCCGGTTCCTGGTGGGCGGTACCGGCGCAAGACGAGGGTGGCTTGGTGACCGGGCGACTGCCGGTGCAAATGGTGGCGGCGATTGCCCTGTTGATCTTCTATTGGCTGCTCGAACAGCTCACACCCATGCCGCGGCCCGCCGGTTGGCTGTTCAGCCTGGCCGCCAGTTGGCTGGCGCTGGTAAATTTGGTGGCCTCGCTGCTGCGCGCCGACCCCGCTCCGCGTTGGGGCGAACTGCGCGCCGATTCGTGGCTCAATTTGATCCTGGTGTTATTATTCTTTGCTTTATTCGTGTGGGCCCAGTTCCAGGCCCGCCGGCAAACGAAAGGAAGCGAATCCATTACCTTATGAAGCTCAAGATTGCATTGGCTCAAATTAACACTCGCCTGGGGAATGTGCAGGCTAACCTGGAAAAGCACCTCGCCTATCTGGGCGAAGCCCACTCGAAAGGCGCCGATTTGGTGGTCTTTCCGGAATTGTCCCTGACCGGTTATGTATTGCAAGACCTTACCCCCGCGGTAGCCTGCCACCCTAATCCCGACGACCCCGTGTTCCGCCCGCTGTTGGCTGCCAGCCAACAACTCGATCTGGTGGTAGGTTTCGTGGAAGAGGATGTGCGTAACCGTTTTTACATCTCTTCGGCCTATCTTTCGCGAGGACAGGTCTTGCACGTGCATCGTAAGGTGTACTTGCCAACTTACGGCATGTTTGATGAGGGGCGCTTCTTTGCCTGGGGTGACAGCGTGCGCGCCTTTGACACCCGCTTTGGCCGCATGGGTATTTTGATCTGTGAGGATTTCTGGCACGCTTCGCCGCCTTACCTGCTGTGGTTGGATGGCGCCGACGTGATGCTGCTGGTGTCTTCCTCGCCCAGCCGGGGCCTGGGCACCGCCCCGCAGTTGGGCTCGGCCCGCTGGGTAAACCACCTCCTGCGCGCCTACGCCAGCCAGTACACCAGTTTTGTGGTTCATACAAACCGGGTGGGCTTTGAGGATGGGCTTAATTTTTGGGGCGGCGCGGCGGTGTATGACCCTAACGGGGATTTGCTGGGCGAAGGCCCGGCTTTGGAAGAGGCCCTCACCCTGGTCAATGTCGATTTGAACCAGCTCCACCGCACGCGTGCCCGCCTGCCTTTGCTGCGGGATGAGCGCACCGCCCTGGTGCAGCGTGAGTTGAACCGCATTCTCAGCGACAGCAGCAATTCATCCGGGAGGTAGCCGTGAACGATTTTCCCGATTTGACGATCAATACTGAACTGGCCCAAAAAATCTTGACCGGCTTCATCCGCTCGGAGATTACCCGCACGGGCCTCAACCGCGCGGTGATCAACCTCTCCGGCGGCCTGGATTCAGCGCTCTCCCTGTATCTGGCGGCTGAAGCCTTGGGGCCGCAAAATGTGCTTGCCATCCGCCTGCCCTACAGAACGTCCTCACCCGACTCGCTGGAGCATGCCCAGATGGTCATCGATGACACCGGCGTGCAGTCTTTGACCCTTGAGATCACCCCGATGGTGGACCCGCTCATCGCGGCTTTTCCGGATATGTCTAACTTGCGCAAGGGCAATATCATGGCGCGCATGCGCATGATCGTGTTGTACGACCAGACCGCGGCCTTCAATGGACTGGCCGTGGGCACAGGCAATAAGACCGAAATTCTGCTGGGCTATTCCACCCTGTACGGTGATTCGGCTTGCGCGTTGAATCCCATTGGCGACCTGTACAAGACTCAGGTACGCCAGCTTTCTCGAGCGGTGGGCGTTCCCAGCGCAATCATCGACAAGCCTCCTTCCGCCGACTTGTGGATCGGGCAAACGGACGAGGGCGAGTTGGGCTACACCTATGCCGAGGTGGACCGCCTGCTGTTCTTGCTGGTAGACGAGCGGTACACCCCTGAAGAGTGCATCGAGGCAGGTTTCGCTGCCGGTTTTGTGCGGGGCGTGGTCGAGCGTATCCGCCGCAACCAGTTCAAGCGGGTGCTGCCGCCCATTGCCAAGCTAAGTAATCGCACCATCGGATACGATTTCCTGTATTTACGGGATTGGGGAACATAGAACAGCGTTGACAAGAAAACCGGCGTGATCCGCCGGTTTTTTGTTGATGTTGTATGTTGCTCACGCTTGAACGAAATGATCCGAAGTTATCAACCCAGGCGAGCCAGGACCATCAATGTCAGGATGATGGCGATGCCCAGCCCACCCATGATGAGCCCGGCAATGGCGGCGCCTTTGAAGCGGTGACGCGCCAGCAGCGAGCCCAATCCGGCCGAGAAGCCCAACAGGCAGAAATCGGTGGCCACGCCATTGAGAAAAGTCAGCAACTCGGGCGAAACATTGGCAGTCCGGATGAATACGGCTTGCAGGATGGTGAACCCCAACACAGCCAGCAGCGCGAATAACCCGAAGAAGCCCATCGCCAGGCTGAGCCAGGAAAACAGCGGAGCATTGGGGTCGGGGGTGATCAACGGGCGCTCCAGAATGATCCGCGCGGCTTCATACGCTTGTTGGGGGGTGGGTTCGCCTTGAATGGCGGGTTGCGTTTCGACCCCATCGCCCGGTGTCGTTGGGGCGGGCGCATTTTCTACGGAAAGAGGCTCTGGCGAAGGCGCGGCTTCGGTTGGTTTGGCGGCCTGGCGCAGCCCAGCCTGATACGCCGCGTTGAACCTGCGGAACTGGCCAAAGATCTGTACAGCCATGACCAATTGCACCAGTGAGAACACCGCCCAGGCTCCGCTGCTGAGTAGGGCGTTGTTAATGGCCGCCCAAACCAGGGTAATGCCATAAACAATGTAGAGCGCCGGGGTGCGAAAGACGAACGAACCCAGGCCCACGACTACCAGCAAGATACCCCAGGCTGAATCGAGAAAGCCAGCCGAGATGAACGAGATGATTCCAAGGACAATCATCCATCCGCCCCACGAGCGAATGTCACGGCGCATCGCCATTTCCAACAAAGACGCATCGGGCTGTTTGAGAGGCGTGGCGGGCAAATCCTTGATGATGCTGGACAAGGGCTTGCGCAGGGGCCGGCGTGTGAGTGATGACACCATGCCAAAGCCGATCATAGCCCCAAACGCGCCGCCCATCCAGAAGGCCGCCGGATTATCAAAAATGATCCGCGCCAATGTGCCACCCAGAACGATAAAGAAAACGAGCACCAGCCAGATGAGAAGGTGACGCATTCGCGCCGATTTCGCGTAGTTTTTGAGGTCTGAATAATTGACCGTCCGCCCGGTGAGGGCCTGCTCCAGAATATCCAATTCGGTGGACCAGTACTCGAGGTCGACAGCCAGAGCAGGCAGGTTGCGTCCGCCCGCATTGAGGCGCGCTTCTACTTGAAGTTGCCAGTCGTCTGGGTCGCGCCGCCAGGATACGGCGATCTCAGCGGGTGTGTTGCGCGGGAAGCCAGCCAGTAGATTTCCCAACCCTTTTCCACGTCGATATGTACGGCCATCTTTGCTGTCGTATCCTGTCTGACTGGCAAAAGCGGACAGACGCCGCTGAATTTCCCCTTCGTCGGCACTCACTTTAAAGCTTCGTTCCAACTGCGCCATGCTTTTCTCCGTGACCAAGTGTTGAAATGCTTTGTAACCACTCAGAAGCAGGTGCAAGAGCCCTTCTTTGAGTGATTACGATTATTCTACCATCTCTGCCCACTGATTCATCTTTTCATCCAGCAGTTTCTGGGTGTGCAGGTATTCCTGCCCCATCTTCTGCACCTTGGCAGGATCGGGGGGCGGGTTTTCCAGAGCTTTCTCGATGGAGGCCAGTTTTTCCTCCAGGGCTACAATCTCATCTTCCAGACTTTTGATCTGCTGAACCCGCTGGCGTTCTTTGTTGGTGGAGGGGCCGTTGGGTCGCGCAGCCTCTGCGCTGGGGCGGGCGGCGGTTCGCGGAGTGGCCTCTCGCCGGGCGGCCTCACGGGCCGCTTCGGCAGCCAGCATCTGCTTATACTCGCTGTAATCGCCGTCGAAAATCCGCAGCGTGCCTGCCTCTGGCAGCACTTCCCAGATTTGTGTTGCCAGCGCGTCGATCAGGTAACGGTCGTGCGAAACCAACAAGATGGTTCCGTTGTAATTGGACAGCACGGCTTGTAGCACCTCTTGCGAGGGCAGGTCCAGGTGATTGGTGGGTTCGTCCAGCAGCAGCAAATTGGCGCTGCTCAGCGCCAGCACGGCCAGAGCCAACCGTCCGCGCTCGCCGCCCGAAAGCATGCCCACCGTTTTGAACACATCTTCGCCGGTGAATAAGAATTTTGCCAGGTAATCGCGGATTTCTCCCAGGCGCATAGTAGGCGCGGCGGCTTCAATTTCTTCCACCAGGGTGCGGTCGGCGCGCAGGCCCTCGTGGGCCTGGGCAAAGTAACCTACATCTAAACTGGCCCCCAACTCGGTGTGCCCTTGTAGGGGTGGGATGATCTCCAGAATGGTTTTTAGGAAGGTGGTCTTGCCTGCGCCATTGGGCCCCATGATGGCAGCGCACTCGCCGCGGCGCAGCACCAGGTCGGGGACGCTAAACAGCACTCGCCCTTCATCCTGGTATCCCACGCCCAGCCCGTAAGTACGCAGGACCAGATCGCCGGAGCGCAGCGCGGGTGTCAATCGGAAGCGCAAATGGCGCGAATCGACCGGTGGGGTGATGACGGCGGTTTCTAACAAGCGCTCCAGGCGTTTGAGCCGTCCCTGGGCCTGGCGCGTGTTCTGGCCGGCCATGTTCCGCCGGATGTATTCGCCTTCCTTCTCGATGAAGGCTTGCTGCGCTTCATATTCTTCCAGGCGGCGCCGGTAGCGCTCTTCGCGCTGGCGTAGATAGGCGGAGTAGTTGCCGCGGTAAAATTCTAGCGCGGGGGTCATTTCCCAGGTCTCATCGGCAACCTGGTCGAGGAAATAGCGATCATGTGAGACGATCAGGGCCGCGCCAGGCCAATCCTTGAAGTAATTTTCCAGCCATTCAATGGCCGAAATGTCCAGATGGTTGGTGGGCTCGTCCAGCAGGAGTAAATCGGGGTCTGTGAGCAGCAGGCGCGCCAGGAAGGCCCGCGTCTGCTGGCCCCCGGATATTTGGTTGAGCGGGCGGTGATAATCGGCAGAATCGAAGCCTAACCCGGCCAGAGTCTGACGGATACGGCTCTCAAAGGTGTAGCCACCCCGCAACTCAAAGAGATGCTGCATCCGCCCATAGCGGTCCAGAGTTTCCGCATCCAGCCCGGCGCCCATGTTGTGTTCCAACGCGTGCAGCTCGGCCTGCATTTCGATTAAGTCATTGAAAGCCCCCAGACATTCTTCCCAGATTGAGCGCTGTGTATCCAGGTTGGGGCGTTGGGGCAGGTAACCCACGCGAATGCCGCGCGCCAGGCGCATCTCTCCGGCGGATGCTTCTTCCAACCCTACCAGAACCTTCAATAAGGTGGTCTTGCCAACGCCATTGGGTCCGACCAGGCCAATGCGCGCGCGTTGTGGAATGGCGAAGCTCAAGTCGCGGAAGATGTCTTCGGGGCCATAGGATTTGCTCAGGCCGCTGGCGGTCAATAGGGACATGGCGCTCTCTTTCTGGCGGGTAGTATACCAGACGGAAGCGTGATTTGCGAACGGCCCTTTGCAAGATGCGCAGCAATGGCTGCCATGGTGCCGACCTTCTCTGGATATTTGAAAATTATTCCCAGGTTGGACGAGTGAATATTAATGAATAGTTAACAAGATTAACAACTCTTGAACGACCGATGGTTTTTGAGAGTATAATGGGCGCATCCACGATCTTGTTGTGTAATAACTGCATGAGCTCGCAGATCATATTTCGAACTCGGGGAGGCGCGGTGAATTTCTCTTTTCTTCCTGCCGATGTGAAGTATTTTGACCATTTTGCCAAAGCCAGCCAAAATTTACTGGAGGGCGCGCGACTGCTCCAAAAGCTGTTAGAAACCTGCGAGAACATTGAAGACCATGTCGCGCAGATTACCGAAATCGAGCATCAGGGGGATTTTATTGTCCACGAGGTGACCAATGCGCTCCCCCTCACGCTCATCACCCCCATAGACCCGGAAGATATTCAAGCGCTCATCTCCGCGGTCGACGATGCGCTCGATGCAGTTCATGCCGCCGCGCAGCGGGTACAGATTTATCAGGTGAGCGAATCGAAGAAGCCCGCCAAACGCTTGGCCAGCTTGATTGTGGAGAGTGCGCAAGAATTAGATGCGGCCATCCGATTGATGAATGACAAGAAGAATTATCCCCAGGTGCGTCAGCGTATCGTTCAGATCAATACCCTGGAAAACACAGGTGACCGGGTGTTGAACGAAGGCTTGGGAGGACTTGTGGCGCACCGCTCCGATATTTTCGATTTCATCCGCTGGAAGGAGATCTACGAACTCCTCGAAGCGGCAACCGATCGCATTGAAGACGCGGGGGACACCATTCAACGGGTGATCATCGGGAATGCCTGATCTGACCTTAACCTTTGTCATTTTACTGATCGGCCTGGCCCTGGCGTTTGATTTTGTTAATGGTTTCCACGACGCGGCCAATTCCATCGCCACCGTGGTTTCCACGCGCGTACTCACCCCGCTGCAAGGAGTGGTCTGGGCGGCATTCTTTAATTTCGTGGCCGCTTTCACCTTTGGCACCGCGGTGGCTGAGACGATGGGCAAAGGTCTCATCGATGTGAATAAGGTCGACAACCTGGTGATTTTTTGCGCCTTGTTCGGCGCAGTGGTCTGGGACCTGATCACCTGGCGCATCGGCCTGCCCACAAGCTCTTCTCATGCCCTGATGGGTGGCTATGCCGGAGCGGCGATTCTGAAAGCAGGCTTCAGCGTACTCATCGTCAAGGGTTGGATCAAAATCATCGCCTTCATCTTTATAGCACCGGTTTTAGGCTGGCTCCTGGGAACGCTGCTGATGCTGGCCATCTTCTGGTTGTTTCGCAAGCAAACCCCCGGCAAGGTGGACCGAATTTTTCGCCGCGGTCAACTGATCTCGGCGGGGCTGTATAGCTTGGGGCATGGTACTAATGATGCCCAAAAAACCATGGGCATTATTGCCGGGGTCTTGTTCACCGTTCCAGCCTACCGCCATCTGGTAGTCAATGGCGCGGGTGAAATGTACATCCCAATGTGGATCGTATTGATGGCGCACGCGGCGATTGCTTTGGGCACGCTCTCTGGAGGCTGGCGCATTGTGCATACAATGGGCAGTAAGATTACTAAGTTGCAACCGATGGGGGGCTTTGCCGCCGAAACCGCTGGCGCCATTACCCTGTTCACCGCTTCAACCCTGGGCGCGCCCGTGTCCACCACCCATACCATAACCGGCGCGATCGTAGGGGTGGGCTCTATACGCAATATTCGCAAGGTGCGCTGGGGGGTGGCGGGGAGCATTGTGTGGGCCTGGTTGCTCACGCTGCCCGCTTCAGCGGCCATTGCCGCTGGAAGTTATTTTATAATTACCTCTGTCATGGGCTTGTTTTCTTAATCCTGAACATTTGAGGGGATGATGGAAATCTTCCGGCATCGCTGTGGATTGCGGCGCACGCTGCGCGCCCTGGAAAAGGGAACGGTGACCCTGGGGTTCATCGGCGGGTCAATCACCGATGGACGCCCGGAATGGAATTGGCCCGAGCCGGTGGCGGCCTGGTTTGTGGAACATTTCCCTGGGGTGCGGGTGGTGGTTGAGAATGCCGCCATTGGCGCTACAGGTAGTGACCTGGCTGTGTTCCGCGCTCAGCGCGATTTGATCGATCGGGGCTGCGACCTGGTATTTATTGAGTTTGCGGTGAACGACGAGGGCGAGCCTGCCGAAAAACGCAGCCGTTCTCGAGAAGGTCTGGCGCGCAAGCTGCTCAGCGGCGAGGGCCGAGACCTGGTCTTGACGTATACCTATATGCAGTCCATGTACGCCGATATGTTGGCCGGGCGGGCGCCGTCGACCATTGCTGAGTTTGAACAGTTGGCCGAGCATTACGGCATTGGTTCGGTGTGGATGGGCTTGCACGCATTTAATGAGGTGCGCAAGGGGCGTATGCGCTGGGAAGAATGGCTGCCCGACGGCCTGCACCCCCAATTCCGAGGCAGTTTGAGCTATGCCCAGGCGGTGACAGCTTTCCTGGAGAAGGAACTACTGGGGCAAGGCGGACCTGCTTTGCCCACGGGGCAAGCGCTGCCCGCGCCGCTCAACGCGCACAATTGGGAATATGCTTACCGCCTGCCTTTCGATAAGGTGCGCCTCGAAGGACCCTGGACGGTTCGCCGTTGGGTAAAGCTGGTGTGGATCGATCAGGTTCTGCGCACTTCGGCGGTGGGAGCTCGACTGGCGTTTGAATTCGAAGGGCGTGGTTTGCTCTTGGCGCTGGATTTTGGCAAGGCTGCCGCCGATTTTCGTTACAGCCTGGATGGCGGGGAGTGGAGGCTTTCAGGCTTTGACCGCCCCGATTGGGTTGGCCCCGATGGCTGGTTCCGACCTTTGACTGTGGCCGATGATCTTCCGGTGGGCAAGCACACCTTTGAATTAGAAGTGTTGCATGCCGACCCCCAAGGAGACGGGAGCGTGCCCAGCCAGGGAACGAACTTCAACCTGGGCTTGATCGGAGTTTTACCCTAATCGGGCAATACGACTTCCATGCCGTCGTAGGCTGCTTCTACGCCGTGGGGAGCAAAGAAGGCGTTGAGCTCAGCGTGCAGCGGGTTGTGCGCATGGGAAAAGTGGTGGGCCAGCACGCGCGCCCCGGGGCGCAGCATCCCCTCGGCGCGGATGCGGTTCAGTACCTGCAGAAAGGTTTCGAAGCTCAAGTGCTGGTCGTAGCTGCCGGTTCCCACGGTTTCTTCCAGGATGAGCGTGTCAAAGGTTTGCCCGCGCAGCGCTTGCCACGTATCTTCCGGAAAATACCCCGTGTCGGTGGCATAGAGGATGGAATGCTTGTCGTCAGAGATGCTATAAAACAACGCGTCCAGATGATCGATGGCATGGTAAGCGCGGAAGGCCGAGAAGGTGTATCCGTTATCCTGCCAGCTTTCAAAAGCGCTCACGGCTCGAAATTCCAGGCGCGCCTGCACCATGTCTAGTCCCTTGGCAGTCAGTTCTGTCGCCACGTCGCGCGACCCATACAGGCGCATCACGGGAATGTTGGCCCCGCCGCCAAAAGGTTGGGAACGCAAGAAGAAATGGTCGGGAGCAAAGTGATCTTCGTGCGTATGCGTGATGAGGCCCGTGCGCACTTTCCACAGATTCAGATTCAATTGTTGAGAAGCAGCCAGCAAATCGGGGCCGAAATCGACCAGCAGGTCATCGTTGACCAACAGGGCGCTGCGAAGGCGAAGGTTCTTTCCGCCCAGGCGGCGGGCTTCGGCGCACACCGCGCAGTTACAGAATAAGCCCGGAAAACCTTCAGAGGCGGCTGTGCCGAGAAATTGAAAGCGCATGTATGCTACCCTCCATAAATTAGGGCTCTCCAGGATTTGCCATGGTAGATTTTGCCTCGCCAATTCCCAATGGGGCCCAATGAAGAGACTTGAGTAGGGGAAAAGCGGTGTTCTAAAGTAGGGCGTGATTCTAACACGAAGTGGCCTGTCCTTCATCTCAAAGCCACAAAGAATTACTTCCCCTCCAGGCCCTTTTACAAAGCCCCTCATTTTTTGTTAATGATCCGTAAAAATTACCCGTTTGTAACTTGATCGAATCAATATTTTGGTATATGATCGGATCAGGTTTTGTGATTCTCTATATGGAGGAGAAAAGAATGAAACGGAGTATGTCTTTTGTGTTTGCGGTAATGATCATCGGCGTGATGGTCCTGTCCGCTTGCGCGCCGGCTGCGACGGTTGCGCCTACTGCGGAGCCTACCAAGGTTCCCCCGACTGCGGTTCCCACCGAAGTTCCCCCCACCGAAGTTCCCACCGAGGTT
>CAYOHX010000106.1:0-17920 GCA_964403875.1 uncultured Anaerolinea sp. | reverse complement strand
GGGAAGGTGGGAGTGAATTCCAGGGTCTGCGTGGGGGTGGGAGAAATGGTCATCTCATAAACCAAAGTCTCAAGCACCTCGCCTTGCGGTTTGGGCTCTGCCGCGAAATCTAACGCGCGCTGCAGCAGGTCGGCCAGGGCCATGCGCTGAGGCAAGAACACTTCGGTGGGGGGCTGCTCGGAGACTTTCCAGATGCGTGTTTGAGTCGCGCCAATCTGGAAATAGCGAATGCGGGTGGGATCGCCCAGGCGCAAGAGCAGCAAGGTGTTCTCAAGGAAGTCTGCGCTGGTCAAATTGGTATCCACGCGGCGGTGGAAATGCTCGTAAATATCCGGCAAGCGGATTAAATTGCCGCCCTGCACCATGCGCAACAGGAGAAGCTGGAACAACTGCTGCTGGCGCAGGCCACGGGCAGCCTCTTCGCTCCCATAGCGCAGGCGGGCGTAACACAGGGCCAAGTTGCCATCCATGAGAATGTCGCCCATGTACAGCACGTCGCCGCACACACCGGGCAGATTTTGCATCACCGAAACGCGCACCCCCCCCAACTCATCCACCAGGTTGCTGAACACATCCACGTTCACCACCAACCAGGCGTCTGGTTTGAGTCCCAGGTTGTACTCAATGGCCTGGGTCAGCAGCCGCCCCCCTCCCACCGCGTAGGCGCTGGATAACCGCTGCATCCCGTAGCCGGGCAGATAACCCACCAGGTCGGGGGGAACAGACACCAGGGCCGCCTTGGCCAGGCGGGGATGGTAAATCAACAGCAGGATGGCATCGGTGCGCCCCGAGAATGGCTCGGGGCGATCCAGCCCAGCCAGCACCACCACGCGCAGCTCTTCAGCCACATTCAGGCCAGAAAAAGGCGCAGGGATGGCCGTAGCCACAACACCATCCCCTTCGGCGCGCGGCGCGGGAAAATCTCCCCACACGCCTTCTTTTCCGGGCGGCGTGGGCGTGAGGCTGGGCAGCAAGGTGGGAGTGGCCGAGGCCGTAGCCGAGGGAGTGATGGTTACCGTGGGGATGAGCGTGGGCGTGGGAACTGGCGTGGGCGGCCAGGAACAGGAGCCCAACAGCAGCACACACAACAGCGCAGGCAGGTAAGTGCGCTTCATTTCAAGGATTGGTCGCAGCTTTCGCGGTAACCACAACGGGCGCAGCGAGCCGGGGAATCGTGAGAGCGGGCAGCTTCGGGACGACGCTGTTGCAAACGGACCTCTTCCAGCAGGTCCAACAGTTCATCCTCGAGCGACGGAGTGTAATCGATGGCGAAGGTGCGGTTGCGGTAATGTAGGATGCCGTAGGGTGGCCGACGGTTGGTGGTACGTTCTACCAACAGACAGTATGCCGCCAGTTGGTAGAGGTGTCCGGGGTGCGGCTCGGCAGGGGCCCAACCGCTCTTGACCTCCACTGGGATGATGGCCCCGTTTTGTTCCACCAGGTAATCCGGCCGACCCGCCAAACCGGTTTCGGGATCGTAGAGGGGCTTTTCCTGACGCTTCCAACCGCCCATGTCCGCCGAAATCACCCGTCCGGTGGGCAAGCCCCCGGCCTGACGCCCGCGGCGGGAAATCCACAGCGCCACAATCGCCAACGCCAGGAGCAGGAGGGCCAGGGCAAAAACAAATTCCATAGGGAAGCCTATCAGCGCAGCGCCAGCAGAGTTAACCCCACTGCGAGCGCCAGGAAAGCCAACAGCAACAAGAGGCGTCCCGCCGCATTCAACGCGGCTGAACGCAGCATTCCCTGACCGTGGCGCTCATGGAATTCACTGCCCCCGGCCAGTTCAGCCTGGTTCTTCGATTCGACTCCCTGGCTGTGGTACCACCAGGCCCGACGGCAATACAAAAACGTGCCCAACTCTGAAGCGCGAATTGGACGCATGGCCGCCTTATTCCGTTTTTCCCGCCAGACGCTCCGAGACAGCGATGATGATCTCTTCCAAATGCTGTTCGCGCAGGCTGATGGTCAGGTCTCCGCGGGTACGCTCCAATAGACTACGAGCCACATCGGTCTGGCGGCGCAGGCCATTGGTGACGGCATCGGGATAGTCCATGGTGACCAGCGTCTCATAGATATCGTCCATCAGGCCCAGCAGACGCTCGGCTTCCTGAGAGTAACCCTGGCGGAGAATATCCAGGCAGCGGCGGCGCAGCTCACCGGCGGCCTCGGCCAGCCCGTTGAGGAAGGTGGCATACTCCACCTCCAGTTCTTCGGGTGTGGGCAGCGGCAGGTTTTGGATCAGCGCGACGGTGATGCTGGCCTCGGCCAATTCCTTGATCGCGTCCTGGGTATACCCGGCGAAGTACAGGTCGGGGAAGGCCGCCAGATCGGAACGCAGGGCCTTGAAGATGGCGCGTCCCTCATTGAGGTTTTCGGCGGCGGTGTCTGCCTCGCCGCGATGGATGGCGCGGATGGCATTGGCCGAATGGCGAGTGAGCTTGCGAGCCTGGGCCAGGGCCTGGTCGCGGGCGCGAGTACGCGCCTCCAACGCCTGGTGGATTCGTTCGGCAATCTCCGGCAGGTTATCCATACCTAGAAGGGAATCTCGTCCCCGGCATCGGGGGCCACAAATTCGCCGCCGCCTTCTTCGCCACCACCGGCATGGTCGCCCCGGCTGGACAAGAAGCGCACCTGATTGGCAGTAATTTCAAACGAAGCAGCAGGAGTGCCGTCCTGGCGAGTCCAAATGCGCGGACCGCCGCTCTTGTCGGCCTGCAAGCGACCTTCCACGAGCACTTTACTGCCTTTTTTCAAATATTGATTGCAAGTTTCAGCCATCTTTCCAAACACAGACACGCGGAACCAGATGGTTTCTTCCACGCGCGTTCCTTGATTGTTGGTGTAGGAGCGGCTGGTGGCAACCGAAAAGCTGGTAACAGGCTGCCCGGAGGGCAGGTAACGCATTTCGGGGTCGCGCCCCAGGTTGCCAACGATGGTAATGGATTGATAAGACATGTGTTTTTCTTTCCTTTCGTTCTTCAAAATTGTACAGGTCACAAGTCTGACTGTCATATTATTCTACATCAGAATTAATAATTTGGGTCATTAAGAATTGGCGTGGTGAAATCCGCATTTAATTTCACCACGCCGATTCCCAATAAGCCTCTACCCCACCGAAGCTGGAAAAATTACCGATTGAACGAGAAATTTCTACCCAAGAGGCAAACAGAAACCGAAATTCCGTAAATGGGTTGTAAAGTCAACAGAAGTACAGATATGGTATAACCATTATGGCGAAATTTGCCTAAGAAAACATATCTTCCCAGAGAGAAGATAAACCAGCCAGTTTCCTCTCTGGTATGTCCATGAACCAACCTTGGGGTTGACCGGGGGAATATGAGCAAAGGCCGAATCTTGATCGTGGATGACAATATCGACAACCAGGACCTGGTGCGTTATCTGCTCGAACAGGCCGATTACGAAGTGATGACGGCCATGGACGGGCGAGAAGGCTTGCAAAAAACCTTAGACCTCAAGCCTGACCTGGTCTTGCTGGATTTGAGTATGCCGGAGATGGACGGCTGGGATGTGGCCCGCGCTTTGAGAGCGGAACCCGAAGCCGCGAATATTTGCATCGTGGCTTTGACCGCGCATATCTTGCCGGGCGACCGCAAAAAAGCGCTTGACGCCGGCTGCGATGGTTACATTTCCAAACCTCTGGACGTGCCCAATTTTGCCGGGCAAATCGCTTCCTACCTGCGCAAGCGTAATCCGGGCCGAAACACCGGCTCGCTGACCTTTTAGGTTTGCGACAAGGGCGGGAAGCTTTCGCTAATCTCCCCAGAAAATCCGCCAACCTTAAAATTGTACAATCCTCTTTCTTTTTAATCTCATAAATAGTACAATTGTTCTAAAGAAACAACGCACCTATTCATGGCAGAGGTGATGTGACCTTTTCACCATTTCGGTGAGCAGATTTTGCAAGGAGAGACAACAATGTACGGTATTCACCGCGCAATTTTTATGGGCATTTTTTTGGGCAGCCTGTTTTTGGTTGGCATAACCAGCCTGATCGCCAGTCCGCAGTTGGTATCGGCAGCCAGCGCCGCGCCCGCGCCAGCCGCTGAAATCGTCGCCGAGCCGCCAGCCGCGGAAGCTCCCGCGCCAGAGGAGCCCGCCCCCGCCGCCGAAGCTGCCCCCCAATCCAACGACGAATGCAGCCTGCCCACCAGCTATGCCGAATCGGTGCGCCAGTGGTGCGATTGGATCCAGCGCTACGCCCAGGAAAACGGTCTGGAGCCTAACTTGGTGGCCGCGGTCATTACCCAGGAAAGCGGGGGAAACGCCCAGGCATACTCGAAGAGCGGCGCGGTTGGGTTGATGCAGGTCATGCCACGAGACGGATTGGCCGCCGGGTTCATGTGCATCAACGGTCCGTGCTTTGCATCACGGCCCAGTTCCAACGAGCTGTATGACCCTGAGTTCAACATCCGCTTTGGGACACAGATGTTGGCCGGATTAATTGCCAGGCGGGGCAGCGTCCGCGATGGACTGATGGCCTATGGTCCGGCGAATGTTGGGTATTACTATGCCGACAAAGTATTGGCCATCTACGATTCGCGCCGTTAACCATTCAGGCAATGAAGGCGAATTCGGATGAAACGCTTTATTGCGCCCACTTCTTTAGGGCCGCGGCGTATACGTCGGCCAGGGAGTTAGCGTAGGACCGCTGTCGCCAGGCAAGGCAGGCTGGGTGGTGAGGGTGGCCTGGGGCGCAATCTCGGTCGTGGTCGTCGTGGCCCGAGGCGCGGTCGTAGGGGAAGACGTGGGCGTGCTTTGCAGCAGAGGCGCACTGGAAGTAGCCGTAGGGGTGGGAGTGGCTTTGTCGACTACGCGGCCCGCCAGCCAGAAGCCTCCAAAGATCAACCCAGCCAACACAGCCAGCCCTACCAGAGTCGCTGCACAACCCATGGACAGCTTGCGGCGATTCCGTTGCAGCCAACCTTGCTGCGCTTTTTGAGGCGGAATTTGCAGCGTCACAATGGTAATGTTATCGTGGCCTCCGCGCGCGTTTGCCAGATCGATCAATGCCTGGGTGGCCACCTCGGGCAGCTGCTCCGTATAAGCCTTAAGAATTTCCGCGTCTTGCACCAGGTCTGTCAAGCCGTCGCTGGAAAGCACCAGGCGGTCGCCAGGCAAAAGCTGCGCGCCCTGGTTGGAAGCCGAGCGCTCGTCATCTTCATCATCGTCCAGGCGCAGACGCACATCCACTTCGGGCGGCGTGGCCGAACCCAGGTAGCGGCGGATGACATGCGCATTGGGGTGACCAAAGGTCTGCTCCACGGTGAGCAGGCCCTGATCGACGGCCTCTTGCAGCCAGGTGTGATCGATACTCAGGCGCTGGATACGCCCGCCGCGCAGAAGGTAAATGCGCGAGTCACCCACCGTAGCCGTATACAGACGGTCGCCGATGACCCAGGCGCAGGCGCAGGTTGCGCCCATGCCAGCCTGCTCGCTGTTTTGCGCCGCCTGGTTTTGGATGGTCACACTGGCTTGTTGAACCGCGGCGACCAGCGTCTCTACCGGGCGAGAGGCGTCACTGGCGGCCACCACCGCGCTGATCTGGTTGACAGCAATCTCGGAGGCCACTTCGCCAGCACGATGCCCGCCAATTCCATCCGAAAGCACTGCCAGGACCACGGGGCGGCGATCAAGCGAGTTCAACATAAACGCCGAAACCCCGTAACGGTCTTCGTTGTTCTTGCCCTTCATGCCAGGATGTGTCCCGGCAGCTACCGGAATGGGGGAGTGTTCTTGTCGAATCATAAGCTACTCTTCTTCCAGTAGGGTCGCCACGAGTTCCCGGCGAAGGGGTGGGTTGGCCAATTCAAAGCGATACAAAGCACGACCCAAGTGCACCAGGTCGCCGTGTTTCAACAAGGCGCCTGCGCCGCTCACCGGGGCATAATTGATCCAGGTGCCCGCCACCGACCCCTGATCCAACAAGCGGAAACCGCCTTCGTCGCCAGAAATGATACGGGCATGCAGCTTGTCCACGGTGATGTCGCGGATGGTCAGCATGGCTTGAGCCGCGTCGCTGCCCAGAGTCACTTCAGGCAGGTCCAACGGGAGCATTTCTCCGGCCACAGGCTGCTGGCTGTCATTCAAGCGAACCAGGCGAGCCGGAGCGCTGCCCGCATCCTTGGGGCGCGGGCGCGAAACCGGCTCACGGGTTGAGGCCCGCTGGCGCGGGGCCCCTTGCTCAATGGCCACCGGTTCGGTCAGTGGGTCTCGGCGCCGCCGTCCGCCCAAAACACCCCGTTTGCGCAGGCGGCTCTCGCCGAACAACACACCCGCCAGAACCAGGCCCGCCACCAACACCGCGCCAATGGCGATCAATCCGGTACTGGAGATGCCCCCCAAAACAGCCGAACCGGGTTTCGGCTGCACCAGAACCACCAGGGGTAACTCAATACTCGACCCGATCAAGTCCAGTTCATCGGTCGCTTCGACACGCAAGGTGTGCGGGCCGCTTTCGGTCAGGTCCGCCAGAGGCAGGCTGAACTGGTCAAAAGGCGCAACGGAGTTCTCCACCACCAGTTGACCATCCAGATACAGACGCGTGGATTTCAACGCCCGTGGAATGCCATCGGAGAATTCGACCACGATTTGCAAGTCCAAGCTTTCGGGCTGGAGGGTAGAGGGCTGCTCAAGAGTGTTCTCCGTCCAAGCCCGCTGCACCTCGGCGGGCGGAGAAATGAAAATGGGATTGGGCGCGGCAATATCCAGATTGAAGGTGAGTGGTTCGGCCTGCGCCAGCACGGCTCCTTCACGCCGCAAGGACACTTCCAATAGGTGCTGCCCGCTCGCGCGCAGCCCAGATGGATAAGTCACCCGATACTGTCGCCGAAGGGGAGCCAACCACTCTTCCAGGTTGGGGAAGGTTTCGGGTCCGCTCACCAATGCCAGCCGCCCGCCCGTTCGTTCCACCAATGCCTGAAGGAGGGTCACATCCGGCGCGGGCTGGCCGTCCGCCGTGACCACCCACACAAAAATACGCACATCCATCTGGTCCGCCCGCCCGGCCAGTTCAGCCAAACCGGTTTCACTGCCGGTCATGGGCGGGGTGATGTAAAGCACGGCACGCTTGGCGCGGGGGTGTTGAGTGGGGTCGCTGGCCAGGCCCACCGCACGGGTGAGCGCGGACAGGTCGCCCTGCAAAGGCTCCAACTCGGGCTGCAGGGCATTCAAGGCATCCAGCCACTGACTCATTTCAGCGGCATGATTGAGCGGCTGCCCGACATTAACGGCCAGGCTCAGGTCGTCCGCCGCACTGCTTTCCACATCCTCAGCCCAGGCCCGCAATGCCTGGCGCGCCAGCTCAAAGCGGCTCACGTCTCCCACCGGGTTGGCCAGAGAGGCATCCAGATTGAGGGCCACCGTGAGCTGCAAACCCGGTTCAAACAACTCCACGTTGGTGACCGGCAGGGTCTGGCCGTCTTCGACCAGGGTTATATCTGCGGGCGTCAGCCCTTCCAGGATATTACCCTGATCATCTGTGGCGTCCAAATAAAAATCTACCTGGGGGAAACTACGGGTATCCAGGCCGCCGATTTGCAGGCGAAAAGAAGCCTGTGCGTTGACCACTGTGGTCAGGCTCAGGATTAGCCCACAAATGACCAGCCCCCATAACAGGCCTATATGGTATCGGTAAGGATCGTCAGAGTCTACTTCAACGTTCCGCATGAATCGTTTCCCAGTCTGCACACTATCCTTCGACGGCGCTTCGAAGGCGCAGCCGGGCGACTGCTCTAATTATAACCCATAGCGCAATAGGTTCAACCCGAAGGCACGATAAAAATTGGGAGGCCAGGGCTGAGGAAACCCCGGATTTGAAGTGAGGGCGCGAAGCGCTTGCGCCTCAAACCCGGGGTTTCGTCCGTTTGCCTACGCGTAATGCAGAATCGTTTCGCGGATTTCCGCCCAGCGCAGCGCATCGGCAATGCCCTGGTCGATGGGTAGTCGCGCTTCCCAACCCAGCAACTTGCGGGCCGTGTCGGCGTTGGCATAAGCGCCGGCCACATCTCCAGGGCGAGGCGAACAATCCTGC
This sequence comes from uncultured Anaerolinea sp., assembly GCA_964403875.1. Lineage (GTDB taxonomy): Bacteria > Chloroflexota > Anaerolineae > Anaerolineales > Anaerolineaceae > Anaerolinea. The sequence goes on along the minus strand of CAYOHX010000106.1, from coordinate 9,867 downwards.
TTGCGGATGATCTGCCCGTAGACGCGCTCAAAGGCTTCCACCAGCTCGCGCACCGTCACGCCGCGGCCTGTGCCCAGGTTGATGACCGCATAGCGCTGCCCGGGCGGGTCCAGGCGTTCGAACACCTGGTCAAACTGTTCAACCGCTTTGACATGGGCCTGGGCCAGATCCCAAACGTGGATGTAATCACGAACGCCCGTGCCGTCGCGGGTGGGCCATTGGACGCCTGTAATCTCAAAAACCGGGTTCTTGCCACGGGCTGTATCGACCAGTTTGCCCAGCACGTGCGAGGGATTCTTGACGTGGATACCCGAGCGCATTTTCGGATCGGCCCCAATGGGGTTGAAGTAACGCAGCGCAATTCCGCGCAGGTTTGTCGCGCCGCACAGATCTTGAAGAACCATTTCCATCATGTACTTGGTGCGTGCGTAGGGGCTGCCCGGCTTGAGCGGCGAAGTTTCGGTAACCATATACCCTGGCACGAAATCATAGATGGAAGCCGAAGAGCTAAACACCACCCGCTGGGCGCCCAAATCGTTCAAGATGTGGAACAATTCCAGCGACTTGGCCACATTCTCGCGATAATACTCGTAAGGGTGGGCCACCGATTCGGGCACAACGATGAGCGCGGCGCAGTGAATCACGGCGTAGATATCGGGGTGCTCGCTGAAAACCTGCTCCAGCGCGGCGCGGTCGGCAATATCAGCATGGTAGAAGGCCCGCCCGCGAGTGAACTCCTCGCGCCCGGTGACCAACGAATCCAGAATCACCGGCGTGTGTCCGGCATCCTCCAACGCGGAAGCGATCGTGCTTCCTATATACCCCGCTCCGCCTGTAATTAATACTTTCATGAGCCATCCCTCCCAAAGAATTTATTCACAATCATTCTCAACGCGGATCAAGGCCAGCGCCGCGTCACGCTCTGCGTTCGCGAACGTTTCTCGCTCGATCCGTTCCCACAACCGGCAAACCATGCCCGGATACTGCGAGCCCGGCCTGGCGGCCTCGCGGCTGAATTCCAGCGCTTGCTCCCAATCGCCGCTGTGAGCATAAGCTTCCACAAACGGTAAATACTCAACTGCGTCCAACGGCCACAGTTCAGCCGATTGGGCGGACTCCCACAAAGTGACAACCCGCGCCCAATCCCCTACCTGGCGGGCCAAATCGGCTTTTTCATAAAGTTCACACCACGTTCCGGAAGGCGGCGCGCCAAAAGTCTCTTCTGGAAGATGGGAGACGCCTTGAGGCAGGATCCATTCCCATCGGGTGAGCGGAAGCGCATTGCGGATAATTTCCTGCGGGGCTGTGTTTTCTGCTTCCACCGCTGGGTCTATGAATCGAAAACAACCCGGCGGCTGGTAGGTGGCTACCAGGACCTGCGAAGTGCTGCCATCGAAGTGATCTGAGCGGTAATCCACTCCGATGGCCTGGTTGGAGGTCAAGGCGGAAATTTCGTTTCCCAGGCGCGTCAAAGGGTAAAGGAGCATATAGTTCATTCTACCCGAAGGTTCGGGCTGATAGACCCAATTGAGCGCCGCGCTGAGAGAGATGTCGGTGTAATAGGTAAAGGCATTGTCATTCATGAGCAGGGTTGTGCCAGGCTGTAATCCAGGAGCGCGCCAGGATAACTGCCAGAGCATTTGCCGGGCCCGCTCCCAATCAGCGAAGTAAGCATACCCATTGTGGTACTGTACCCCGGCAGAGAGGCCCACCAGCAAAGCCAGTAACGGAAGGTGAACGCGCCGGGGCAGCCACGCGGCAATCAGCGCCGCCGACATACTGCCGCCCACCATGAACGGCAGCACAAATCGATCGTTTGAGAAATACAGGTTGACATCCAGATCGATCAGCCAGAAAGGGCCGCCGGCCAGGGCCAGGGCTGCCAGGCTGGTTAGCAGCCAGGGCAGTCTTTCTCGAGACGGGCCTCGTTCCTTGTGCTGCCAGAAGAAAAGCCCCGCCAGGGCCGCCGAAACGAGCACCACCAGCCAGTATCCGCCATCCTTGAAAGCCAGCCCCACCGTGCGCAGGGCTTTCCAGCCCGCCAGAACGACAGCCTCAAAAATATCCAACGGAATGCGCTTCACCAGACGCAGCAGCGTCTTGACGGGCTCTGAGCGCAAATGATCAAAGAACACCGGCTGGTAGGTCTGGTAACCCAAAACCGTCGAGCGGAAGTAAACTGCCGCAAAGAAAACGGCCAGATAGGGCAGCCAGAGAAAGATCGTCCGGCGCAAACGCGGTTTCCAACCCTGAACCGCGCCCTCCAATGCCCACCAGATGAAAACAGGGCGCAGCGCATCCAATACGAAATAATATTCCCAAAAGAACAAATTGGCAGCCGAAAGCACCAAAGCTCCCGCGGTGAACCACCCAAAACGCCGGGGATAGCGCAGCGCTAGAAGAGTCAGGCTAAGAGAAGCAAAGTAAGCCGTCATCAACCAGTAAAAATGGCCATAGACAATAGAAACATACTGCTGACCAAAACCTGGATAAACCACAAACAACGCCGCGGCCCAGCCAGCCAGATCTTTGTGCCTGGGCCAGGCCAGCCGCAGCAATCCCCACAGCGCCACTCCGCTGACCACGCGCGATACCAGCGCGAACAGGTGCGCGCTCAGGGGGGTGAAATCGATCAAGCTTGTGGTCAGACGGTACAACCAGGGCATAAAAGGCCGGTCTACAGAAAAATACTGCCGCAAACCTTCCAGGCCATATTCGTGAAATATCCAACGGATGGGGAAATCATCCCAAATATACCCTAACGTGAGCGCCCAGCGACCGTAGGCCAGGGCGCATAACAAGAGCGCCAGCAGCGGAAACCAGGCCTCCGGCAGGCGGAACGCGCCTTTCACAGGCGGGATTGGGGCAGGCACAGAGCGGTTCATGGCTGCGCCTCGCAAGCCAACTCGGCGCGGATTTGCCGCACTGCCGCATCGCGGTCAGCGCCAGGAGCAGCGTCGCGCCCTATGCGCGCCCACAAGCGGCAGGTCATTGCTGCCACGTCGGGGCCGGCCTGGGCTGCATCCCGGCTCAATTGCAGGGCAGTGTCCCAGCGTTGCGCGCGCGCATGCGCTTCAATGAACGGGAATAATTCAACTGCGTCCTGAGGATTCAATCCGGCAGCCTGGGCGCTCTCCCAAAGCTGAATCGCGGCGGGATCGTCTCCCATCTGGCGAGCCAGATCGGCTTTTTCATAGAACTCGCACCACGTGCCGGCGGGCAACGCGCCAAAGGTCTCTGGGGGCAGGGCAGCCGTGCCCTGAGCGGAAATCCACTGTGTGCTGCTGAGTGGCAAAGCCTGTTGGAGAACCTCTGGCAAAGCCGTGCTACCCCAATCCACTTCGGAGTCCAACACGCGCAGACAGCCCGGCGGCTGATAGGTCATCACCACTACCCGCGAAGTGCTGCCCGTGAACGAGTCCGAGCGGTAATCTACCGCGATGGTCTGACCTGGCTCCAGCGAGGGGATCTTTCCGCCTACGCGAATGGAAGGGTATAACAGCATATACTCCATGCGGTTGGCCGGTTCGGGTTGATAGACCCAATTGAGCGCCGCGCTGAGCGAAATATCGGTGTAATACGTGAAGGTATCGTCATTCATTAGCAGAGTCGTGCCTGGCGCGAGACCCGGCGCGCGCCAGGAAAGCTGCCACAGCAGGCGGCGGGCTTGCTCCCAATCGGAGCGGTAGGCGTAACCGTTTTGATACTGCACCCCGGCGGACAGCCCGACCAGCACGGCCAGCAGCGGCACATGCACGCGGCGTGGCAGCAGCGAGAGCAGCGCCGCGGCCAACAGGCTGCCCCCGAGCATGAAGGGCAGCACAAAGCGATCGTTGGAGAAATACAGGTTGATGTCCATATTAATCAACCAAAAGGGGCCGCCAGCCAGCACCAACGCCGCCAGGCTGGTGAGCAGCAGCGAAGCGGAATTTCGACCCCGCTCCTGTTTGGGTTGCAGGGCAAAAAACGAGCCGGCCAACACAGCCACCACCAACACGACCACCCCGTACCACACGTTGCCCGGTGCGGCGGTAACCGTTTCTATGGCTTTCCACCAGGCCAGGCCAACCGTTTCCCAGAGGTCATGAGCAATGCGCTGGCCTAGATGCAGCAGCGTACCCATTGGATCAAGACGTAAGCCGTTGAAGAAGACCGGCTGGTAGGTTTGATACCCCAATACCGTGGAGCGCCAGTAGACTGCCCCCAGAAAGACCAGCAAGCAAGGCAACCAGGCCCGCACAGCCCATCCCAGGCGCTTCTTCCAGGTCAGTCCTTGCTCACCGAGAACCCACCAGGCCAACAGTGGGCGCAGCACATCCAACAAGAAGTAATACTCCCAGCAGAACAGGTTGACCGCTGAAAGCAGCATGGCCCCCACGGTATACAGCCAGAAACGCTGCGGGTTGCGCACCGCCAGAACTGTCAAGCCAAGCGAGGCAAAATAAGCCGCCACCAGCAAATAATAATGGCCATAAACAAAAGAGACGTACTGCTGGCCGAAGCCGGGGTAGAAAGCAAACAACAGCGCCACCCAACCAGCCAGGTCGCGCCGCTTGGGCCACACCAGGCGCAGCAACCACCACAACGTCGCCCCACTCACCGCGCGCCATACCACCGCAAACCACTGGGAAGCCAGGGGGGTGAAGTTGATGAAGGTTGTAGTCACCTGGTAGATCCAGGCCATGAAGGGGCGGTCAATGGAATAGTACTGGCGCAAACCAGCCATGCCATACTCGCGGATGATCCAGCGGATGGGGAAATCATCCCAGAAATAGCCCAAAGTGAGCGCCCAGCGACCAAACGTCACCGCGCACAGCGCCAGGATGAGTAGGGGAAACCAGGATGGCGAAAGTTTCAGGGGGGACTTCATGGGGTTATAATGCGCGTATTATACCGTTTTTCCTGCTCTACCCTGGCGAGACTCGTTGTAAAATTACTGCCAGAGATGAACGACCATCACAAAAAAATCTAAGAAATCCAACAGGAGGCAAGCATGAAACTAAAGATAGGGCAACCGGCGCCGGACTTTGAGCTGCCGGGACACCTGGGAAAATCAGTTCGCTTGCGCGACCTGCGCGGGCACAATGTGGTGCTGGCTTTCTTTCCTCTGGCCTGGACTCCGATATGAACGAGCCAAATCCCGTCTTATGAAGCCGAGATGGCTTTGTTCGCGGGATTGAACGCCCAGGTTCTGGGCATCAGCGTCGATCACATTCCTTGTTTACAGGCCTGGGCCAACAGTCTGGGCGGCATCCACTACCCTTTACTGAGTGATTTCTGGCCCCACGGGCAGGTCTCGGATTGTTACGGAGTACTGCGAAAAGACGGCATATCGGAACGGGCCATCTTCGTGATTGACCGAGAAGGTATCATTCAGTACATCGACATCCATGAAATCGGCAATCAACCCAATAACGCCGAACTGCGCGAGGTGCTGCGCCAGATCGATCCGGTAGCAGCGGCGATCGCGCCAGGCGAGGCTCCCGACGAACCTCTGCCTCACGGTGGAATCGTCATGTACTGCACGCCCTGGTGCGAAGATTGCGAGCAGGCCCGCGCCTGGCTGGAAAAGCATCAACTGCCTTTTACGGAGGTCAATATCGCCCAAAACCGTAAGGCAGCCGCGCAGGTGCGCGCCTGGGCCAACGGCAACGAAACTACTCCCACGTTCGACATCGACGGAGTGATCGTGGTAGATTTTCAGCCGGACAAACTCAAAGAACTTCTAATCCGGTAACCCAGCGAGGTAATTTGAACGCCGAGCAACTCACCTTTTTCCAAACCATCCTGGCTCACTGGGATATTCCCCCGATCCAATCGATTGAAACCCTGGGGGGGAAGGAAGCCGTGGTCAAGGTTAGGACGGCTGGCGAAACTTTCGTGCTCAAGGATATCTGGAACGCTCCCGACCTGAACCGGATGGCGTTCACACGTGATTTGCTCGAGCACGTGACTCGCGCTGGAATTCAGGTTCCCTTACCGTATCTTACGCGATCGGGCCAGTTCGTTGATCCTGTCGACAAGCACTTCTTTCTTCTGACCAAATTCATCGAGGCCGGCGAGTATCCAAAAGACCCTGGACTGATGCCGGAGTTGTTTTTTAACACGGGCCAGGCCATTGCCAAGCTGCATCAGGCGCTGGCTACTTACCCAGGCGCAGATCTGAGCCAAAAAACATGGCGTGAAGATCCTGCCGGGCGCGTGCCGGGTTGGGTTGCTTCCGGGGGAGAGGGCTTTCCGAGTTTGCAGGCAGAGGTCATCGAGCGCGTGCTTCGCGAGCGCGGCGAGGCAATGGAAGCCGCCATGCGCGGGCTGCCCGAACAACTCATCCACCGGGACTGCCACCCTGGCAACGTCTTGGTGCAGGGAACCCGCGTGGTGGGCTTCATTGATTGCGATCACATCTGTATAGGACCGCGCTTCTTCGACCTGTCGTATTATGCCGTCCACCACTTGAAATGGGTGACAGAAGACGAGACAGCCACAGAGAATTGGCTAACCAGCCTGCCTCGCCTGGTGAGTGGATACCGCTCTCAGCAGGATTTCTTGCCCGAGGAAGTGGTCGCGCTTCCCTACGGAATGATGGCATATCATCTGCTACTGGCGCATTGGGATTTGCGCTTATCCAATTTCAATTCGGTTGTGCTTGAAACGCGCGCACTGGATTGGATTGACAGGCACTTTGCCGATATTGTGAGCGCGCTCGAATCCGCTTGATCCGCGGGCCAGGCTTCGGGGCAGATACCCATCCAAAAGCAAAAGAGACTTCAAAATACAACTCCACCCGGCGTGTTTAGGCCGAGTGGAGCTGAAGTTAATATTTTGATGTGTCAGGCGAAACCAGATTATTCGCCAGCTTTTTCGTAGCGAATGTCAACGATCTTTTCAACCTTCGGCTGGAGGGCTTTCTTGAAAGGCTCCAGTTCGATGTTGCTGACTTTGAAGGTGACAAAGGCTGTCTCGCTGGAATCACCCTGAATAGCGCCCATGCCGCGGATATTGCCGCCTAGATCGTTGATCAATCCGGATAACTCGTGGAGCTTGCCAGGTTGGTCCAGCACCTCGACCGTCACACGCACGCCTTCGCAACGTCCGCCAAGCAGCTCGAGGAACATATTGAACAGATCGGTCTCGGTGATGATACCCACCAGGCGGTCGTCACGCATGACCGGTAAACCGCCAACACGGTGATCAGACATGACCCGCGCGGCTTCTTCAATGGGGGTGTCTTCGGTGGTTGTAATGACCTCTTTCGCCATCACTCGCTCGACCGTGATCTTGGAGAGCAGGTAATTAATTTCCCACACGCTGAGCGTGGTGGCATCGGAAGGCGAGGCGTTCATCAAATCGGTGTCAGTGACAATACCAACGAGCTTGCCGCGCTTGTCAACCACCGGATAGCGCCGGACCTTGTCCTTCCGCATGCGCGAAAGCGCATCCTGGACGGGTACGTCGGCGGTGATGGTTAATACGGGATGAGACATTCGTTCTCCAACCAACATGGCAGCAATCCTCCTGTTGAGAATAGAATTCGCTGAGGTAATTGTATCTTAAGTCATCCAAAATGATGCATGGGATTTTGAGAGAACACATCAGCATTACGCGATCAGCGTGATGCGCGCTATCTTTTTCTTTCCTTTGCGATTGTCTGCGCTGGCTGCCTGATTATGGCGTTTTCTATACCGCCTCTTCTCTACTTGCAGGGTTTCTTACTTTCCGCATGTTTTTTGTGGATAACTCACGAAAAACTGTGGATAACCCGCCTTTGGGTGGGGATAATATCCCGGTTTCCGGGGATAAAATCCCGGTTTCCGGGGATAATATCCCTCGTAGTGGGGATAAAACCTCGCAAAATGGTGGAGAAACCGGCTCAATCCTGGTGGATAACTCGGAAAGGATGGGGATAACCTGTGGAAAAAAGCAGGCCAATGGAACGGTGGCTGTGGATAAACGATTTTCCTTGACAATTCTTTGCGAACCCCCTATGATCTTAAATGGATCTCTTTGATCCTGAGTCACACGGCATTTTGGCCGACAATCGATTCGAACCATCTTTTGCTTTCAACCAGGGAGGTTGGCATGCTTCACCGTGTAATGGAAACTTTGGACCGGACTTTTGGTTTTGACGAAGCGCAAGCGCATTGCGATATTCCCTGCGGCATTTACGATCCACACCAGGCTCAGGTGGCCGTGTTGACCGTGATCCGCATGATTGACTTGATGAACGATCTGGCCAAAGGCGCGCAAAAAGACACCATCGAGTTTCACAATTCAATGACCCGCTACATCTTGATCAAAGAAGAGCACGCTGAATTGTGCAAGCGCGAAATCCGCGTCATTTGGGGTGACTTCATCAAGCTCGAACACGTCCAGAAATACCCAGAGTTGACCCCACTGGTGCACAAAATCATGATGATGGGCTCCAAGTGTCGCCAAACCGCCTCACGCGAAAATGCCCTGGAACTACTCAGCATGGTCAACCGCTTCGCCGAGATCTTCTGGGAAATCAAGGGCGTTCCCACCAAGAAGGTCAAGGCCCCCTATAAACCAGAAGAGGAAATCACCTACCCGGTGTTGTAGACCATGCCAACGATTCCGCTGCGGATTTACAAGATCCGTGGAAACAGCCTGTCTCCAGCCTATCAAGACGGGGATTATGTGCTGTGCGCCGGGTTGAGGCAGCCCCGCAGCGGGCAGATGGTTGTCTTCGATCATGCTCGTTATGGGCGGCTGATCAAACGCATCGAGCGTATCGAACCCGATGGCAAGTTGTTCGTTCTCGGCGATGACATTGACAGCGTGGACAGCCGCACCTTTGGACCCATCGACCCTGCCGCGGTACGCGGCAGGGTCGTCTGGCATATCGCAAGGGATCGGTAAAGGTTGATAAGTGAGGGCAAGATGGCTAAAAAGGGCAAGGATGGACTTAAGAAGGACAAGAAAAAGGCCACCGTCGAAGAAACACAACCACAGCCTGCCGGGCCAAAACTCTCTGAAAACGAAATCATTCTGATTGACAAGAAGCGCTACGAAAAGGAACTGCGCGAACTGCAAATTGAGTTGGTCAAGATGCAGGAATGGATCAAGGCCAAGGGGCTCAAGCTGGTCGTCTTGTTTGAAGGGCGCGACGCCGCCGGGAAGGGCGGGGTGATCAAACGCATTACTGAAAGCCTCAACCCGCGCTCTTGCCGGGTGGTGGCCCTGCCTACCCCTACCGATCGTGAGAAATCGCAGTGGTATTTTCAACGCTACGTGGCCCATCTGCCGGCTGCCGGCGAGATGGTGCTCTTTGATCGCTCCTGGTACAACCGGGCGGGCGTGGAGCGCGTGATGGGGTTCTGCACCGACGACGAATATGCCGAGTTCATGCGATCGGTGCCCGAGTTTGAGCGGATGTTGGTGCGCTCAGGAATCGTCCTGGTCAAGTATTGGTTCTCGGTGAGCGACCGCGAGCAGGAGAACCGCTTCCAGGCGCGCATCGAGGATCCCGCCAAGCGCTGGAAGCTCAGCCCGATGGACTTACAATCTCGTTCACGCTGGGTGGAATATTCAAGGGCAAAGGATGAGATGTTTGCCCACACCGACATCAAGCAAGCCCCCTGGTATGTGGTCAACGCGGACAACAAGATGTGCGCTCGCCTGAATTGCATCCGTCACTTGCTTGGCATAATTCCTTACCAGGACCTGACCCCCGAGCCCATCGTCCTGCCACCGCGCCAGGAGGATACCGGTTACGTTCGCCCACCGATCACGGACCAGACTTTCGTGCCGCAGGTGTACCAATTTGCAGAGAAACTCTAAGAACCTATCCCAAAAATTATTGTGGAGGTTTGCGATTTTGAGGTTGTTGCGCGTGCGAAGCACGCG
>CAYOHX010000105.1:15564-18163 GCA_964403875.1 uncultured Anaerolinea sp. | reverse complement strand
GCGGCATGGGGTGGGAAAATGATTCGGGCGCGGTCCATGAATCGGAGCCTCTGGCAGAAATCCATGTGGAGGCCCCAGTGATTGAGGAGCATGAGCCTGTGGACTTGTCGGATGTTCAAGCTGGAACATTGAGTCAGGCAGAGATAGATGGATTATTGTACATGCGTGAAGAAGAAAAACTGGCAAGAGATGTGTACCTGGAAATGTATGCTCTGTGGGGTCAGCAGACCTTCTACAATATCGCCCAAAGCGAACAGACACACATGGATTCAGTCCTTACACTCCTGGAAGCGTACGGGATAGATGATCCGGTAACCGGCCTGGAAAGCGGCCAATTTCAAAATCCCAGTTTACAATCCTTATACGAAACTTTGATCCAGCAGGGCAGCCAGTCTTTGGTAGAGGCGCTCAAAGTGGGTGCGGCGATTGAGGAAATGGACATCCTCGACCTTCGGGAACGGCAATTACAAACGGACGAATCAGAAATCCTGTCTGTGTACGCAAATCTGGAGAGCGGTTCGATCAATCACTTACAGGCCTATGTGGGAGTTCTCAGCGCGCGCAAATTCGGCTTGACTTACGAACCACAATACCTGACCGCTGTAGAATACGAGGCAATCGTTTCGTCATCACTGGCTGGCCGGGGTAATCGCGGAAATCGCTAGATTTCCGAATCCCGACCTGGCCACTTGACCAGGGTCAGACTCCCCCCGAGGCGGGGGAGTTTTGTTTTTTATCCAGGTATGATTACACCAGAAAACGTAAGGAGTTTGCCATGAAGACGATGCCCGAACCCGTTGTGATTTCCCCAAGCCTGGTGATCCTCGCGATCGTTGCGGCTGCGGTTGTGTTTCTTGTGATGAGGGGGACTACCATCCCGCTCCTCTCTAACGTGAAGATCAGCCTGGTGATCTTGCTTGTCCTTGGGATGGCTATGTGTACTACGGGCATTGGGCGCGTGGCTGCTTCTGGTCAGTGGTTGCACCCCTTGTCCATCGTAGGATACTTGTTGGGAGCGGCAATTTTGGTATTGTCGGCGTTGGTGTTCTTTAACGTGCAACTACCGTTCTTGACGGAGCCTCAACATGCTGTATTGATGGTGGGTATTCTTATTGCCGCCAAACTGGTTAATTCAATAGCGCATTATTTCTTATCAGGGAAAAACCTGTAGGCGCGTTTCACAAATCGATTTAAAGGTCAATGGAAAACTAAGTACATGCGTCGAACACTCCTTGTATTCCTCCTATTCCTGGTTCTAGTACCATTCTCCTCCTGGAAGGCTGCCGCAGCGCCGGCAGCCTTCGCGTTCGCTCCTGGCGCCCATTTGCGTTTTGAGCATCTGACCATCGAAGATGGGCTTTCTCAAAATGCCGGGCTGGTTTTGCTTCAAGATCGACAGGGGTATTTGTGGGTTGGTACGCAAGATGGTTTGAACCGCTATGATGGCTACGGGTTCACCCAATTTAAGCACGATCCGGAAGATCCCGACTCCATTAGTTATAACAGCGTGATCTCCCTCTATGAAGATAAGAACGGCTTCTTGTGGGTGGGCACATGGGGCGGCGGGTTGAACCGGTACGATCCAAGATCAAACACCTTTAAGAAATTCTTGTTCGATCCTGAGCAGCCGGCCAGCCTCAGTAATCCGGTTGTCACGGATATGCTTTCGGATGGGGCAGATGGGTTTTGGATCGCCACCATGGGGGGATTGGATCATTTTTTTCCGGAAGAAGGTGTGATTGCTCGTTTCCGTCATGATCCGGACAAGCCCGGCAGTCTGACGAGTGATGCGATATCCATTCTGGCCCCTGCTGATAACGGTAAGCTTTGGGTAGGTAGCGGAGCGTTTGGTTATGAGGGGTCAGGGTTGGATTTATTCGATCCAAATACCGGCCAGGCGCAGCATATTTCTTCCACTGGGGCTTGCCTCGCTGCAACGAATATTGCTGACATTTTACCGGACGGGCAAGGGAATTTGTGGATTGCCTATGGTGGTTATGGCGTAACCGGCGGCGGGATTGACCAGTTCAACCCTACGACTGGCGAATGCCGGCATTACGACAATGCTCAAGATTTCGGCGATGAAATAACGGATAATAACTTCACTGATTTGGTGCTGGATCGGGAAGGTGGGCTTTGGGCAACCAGCTATTCTGGGGGTGTATGGTACCTGGCAGGCGGGGCAGACCAATTCGTTGGAATTCATCATGACTCCGCAGATCCTGAAAGCCTGTCAAACGACAACACCTTCAGTGTGTTGCAAGACCGTACGGGCGTGCTGTGGATTGGCTCGCTTAGCGCTGGAATCAACAAGCTCAACCCGGATAACCTTCAATTTCGCACCTATCGAAGTAACGCAGCGGACCCAGAGTCTTTGACAAGTAATCATGTCGGCGCGTTTGGTCAGACGGCGGATGGGACTATGTGGGTGGGTACCTGGGAGAAGGGTTTGACAAAGTTCGATCCATCTACGGGGAAATTCAAACCCTACCAACACGATCCGGCCAATCCGGAAAGTATTTCGAGCGATCTGGTTATGTCGCTGCTGGGAGCACCGGATGGAAGTTTGTGGGTGGGCACGCTGGGGGGGGGATTGGAT
>CAYOHX010000105.1:0-15554 GCA_964403875.1 uncultured Anaerolinea sp. | reverse complement strand
GCGCGCCCCGGCCGGCCGCCCGCCCGCGGGCCCGCTCGGGGGCCGATTGGATCATTTCGATGTGGATAGCGAGGTGTTTACTCATCACCAGAATGACCCCACCGACCCGCACAGTTTGCTCGATAATCAGATTACCACCTTGCTCCTTGATCAAGATGGCCGGCTTTGGATAGGCAGCATGGCGGGGTTGTCTCGACTCGATCCTGGCGAAAACAGTTTTACCAATTACGACCTCAAGGTCCCCGTTGTGGCTTTGCAGTTTATTGAAGATACATTGTGGATTGGCACCTGGGGAGCTGGCGCGGCCCAGCTCGACTTAACTGACCAGGCTAGTATGGACCCTGGAAGGGCTCAGTTTTCGTTTCTTGCCAATGATCCAGCGAACCCAAACTCGCTTAGTGATAATAGTGTGTATACCATTCACGAAAGCGCGGATGGGGTGATTTGGCTTGGGACTCAAGGAGGTTTGAACCGCTATGATCCCAAACGAGAAGCGTTTCATAATTACACCGAAAAGAACGGGCTCCGCAATGCGACCATCCTTGGAATATTGGAAGATGCTCGAGGCTTCTTGTGGATCACGACCAATAATGGTTTGGCACGGTTTGATCCCCTTCAAGAAGAGTTCCGCATTTTTGATAAGAGCGATGGTTTGCAGGGGACGGAGTTCAATTCCAATGGATATTTCCAGTCTTCCACCGGTGAATTGTACGTTGGCGGTGTGAGCGGTTTTAGCGTCTTCAGCCCCCTGGAATTGAGTCCCAACAGCCCGCCGCCCAATGTCGTAATCTCTTCTTTTTCTATTTTTGGCGATCCACAGACCCTTGCATTGGATGGCAGCGAAACGATTCGCCTGAACCATGATCAAAATTTTATATCCTTTGAGTTCGCGGCTTTGGATTTTCAATCTCCCGAGAAGAACCAATACGCCTATAAGCTCGAGGGATTTGACAAAGATTGGATCCAGGCAGGCACGCGGAATTATGCCAGCTACACCAATTTGCCCGGCGGAGATTACACGTTCAGGGTGAAAGCGGCTAATGGAGATGGTGTTTGGACGACGAGTGACACATCGCTGCCGATCACGGTCATACCGCCTTTCTGGCAGACGTGGTATTTTACCGTTGGGCTGGCGCTTGGGCTGGCCTTGTTGGGGTATGGTGTGTTCCAATGGCGGGTGCAAGCGGTCCGGGCGCAGAATGCACAGTTGCAGGCAGTGGTGACCGAACAGCAGCGAGTCGAGTTGGAGCTTCGGGAATCGGAAGCTCGTTTTAGGGCGATTTTTGAAAACGCGGGCATGGGTATCTCGATCATTTCGCCAGAAGGCCGGGTTCTTAATGTCAACCCGGTACTGGAGAAAATGGCGGGGCGCAGCGCTGAAGAACTCAAAGCGTTGGGGGGGCGAGCAGTCTCTTACCCGGAAGATCGTGAGGTTGGGCTGGCTGAGTTCAAAGAGGTGGTAGCGGGAACGCGCGATCAATACCAGGTCGAAAAACGCTATGTGCATAAAGACGGACGAGTGCACTGGGTGCGACAAAGCGCTTCCGCTGTGCGAGACGGCGAAGGGAACTTGCTGTATCTCATTACGATCGCAGAAGATATCGATGAGCGGAAGCGAACCGTGGAGGAATTACGCGAGTCGGAAGCCCGTTTCCGGGCCATGTTTGACAGTGCCGCGGTAGGTGTAGCGGTGATGACCCTTGACCGGCGGATCATTCAGATTAATCAACGCGCTGTAGAACTGATTGGTTATGAGCTAGACGAAATCAGGGACATCGATCCATCAGGTTTGGCCGTTGAAGAGGATCGATATATCGATCGCGAATTGTTTGTGCAATTGGCAGAAGGAAAGCGCAGCCAGTACACGGTGGAAAAGCGGTACATCCACAAGGACGGCTATATGTTTTGGGCGCGAGTGAATTTCTCGGCGGTGCGCGGCCAGGATGGAAAGCCTTTGTACCTCATTGGGACCATCGAAAATATCACCGAGGAAAAATTGGCGGCTGAAAATCTGGCCAGGCAAGAGGCCGAATATCGGCATCTTCTGGAGCAGCGAATTGCCGAGCGAACGGAAGAACTTAATCAGGCCAACGAGCGTCTGCGGGACAAAGCTGCTCAGGACGCGGTGGTGGCGGAGCGGACACGGCTGGCGCGTGACCTGCACGACGCGGTGACGCAAACTTTATTCTCGACCACCCTGATTGCCGATGTCTTGCCCGATATATGGGAAATGAATGCCGCGGAGGGCAAACGCCGGCTGGAAGAGCTGCGTTTGCTGACTCGCGGAGCACTGGCGGAGATGCGCACGTTGTTGGTGGAACTACGCCCGAACGCATTGGTAGAAGTGCCGCTGTCAACCCTCTTGCGCCAACTGGTAGAGGCTTTATCTGGACGAGCAAGGATCAAAATTCAGCTCAACGCAGATACGGACCCGAGCGGAGGGCACAAACTGCCTGCTGATGTTCAGGTGGGGTTGTATCGCATTGCCCAGGAGGCTCTGAATAACGTGTTCAAGCACGCCGGCGCGACGGAGGCCGTGGTTACGCTGCGGATGGGGAGTTTGGTCCGATTGACAGTAGCCGACAATGGCAAGGGCTTTGATCCTTCCACGGTGACGGCCGATCATCTGGGCTTGAAGATCATGCGTGAGCGGGCAGAAGCCATTGGCGCGAAATTCAGCGTGTACAGCGAACCGGGTGAAGGAACTCAAATTTCTGTTGTCTGGGAAGATAAAGTGGAGACTGTATGAGCGAGACAAAAATCCGAATTATGTTGGTAGATGATCATTCCGTGGTACGTTCGGGGTTGGGCGCATTTCTCAGTGTCAATCCTGACCTGGAATTGGTCGGCGAAGCTGAGAACGGAGAGCAGGCTGTGGTGCGGGCTGGAATCTTGAAACCGGATGTGATCCTCATGGATCTCATGATGCCGATCATGGACGGTGTGGCCGCTACCCAAGCCATTAAGAAAGCCAACCCTGCCATTCAAGTGATCGCCCTGACCAGTTTTCAGGAGGATGAACTGGTGCAGAACGCTCTCAAAGCTGGGGCAGTGGGGTATTTAATGAAGAACGTCACGGCGCGAGAACTGGCGGCTGCCATCCGGGCGGCGAAAGAAGGCAAGATGACGCTTTCCCCGGAGGCTGCTCAGGCGCTGGTGAGATCTACACAACAAAGCCATGAAGCGGACGTGCTCACTGAGCGAGAGAAAGAAGTGCTCAAGCTCATGGTAGAGGGCTTGAATAACGCAGAGATTGCCGATCGATTGGTGGTGAGCTTATCTACGGTTAAGTACCACATCAGCAACATCCTGATGAAGCTGGAGGTCGACAACCGTGTTGCGGCTGTGACCACAGCGATTCAAAAGAAACTTGTATAGGAAGCGAACTGTCTACCTGACCAGTGGTACCTTCGACCTGGGAGGGGGGAAAACTACCGGGAAGAAGCGTACACTGGAGAAGAGTGAGGCAGAAATATGAACTATCGCAAATATCACGACGAAAATGATCAGGAGCAAATCCGGGCATTTTTACAGGATGTGTTTTTAAGAAACGGTCGGCGAGAGTATAGCTGGCCGTTGTACCGCTGGGATTATTGGGTTTGGCATATCAACACCAATATTTTCCAGTTCGACCTGACTGCCGCGGTTTTCTTATGGTCTGATGAGGCTGGAAAATTGGTTGGAGTCCTCAATCCAGACAACCCTGGAGAAGCATTTTTGCAGGTCGATCCAGACCGGCGCAGCCAGGGCATGGAAGTGGCGATGATGTCCACTGCTGAGACCCAGTATTCGGTGACACAATCCGATGGAAAACAGCGACTGACCATTTGGTGCCCATCGACGGATACGATGCGGCAAGATATTTTGGCCCGGCGCGGCTATGTTCGGCAAGAAGGAGCGGAGTATCAGCGCCGCCGTGAAAGTTCGCTTCCATTCCCCGAGGGTTCTTTAGCTTCTGGGTATTGTATTCGCGAGGTAGGCGGTGAGGAAGACTTGCCAGCCCGGAGTTGGGTTTCGTGGAAGGCGTTTCATCCTGACGATCCAGATGATCGGTATGAAGGGTGGGATTGGTACCACAATGTACGCCGGGCGCCGCTCTACAGGCCGGATTTGGATTTGGTGGCTGTGGCGGAAACCGGGGAGCATGCTGCTTTCTGTACGCTGTGGTTTGATGAGAAGACTCGGACCGCCGCATTTGAGCCGGTTGGAATCCACCCCGATCATCAGCGCAAGGGGCTGGGCAAGGCCGTCATAGCTGAAGGCCTCCGCCGCGTACATGCCCTCGGAGCAACCCTGGTTACGGTAGGCTCCTACTCGACCGCGGCGGGAGCTCTATACGCTTCGATGGGTTTCACCGAATATGAATTGAGCGAACCCTGGCAGAAGATCTGGTAAAGGTTTTAGGCAGGCAAGTGGATCGCAAATCGGCAGCGCAGATCACCCTGTAGGACGGACTCGAGCACCTCAGCCTGGACCTTCCTTCCCAACGCAACCTCCCAGGGCCGTTTGTGAAATCCTGCGCTGCAATTGCAAAACAGCGGTGATACTCGTTCACCACTGCGAAGGGCTTCTCGGGCCCAAGGGCAGTGGCAGGCGTAATAACGCTTCATCATGGGATCGTTCACTGCCAGATATTGTGAGGTAGCAAACGGTATCTTGGTCTCGTAGACCACGTTGCCGACTCGCTGCCCACCACCCATTTCTGGATCATTGCGCACAAAATCCACAACCTCCTGAGTGATGACCTGTGTGAAGAAAGGGATTCCTTCACGCAGGCACGCTTCTAGCTGGCCGATGAAGCGATCTTTCTTCCGGATCAGGTATTCATCCACGTCATGGCAAGAGTTAAAAAGTTCACGTTCACCTGAATAATATGTGTCGGGTAGATCGCGCAGGCTGTCGGCGAGGATCATCCGGCAGGCATCTCGCCCAATCGCCGCTTCTAGGCGATCAATCACTGATTGCATGAAGCGAGGTTTCTCAGATGTAGGAACTCCGAGCGGAGCCAGGCCGATGTCAGCGAACATCTCATCGCGGAACGCTTCTCCGAACAAAGATTCTAGACGCGGAGTAGGATTGTCAGCCGTCGAGTGTTGAAGTGCTCTAGCTTTTGCTATTGAGACCACTATTGCGCCTCTCGCATTCCCCAATGGCGGCCAGGACGCGCTGGCGGGATTGCTGCACGGCGGCGTCGGGCAGGCCGACGATATCCATGCCGGGTAGGCAGGGGCCGGTGTCGACCTTGACTTCGACGATGACACTGGCCAGGCCGATGTCGGCCGACGAGAGGTTTGCTTACTGGAATATCACAGGTGAATTTTTGATTCTCTAATCTAATTCTAATGTTTGAAGCGGCAAAAAGCTCATTTTGGCGATTTTTACCAGCTTTATGAAGCCTGTTATGAAGCCCACCTCTTGATATGATAAAAGCACGGGGTAATGGGTTTTGTTAATCCTGCCAATTTTCAGTTAAATTCAATACTGCCTATCTCCTGACCGGGGGAAATTTTCTTTGGGAGCGTCCAATGAACACATTCGCGCAAATCCTGATGGTTGTCGTGCTACTAGCCAATAGTCTGCTGCCGATTCCAGGCTTGCTACAGCAAGCTGAAACGCCCACGCCAACACCGGAGATACTGGTAGAGGCCACTCCTGCGATGGAGGTTACGGATACGCCAGAGTTGCAAGAGACACCTAATACGGAGTTTGTTGAAACTCCTGTGGACACCCCCACAGAAACGCCAATTGTAACGCTAACCCCTTCTCTCACACCAACCGTTGGCCAAAACACTCCAGCCGACGTAAAAACCGTAAAGTTAACCTTATCTCATTCGCCTCGTTTCATTGCGAAAGACGAGCGGATTAAGATCAAGTGGCAGTTGGAAAGCGTAGACAAGACCAAGTTCAAATCAGAGTCCAACTATCAAATTGCCGTTCAACTTCCCAATGGGTTCATACCAGATGAATTCAGTAACTTTGAACGAGACCTGAAAAGTGGCGCGTTCGTGTATCCTGTCGAGAAGGAGCATGGGGTCATAGAGTTGTTAGCGCCTGTCGATCAGCCGGGGCCTTTTGAAATCCGGGTAGATGTTATGACATCCGACTATGTGCTAACTTCAGAAACCATATTCCTGGAACGTGCCGAAAGATTTGAAGTATCCACAAAAGGTAACGAAATTTCAGCGTTGGAAGGGAAGTTGAAAATCAAGATACCCCCAGGAGCATTTAAGAGAGATGCCCAGGTTTGGGTACACACTTTAAGTGATTTCTCGAAAGTTGATTACTTGATTAGTGAAAACACGGTGGAATTGGTTGCTGACTATGGAGATGAAACTGAAGAAATTCATACGTTTGAGCAACCTCTAGAAATTTCAATGCCTTACGATGCTGAGAAATATCGAGGCAACGAAAGCATGATCACGATGTTTTATTACGATAAGACCAGGTGGCAATGGAGCCCCATTCTGAGCCAGGTCGATATGGTTAATCATACTGTTACAGGTTATACAAATCACTTCTCGCTTTACGCTACCTCTGCCCAGGACTGGAATTCAGCAAAAATGCCTACCCTTGATGGGTTCCAGGTCAGTTCATTTACAGGAGCAGGAACGTATTCTTATCCACTAGAAGTACCAACAGGCCCAGGTGGGCTGCAACCCAGTCTTTCATTTTCATACAATAGTCAGGCTGTTGATCGAGCTACATCCTATACACAGGCTTCGCAAGTTGGAATGGGATGGTCATTCGATCAAGGCTATATCGAGCGAAATATGCACGGTTCCAATGATTTCTTAAATGACTTGAGTTTAGAGTTCAAATGAGATCAGCACCTTAACAAAAAGTGGAATTGCTGGTAAGCATGATCAACCACGAAAATGCTACTCCAACAATTCCGAAAAACAGTATACCAATGTCTGCGAAAACGAGCGGATGCCTTTCTGGATTTGCTCGACGCACTGACCGCTGCCGGTCATGTCAACTCGCCCGTAGCGTTGAGCGAAGAAACTCCGTATCGACGGAAATTCAGTTCAGTCTTCGACACGTTGCGAGAAGCCGAATTTGACTTTGACGAGTTACTTCCAGCCCTGTATGAATTTCAGCCCCCCGACAGTGGAAAGATTGCGGGCTACGAAGTGTACGGACTGGACAGCACACCGAATGAACGACCAGAAGCAGAGACTCTGGAAGATCGCGGTTCGCTCAAGACACAAAAGGATGAGCCAGTCCGCTACGGTCACAAGTATTCTTGGCTGACAAGGCTGATCCAATGGGGAACGTCCTGGGTTGCGCCAGTAGATGTGATTAGGGTTTCAACCAGTTCGAGTGATAGTCAGACAGGTGCTGTGCAGGTTCAAGAACTGGATCGGCGTAATCCCAATCCAAAAGTGATTGTCGCCGACAGCTTGTATGCCAATCACCTCTTCCTGACGATCTTTGAGGCCTTCAAGTACACCTTTGTGCTGGTCAGGCTGCGCGGGAACACGGCGTTGTGGGGAAAGCCTAAGCCCCATCCCAAAGGGACACGCGGTGCTCCAGCAAAGCACGGTCCAAAATTCAAGCTCTCCGCTCCTTCCAGAATGCCTGACAAGAGCGACACCTTGCTTCTGGGGGCACAAACGGTTATCCTGCAAGCCTGGCATGGCTTACACTTCAAGAAAATGCCAGGACTACTTGGGACGGTGCTGAAGGTCGAGTTCTTGCGCTCGGATGGCACTCCCCGATACAAACGACCGATGTGGCTGTTTTGGAGCGGTCCAGAAGAGATTTCCTTGCAGGATCTGTGTCGGATGTATCTTTGGCGTTTCGCGATCGAGCATTTCTTCCGGTTCTGTAAACAGCATCTGGGGTTGAATGCCAACCAGTCGACCGACGAGGTCAGCATCGATCAATGGATGTGGTTGTGCGCCTTGGCTTATTGGCAACTGCTGCTGATGCGCGATGAAGCCGAGGAACTTCGTCCTGCCTGGTATCCCGCAAAGCCAACAAGTGGGGCGCAGAAAATGACGCCTGGGCTGGTGCAACGAGGAGCCTCACGAATTCTGGTGAGGTTGGGTACACCGGCGAAGGCGACCAGAACCGCTGGAAAAGGAAAAGGTCGCCCAAAAGACTATCGACCAACACCCAGAACGCGCTTTCCAATCGTAAAAAAGGCAAAATCGTCCCCGAATCGAGCCTCAGCGAGCCCGTAAGCTCAGTTTTGGTCTGCTGTTTTCAGTTTTTAAGGTTCATTCGCCCTTTGGGGCTTTGTTCCGCATTTCTAAAGTCAAGCTGGGAGGAAACTACGGAAATCTGACCAACCAGGTTGAGTATGTATGGAACGGTGCCAATTGGACCGGTGTACGATATAGCCGAATTCGATATATTCCCAATGTATCCAATAACCTGAACCTGGTTGGCTTACCCGCATATGAAGCTTGGTCGAAGTGCAACTATGGCAATTGCGACTTAGAAAATTCACCATCTGATCTTCTGGGGCAAACAGTTTTTATTTACGACGCAAACACAAGGTATGACCAACCACCCACTTCTGGAAAACTCTCTGCCCAAAGGGTGATGCTAAATAAGGATCCTGGGTTTTGGACTAACCAAAAATTCTCAGATGAGAAATATATTTACGATTCATGGGGAAACCGTATCGGCGTTATTGCTTATACCGATGAGGGCACACTGAATGCTGATCAAACAGCAGTTTACCATGGTGAAGCCCGCGTTTCAACCACTGCCTATGATCCGATCTACCACACGTATCCTGTTGCGCACACCGATGCCGCCGGACAAACCAGCACAGTCAACTACAATTACCGTTTAGGCGTTCCCATTGCTGAAACGGGGATCAATGGAGTTGCCAGTCTGACAACCGCTGAGTATGATGAATTCGGGCGTATCCTCCGTGTTTATAAACCCGGGGATTCGAGTCCATCTTTCCAGGTATCTTATCATGATACTTATCCGTTCTGGACTGAAGCCCAGCAACTTATCACCGGTTCAACCTATTACAAAGTTCGGAAGTTTTATGACGGTATGGGAAGGCTGATCCAGACCCAAAAAGTCAATGTAGAGGTTGATGGGGTAGCAGGTAAAGATATTATCGTTAACGCAACCTATGACGCATACGGAAGAGTAAAAACACAAAGCGTTCCTTACGCTGTGCCAACAGGATCTGGGTATCGTGCGCCCGACCCTGGGCAGCCGAAAACGACAACCAATTATGACATTCTAGGGCGACCTGTATCTATTCTCGCGCCCAATCAGGCCACCCAGACTTTTTCCTACGCCATTGAGTTGATCAACAGTACCCTTGCATTGAAAGCAATTACTACCGATGCGAATGGTCATGCATCCGTTCAATACATGGATGCTATGGGCCAATTGATCATATCGCAACCCGCAACTGGGCCCGCAGTAACCTATGAATACGACCCGAAAGGACAACTCGTTGAGGCAAATTATGGCCTGGCAACAACCACGCTGAACTATGATCTGGCCGGACGAAAAACCAGCATGACAGATGCCGATATGGGCGCGTGGAGCTATACTTATACTGCGTTAGGCAACCTGCTATCCCAGACCGACGCGCGGGGCTGTGTTACTGGATTGAACTATGACGCGCTCAACCGCCTGACCGGAAAAACCTACACAAATTGTCCAACTACTTCACCGCCTACTTACACCTACGGGACCGAAGCGGTCACCCGGACAGACGACTTTTCAGAAACAGCTCTACCCTCGGGCTGGACACAAAGCGGGTCCAGCGCCACTGTAACGGGTGGTAATCTGAGAATAACCGGCACAGGGCCGTGGCAAGCAGCTTATCGTACCGAGAATCAGGCTCAAAACAAAATCTTCAGGTTTCAATTTCGGTTGCTAGTATTACAGCGCAAAGTTAGCCTCCAATTTGGCTAATCTTGCGAGCTTAGACTTGCGATGAGAGCAATAAGCTTGATGATTGCGCTTCTGATAATAACGAACGCGATGCAAAGCGGCGGCGACATCAA
Source organism: uncultured Anaerolinea sp. (assembly GCA_964403875.1). Lineage (GTDB taxonomy): Bacteria > Chloroflexota > Anaerolineae > Anaerolineales > Anaerolineaceae > Anaerolinea. The sequence goes on along the minus strand of CAYOHX010000105.1, from coordinate 5,559 downwards.
AAACAGGCTTGGGCAAAACAGCAGCAAGAAGTAGACGGACTTGATAAATCGTAAGAGCAGGCGAGTTCTCATGAAAACGGATCCGCAGGCGAACCAGAAAATGATGAGCGAGTGCCACCAGGAGCATATGGTGATGCCATCCCAGCCAACTGCGGGTTTCGTAATGGTCAAGACCGATCTCGCCTTTATCTTCTTTGAAGATCGTCTCAATCGGCCATCTCATCCCACTGATACGCACCAATTCGATCAGGGGAGTTTCGACAGGAGCATTGCTAAAGTAGAACTTGATCACGCTGGGATCTTCCAGATTGCGGCGGATGATGAGCCAGACTTCGGGGCCTGGCAGGTTGGCTCGCGATTCAATCAAGCGCAGGAAAGCGAAATGGCAGACAATGGGGCCCTTACTGCCTTCTTTGATGGTGGCTTTGCTCCAAGCTGCTGCTGGGATGGTAGGAACCAGATCCTCCACACGAATCGGACGATCTTTTTCATTACACAGCCGCAAATGGATGGGATGTCGACCGCGTCCTTTCCACTCAGGCAGATACACTTCAGGACGCGATTCCCAGATATAGGTCGAACTCCTGATTTCTGTGAAATACCATTTGTTCATCCCGTCTATCCCATCCCGAAAAGCAGGAGAATCTCCATACAATGCGTCGGCGGCCACCCATTGAAAAGGCAAACTGTTGCGCTCAATGGCGCGTTTCAGCAATTCCAACCCAATTTCCGGTTTTGTTTTGGTTTTCAAATCGGTAGGAACACCGCAGGCTTCGCGTTGATCCCGATGCTCTTCGTCAAACCAGTCTTCAGGCATGAACAACTGCCCTTCAATCAGACTGTATCCTGTCCGGCTAACATAGCCCAGAAACACCCCATTCTGACTGTTGGCAACCTTTCCCACCGCTCCGCAGTATTGTGCCGCTACACCCACCGACAAGGTCCCTTGTTTGACGATCCCAGATTCGTCAATCAATGCCACGCCATCCGCCTCTCCCAATGTCTCCGCCACCAGCCGTTGGTGGACTTCGAGCACTGGTTCTGTCTTCCACGGACTTTGGCCGACAAAGTATTGCAGGTTGCGCACGTTTTCACCCAGACCCAACGCCATTTGCTCAACATTTTTCCGCTCAGCATCCCCCAGCAAGCCTCTCACGTAGGTTTCGCTGCGCTCCAATTGTTCTGGCCGCCGAAAGGCTGGTGCAAACATGTCGATGTAATCTCTCATTTCATCCAAAAACTGTTCAATGTCTTGTTCACTCAAATTGCATTGTGGAGCCGGGCAAGTTTCGGTTACAATTTCCGTAGGCATGGTTTTCTTTTCTCCTTCTCACTTGGTCGTGATGGGTGAAAGATACCATGCCTTCTTCTTTTAGACTATCAAGCTTTTTCGACTTTGCGCTGTAATACTAGGCACCGGCCATAATGGGAGAATCTTTATTGAAAGTGGCACTAGCGGCAGCTCGGATTACCGAAGATGGGGCTTATCGTTTTCTGGAACGTCGTTGGATCTCCAAAGAATGGAAGGAACCACGATACTACTATCCAATTTGATGCCCTTAAACACTGATATCTGGTATGAGTTGACCATGGAGGTAAAAGATGGTGACCGATTCCGGATTCTCGTTCGAAATATATCCACCGGCGCAGTCGCGGCTGAGAAGTTTGAATATTTACCGGGCTATAAATACATGCCCGATGGAGTCACACAGCGCACCTGGCGGCAGGTAGCGGGCAATTATACGGGTGTTCTTGAAATTGACACATCAAAAGAAATTACCCCCAATACCAACATTGGTCAACGTGTGCAAATGACGGATGGTTCCGGCAGCACTACATGGAATTATGATGGGCGTGGACGAGTGATATCCGAGGTGAAGGTGATCTCTGGACAATCTTTCACCACCAGCTACACCTACAACTCAGCGGATATGCCAGTGACGATGACTTACCCGGATGGCGAAACTGTGACGATGACCTATGACAGCCAGGGGCTGATGGAGACGTTTGCAAATTTAAGCTCGCAATCTCCATTTACCTACATGGCTGGCACAACCTACGATGCTGCCGGACGCCTGACCACCCTTCAACTGGGGGGAAGCGCAGGTAACCCGGTGATTACCCGCCAAATGACCTATTATCCGTGGACAGACTCGGTAAACGGCGGGAAGCTGCATTGGATGACGGCCGGGTCCACCTCCGATACGGACTCTTTGCAACGCCTTGAATACGATTATGATCCTGTTGGAAATATCGAGTGGATAAAAAACTATAACGCCGGCCTGAATCGTGCCACCCTTCAAACACAGTATTTCACTTACGATGCACTCAGCCGCTTAAGCAGCGCCGAAGCTGTCGGCGGTGGTATTGACCAGGGAGAATACCCATCAACCGGTTATTTATTTGATCCAAATACTGGCAACCTGGTTGAAAATGGAGACCGTGACATCCACTACGATGACCCAACTCACCCTCACGCCGCGACTAGTCTTGAAGAAGACGGCCTGCTGCAGACGGAATACAGTTACGATGCGAACGGGAACATGACTTCTCGAGAATTTAACGGGGCAGCGCAGCAATTCGCCTACGATGCTGAAAACAGGCTGGTCATGGCTACCGGGGAAATTCCTGCTCCGACGGCAACGGCCTCCCCTGCTCCGACTGCAACGCCTACACCTAGTCTAACCCCAACAACAAGCCTGACTCCTGTGCCGACTATGACGAGATGGGGGGTTGAGACTATTGTGGTCCCTTGGCCTCCAACAGAAGTTGTAATGATAGCCCCGATGGTCGGGGCGAATCTACCTATCGAAAGGACTTTGGAAGATTCAACTGAGGGTCCGACGGGCACAGCGACTCCGACGGTAACGACCACACCTATAGTATCGAATACACCCACGCTGACACCAACCAATTACCCTTCCCCGACGCCTTCGCCCACCGCGAATACCATGCTTTTCGAGCCGTCAACTTTTGCGCGCAAATCATTATCGCTCTTAGTAAACTCGGAACCACGCTTTGGGGAGGAATCGGGCAACTTCCAGATTGGCGCTGAAGGCCCGTGGAGTTATCGGGCAAACATGACCATCAGTAATCCAGGTGCCAGTGCGCTTCTGGCAGGATATTCTGTGCGTATGACGTTGGATACCGCCGCGCTGGTTGCCGCAGGAAAGCTGCGCGCTGATGGCAATGACCTTCGCGTGATCTGGTTCGATGGCACTTCCTATATTCAATTGGATCGGGTCGCAGAGACGGCATTCAATTCAACCACGACCGAAGTCTGGTTCAAGCTGCAATCTGCCCTTCCGGCGGGTGGAAGTGACGGTAGCTACTATATTTATTACGGGAATCCTGTCGCGGGTCTGCCGCCGTCCGACCGGGCAAACGTGTACCTGGTCTGGGATGACTTCACCGGGACGACGCTTAATACTTCCTTGTGGACCGGTTCTGGCGGCGTAACGATCAGCAACGGCAGCGCCAACCTGCCGGTGGAGTCGAACTTGTTTGGATCCCTTGCCATGAATTCGGTCGAGATGGTTGCCCGTGTGCAGGTGGGAGGTGGTAACGAATACGCCTGGTGGGGCTTGGAAGAAGAATTGTCCACGGACCCGGCAAATTTCATCGTGTTCGAGAAGACCTCCGACTCTTTCTACGGCTGGACGCGTTCCGACTGGGCGGATAACCCTCTGACGATTGCTGTTCCTACCGGTGGGCTGACTAATCCCCACACCTATACCCTGCGCAAGTTGCCCGACAACGCGGTTTGGATGATCGATGGAACGCAAGTGGGGTCGACGACCGAGAACGTGCCTTCGGTGGCGATGTATGCGAGCGTGTACGCTTACGCGCTGCCTCTGACCGTTGATTGGGTTCGAATCCGTTTGTTGTCCGCGGTAGAGCCGGTGGTTCAGGTTAATTTGGACATTGTAACTACTTCCACTCCCACTTTACAGGCTACCCCCATTCCCACAAGCACCAGCACGGTAACCGCAACATCAACACCTACCACAGGGGTAACAACACTGCCCCCAACAAACACACCTACTTCTACACCAACATCAACTCCAACAAATACGGCAACGAGAACGCCAACATCTACCCCAACCAGCACGGCAACAAGAACATCAACATCGACCCCAACCAACACGGCAACGAGAACACCGACATCGACCCTAACAAATACGCCAACAAACACTCCTACGTTCACGCCTTCCGCCACCCCAACAGCGACGCAGTCGCCCACCCCAACTGCCACGCCTACGACTGTGCCGCCCACACCTGTGCCACTGAACGCTGTCTATACCTACGACGGTGATGGCAACATGGTCAAGTCCGTGGTCAACAACGTGACCACCTACTATCCCGGACGGCATTACAATAAAGAAGTGAACGGAACGACCGAAAGAACCCAAAAATTCTACCAGGCTGCCGGGCAGACGATTGCCGTGCGCACCAACGGCGAACTCAAGTGGATTCTCTCCGACCATCTCGGCAGCACCAGCGTGACCGCCAACGCCGACGGCACCTGGAACAGCGAGCTGCGTTATACGCCTTATGGCGAGACTCGCTACAACAGCGGCCTCACCCCCTCCGATTACCGCTACACGGGTCAGTTGCAGCAGGCGGAATTGGGATTGTACTACTATGTGGCCCGCTGGTACGATCCGGCGCTGGGACGATTCCTCTCTGCCGATTCCATCATCCCCGGCGCAGGGAATCCGATTGCCTGGGATCGGTATGCTGGGATGGGAAATAACCCGATCCGCTTCAAAGATCCCACAGGCCATGCCCAGGCTTGTGCGGATGGCGACTTAGCTGGTGGTTGTGGCAGTGCTGGGGTGTTTGTTCCTAAGCCTACTTCAACACCAACACCTGGGCTAATTTGGAAAGGAGTCCCCACGGCGACTCCAACTATTACTCCAACAGTTACGGCGAGTCCTACGAGCACCACAGCACCAGTTCTCAAACCTGCCGCAACGACTCCTGGGCCTGTTTATGGCCAAGGCCCAACCACGACGCCTACACCACCTCCACCCAATTTAGAGGTAGCCGGAGATGTAATTGAAGATTCGGGTATGGTCATAACGGATATTGTGTATGAAAGGATGTTAGGCATACATATTCCAGGTTTCATAGGAATGGGAATTGATGGTGGTGCACAAGTGGTCAGAGATTGGAATAAACCCATTTCAATATATCAAAAAGCTGCGCGGGCAAGTCTTGCAATGGGCGAGGGACAAATTGCTTTTGCAGCCGGCTCGGCTGGTGCTGTTCTATTCACAGCCGCGTCATTTTACACTGGTGTCGGAGCAGGTGTATTGGGGGCGACGGGTTATATAGTTGGTAATAAGTACGCATCGAACTTAATGGATGAAGCTAATAATAAATGGGTATACCCCGCTATTAACCAATTTGTTCCTTAATTTGCAGTTAAAATATGGGTATGCCGATATAAACAGGAGACAAAAATGAAGAAATTGATTTTCTTCTTTGCCAAGACAAGCACAAGGGCTATTATATATATCGCCTATTTCTTGTCGTTTCTTTGTATTTTCTTGG
>CAYOHX010000104.1:0-18264 GCA_964403875.1 uncultured Anaerolinea sp. | reverse complement strand
CTTCAGTTGTTAAGGTTCTGACCCTTCCTTCACCTCCCGACAAAAACGCCCGATGTCTTCTCTTGCATTTGCTTGACATCGGCGGCGCTTTCGACGTCTTTCAGGCGACGGAACCCCTTGTTCAATTGTCATCGATTTCGCCTCACGACGAAATCTGTTTTCTGTTGGGCTTGTCTATTATACGCGTTTCTCCCAACTTGTCAAGGGGTTTTCCGATGAATTTATCGCGTCTTTTTCACCGGTTTTTTGTTTTCATTGGACTTGCGCCGCTTGGCGTAGGGGTCCGTTTTTGGGCAACGGGCTGTATTATACGCAGTCCCAAAGTTCTGTCAAGGGGATTCGTCAAATTGTCATACAATTCGGGATCAAAAGCGCTGCGAAGCCACGCCGCCTGGTTCTACCGCACCATATCCTGGTTCTTTGGGAGTTACCGTGGTAGCTGCCGCGCCAATTCCTAATAACGCCATATCCTTCAACGTTTGAGTAAACGCAAAACAATATTCAACACAACCGTTAATACCAGACTCAACACAATGGAAGCCAGCAGAGGGAATATGCAAATCAAGCCGCCGATATGGATGCGAATAGCGCCAGGCAACTGGTTCAGCCCTGGCAGATAGCGCCCGATCAACCAGATCAATCCGCCCACCAGCGTCAGAATCAGTCCTGCCAGCGCCAACCACTTTCCAGCGCTTTCCAGGCTCAAGCTGTCCACGCCCCCACCCCATCCCAGGCATACTGCAGGTGCTCACCCAAGACGCGGCTAGTTTTTCGCCGCACCCGGCGATACACATACTCCATTAAAGCCAGTCCACCCATTTCATGCAGGCGTTTACCAATATCAATAGCGCGGATGTGGCGGCATTGGATATTAAAACCCCCGCCGGGACGCTCGGAGAGAAAATCGTCGCGTTTACCAATTTGAATCAAGTCGGCGATCAGTTTTTCAACTTCCGCCTGATGATGCGCTTCATAAGGTTTCGAGAATAGGTCTGTTAGCCAATACATGCGACGGCCCTCCGTTAATTAATTCTACCATCCTACCCCAGGTCCACCATGATTTTCATGGTCTTGCCGCCCGCCGCCTCAATTTCTTCATACGCCGCCAGGTAACGTTCGAAGGGAAAGTGCGCGCTGATCAGTTCATCCAGATGCAGCTTGCCCGCCGCCATCAATTCTACCGCCTGCTCGAAGTCCACCTTTTGATACATTAATGTGCCTCGCAAGGTCAGCTCGCGATCCTGTACCAACCCAATATCTATGGGCGGTTTCTTGCCAAACACGCCCACCACGACAATTGTGGTGCCCTTGCGCGCCAACGAAACCGCCTGACCAATGGTCTCCTCGGCGCCCACGCACTCAAAGATCACATCCGCACGGTCGGGGCCAAAACAACCCTGCAGCGCCTGCTCCAAATCTGTCTCGTGGGGATTAACCACGCATCCAAAATCGCAAGCCCTGGCGCGTTCCAATTTGTACGGACTCAGGTCGGTTACCAGCACTTTGCTTGCGCCCATAGCTCGGGCTGACTGCGCTAGCAGATTGCCAATTGTCCCCGCCCCCAGAACCAGCACGTTCTGGCCTTGCACGCCGCCCACCCGCCGAATGGCGTGCACGCCTACCGCCACCGGCTCAGTTAAGGCCGCCTGATCAAGGCTGATGGATGGGGGCAGCTTGATGATCTTTTCTGCGGACACCGGGAAAAACTCCTGAGCAGCGCCGCCAGTCTGAAAGCCCATCACCTTCAGGCTTTCACAAATATGTTCCATGCCGTGCGTGCAAGGATAGCAGACCCCGCAGGTAACCTGGGGAGTGAAGGTGACCGTATCACCCACGACCACGCCGCTGACACCCGCACCCATTTCGGCTACCACCCCCGACACCTCGTGGCCTTGAACCACCGGATAGGATGTATAGGGGTGAAGACCGTGGTAAACGTGAATATCCGAGCCACAAACGCCAATGCGGCGCACTTGAACCAGCACTTCGCCCGCGCCAACTTGGGGCCGAGGAATGTCGCGATATTCGATCACACCGGGGCGAGTCATCACTGCCTGTTTCATACTGGAAACTCCTTTCTTATTGACCTCATTGGTTCAGCCAGAAGATGTCCAAATTCAAGGCATCTGTGGGGGCCCCAATTGCGCGGCTTATCACGGCAACCCCTGAAGCGCCTCTGAATAGTTCCTATTATAGGGAGTATACTTGTTTCCTGAAAGGAAATCCTATGGACGCGAGCAAACATGCAGTAACTTATTTCAAGCAGGGTTACTCCTGCTCTCAATCGGTGCTCGCTGCTTTTAGCGAGCGCTTTGGCCTGCAGCAAGATCAAGCGCTGCGCGTGGCGGCGGCGTTTGGCGGGGGCATGGCACGAGCGGGCGAGACCTGTGGCGCGGTGACGGGCGCACTGATGGCGCTTGGGCTGTTCGCGGGCAGCATTGACCCCGATGATAAGGCCGCCAAAGAACGTACCTATGCGCTGGCACAAGATTTTATGACCCGTTTCCGGGCCCGCTTCGGCAACCTGGATTGCCGCTGCCTGTTGGGCGTGGATTTGAGCGAGCCCGGAAGCGCTCAGGTGGCTCGCGACCAGGGTCTTTTCAATTCGGTTTGTCCTGGATTGGTCCAGGGAGCCTCGGAAATCCTCACGGAAATCTTGCGCGAGCAAACAAACTCTTAGAACTTGCCTAAATTTGTTGGGGAGGTTTGCGTTTTTTAGGATACTTAGGCGTTTCTTATACAAGCCGCGCAAATTCCTCTTGACATTGAAAGAATCCAGGCTATACTTGGGGAGTAAGTTGACCTAAGTGATAAACTTTGGAGAAATGATGACGATTAATTGCATGTGTCTGAGGCGGGGCCTGGTGTCCCTGCCTCGTTAAACCAACCAAGGCCCTAATCGGCCGGCAGGACGAAGGCAGCGGTACACAGCCCCGCACATTCTACGAATGAAGCGTGAGGCGGTTGTCCGCTGCTTTTGTTTTCCCTGCCGGCCTTTTAATTTAACTTTTTTTCGAGGAGACTCTCTTATGCGTATCGCAAACAATGCAACCGAATTGATTGGCAACACCCCCCTGGTGCGCCTGAACCGCATCGCCGAGGGCAGCGTAGCCACGATCGCCGCCAAGTTGGAATTCTTCAATCCGGCCCACAGCGTAAAAGACCGCATCGGCGTCGCAATGGTAGACGCCGCCGAAAAAGCGGGACTGATTACCCCCGACACCATCTTCCTGGAGCCCACCAGCGGCAACACTGGCATCGCCCTGGCCTTTGTGTGCGCCGCGCGCGGCTACAAATGCACCTTGATCATGCCTGAAACCATGAGCAAGGAGCGCCGCATGTTGCTTCGCGCCTATGGGGCCGAACTGATCCTCACCCCCGGCAGCGAGGGTATGGGCGGCGCGATCCGCAGAGCCGAAGAGATGGCCGCGGCTGACCCGCGCTATCTGATCCCTCAGCAGTTCAAGAACCCAGCCAACCCCGAAATCCATCGGAAAACCACTGCCGAAGAAATCTGGCGCGACACCGACGGTCAGGTGGACTTCATCGTTTCTGGCATTGGCACTGGCGGGACGATTACCGGCGTAGGCGAGGTACTCAAGGCGCGCAAGCCATCGGTGCAAATCGTGGCAGTCGAGCCAGACGCCTCTCCGGTGCTTTCGGGCGGCGCCAAAGGCCCGCACCCCATTCAGGGAATCGGCGCTGGTTTCGTACCAGACGTGCTGAACACCAAAATCTACGATGAAATCGTGCGCGTGAAAGCAGACGACGCCTTCGCCACCGCTCGAGCGATGGCAAAAATAGAAGGCTTATTGGTTGGCATTTCCTCAGGAGCAGCCACCTGGGCCGCGCTGCAGGTTGCCAAACGTCCCGAAAACGCCGGAAAGCTCATTGTGGTCATCATCCCCTCGTTCGGCGAGCGCTACCTGAGCACGGCGCTGTTCGCCGACCTGGCGGATTAGGGGATTGGGTCGTTGGGAGGGAACGATGATTAAGTTCTTTGCTTTAGCCCGAGACGATATCCGTTCAGTCTTCGAACGGGACCCGGCGGCGCGCAGCACGCTGGAAATTCTCATGTCCTACCCTGGTCTACATGCCATTTGGGGCTATCGCGTGGCTCACTGGTTGTGGACGCATAAGGCCAAGCTGTTGGGGCGCTGGCTGTCACACTTCATGCGCTTCTTAACCGGCATCGAGATTCACCCCGGCGCAAAGATCAGCAAGCGCTTTTTCATCGATCACGGCATGGGGGTTGTCATTGGCGAGACTGCCGAGATCGGTGAAAATGTGACCCTTTATCACGGCGTAACACTGGGCGGTACCGCCCTGGAGAAAGGTAAACGCCACCCTACTTTGGAAGACAATGTGGTAGTGGGCGCCGGAGCCAAGATTCTGGGCGCCATTACCGTTGGGGCGGGCAGCCGCATTGGCGCTAATGCCGTGGTGGTCAAGCCTGTGCCGCCGAATTCGGTTGTGGTGGGTGTGCCGGGGCAAGTGGTGGTTCGCAGCAAGCCGCGCGCCGAAGGCGTGGACCTCAACCACGGCGTGCTGCCTGACACCATCAACATTACCCTGGCGGCCTTGTTAGAACGCACGCAGCAGTTGGAAGAAAAGCTGAACAGCCTGGACGAGCACCCTGTGTTGGTGGGCAGCAGCGACCGCCTGGAGCGGATCGAGTTCAACCTGAAAACGCTCTTAGTGAACCACACCAAGGATAATGGCAATAATGGTCACCATCATCACGATACTCACCCCGATCCACAGCAGGTCAGCGAAGGCATGTGGAAGGGTGAGGATTTTATGATCTAAGACCCTCGCCACAAGAAATCAAAAATCAGAGAGAGGCGGCGCGTTTATGCCGCCTCTCTCTGGTTTTACCTGGTAATTTACCCGTGAATGGGGTGGCCGAGGGCAGCCTCGGCGGCTTCCATAATCACCTCGCTCAAGGTGGGGTGAGCATGGATATTGCGAGCAATTTCGGCCACGGTCATCTCGCCACGCTGCGCCAGAGTCAACTCGGGCAGCAGTTCGGTCACCTCGGGGCCAATCATATGCGCGCCCAACAGCTCGCCATATTTAGCGTCCACCACCAGCTTAACAAACCCGGCGTAATCTCCTAAACCCAGCGCCTTGCCATTGGGTTGGAAAGCGAAACGCCCGGTCTTCACTTCATAACCAGCCTCTTTGGCTTGCGTTTCGGTTAATCCAAAAGAGGCCACCTGCGGTTGACAGTACGTGGCGCGGGGTACCATGCGATAATCGATGGTCACCGTCTCCACTCCGGCGATGTTTTCGGCGGCGATCACCCCCATCGCTGAAGCCACGTGCGCCAGCAGGAACTTGCCGGTCACGTCACCAATGGCCCAAATGCCAGGCACATTGGTCGCCATCCGCTCATCCACTTCTACAAAGCCGCGCTGGCTGACAGTTACGCCCTGTTCTTCCAGGCCCAAGCCCTTGCTGTTGGGTTTGAACCCAATGGACATCAAAGCCTGGTCGGCTTCCACCACCTTCTCACCATCTGGGCCAGCAACCTTGACCATCACCCCTGATTCGGTCTTTTCCACCGATACTACCTTATGACCCGCCAGCACCTGGATGCCGCGCTTCTGGAAAGCCTTGCCCAACTCCACGCTAACTTCTTCGTCTTCCAACGGAACAATGCGCGGGAGCATCTCGACAATGGTCACCTGGGTACCATACGAGCTCCATACCGTGGCAAATTCCACACCAATGGCCCCGCCACCAATGATCACAACCGACTTAGGCAAGTGATTCTGCAGGATGGCCTCCCAATAGGTGACCACCTTTTGTCCGTCCACTTCCACGCCAGGAATACTCGCGGCAGTCGCCCCGGTAGCGACGATGATATTTTTCGCCTTGAGCTCGCTCACCTTGCCGTCTTTGTCGGTCACCCTCACGGTGTCACGAGCGGACACGAAGGCCGTGCCCATGTGAACATCGATGTTGTTTTTCTTCATCAAGAAACCCACGCCTTTGGTCAGGCGGTCAGAAACCTGGCGGCTGCGTTTGACCGCGGCGGGGTAGTCTAATTTCAGGTTGTCAAAGGAAAAGCCGAAATCCTTGCCGCGTTCGCGCAACAAGTGCGCCACCTCGGCATTTTTCAGCAACGCCTTGGAAGGAATGCAGCCGACATTCAGGCACACCCCCCCCAACCACTGTTTATCAACGATGGCGGCCTTCAGCCCCAGTTGCGACGCGCGGATGGCGGCCACATACCCGCCCGGCCCGGCTCCAATAACGACGACATCATAGCTGCTCATCCAAAATCCTCCTGCTGTTGCTATTGCTTTATTAAAACCCTAAGGGTCTTAAAGACCCTTAGGGTTTGGAAATGCCCCTTCGGGTTTTTTGTAGTATTTAATCATCTCATTATACCCACGTTTATCCGGTTTATCGTTAATTTTTTGTATAATATCTCTGCCATGAACACACGCATCTCGCACTTCTTCGCCAAACACCGCTCCCTGCTGATTGCCGCGGGGGTGTTCGCTACAGTCTGGATCCTGCTCACCGCCAATGCGCTCTGGCTGGGGCGCTACGCCTCGCAGCCCAAGGCTTACTTTCCCGAATTAGCCGAAGCTTTTTTGGAAGGCCGGCTGTACCTGATCGACCCGCCCCGCACCCTCGATCTGACCTACTTCGAGGATCGCTGGTATGTAGCCTTCCCCCCGCTGGGTGCGCTGCTCATGCTTCCCGAGGTAGCGCTGGAAGGCTACCAAGGGGTTAACACGGTGGCATTCTCAATCTTATATGCCGCCTTGAGCGCTGCCGTGGTCTTTTTGACGTTGCAAGCTTTCTCGCGGCAGGGTTGGACGCAACTCAATACGATCGACAACTTGTTTATCACAGCCTTCTTTACCTTTAGCACGGCCTTGTGGGGGCTCACCTTGGGGGGCAGTGTCACCTACATCAGCCAGGTGCTCACAACGGCTTTTCTGGCGGCGGCGGTCCTGGCAGCCTCCACCACCGGCTCGCCCTGGCTGGCCGGAGGCGGCCTGGCCCTGGCTATGTTGGCTCGCCCAAACGTTTTCTTGGTGTGGCCCTTTTTATTCACCATCTGGATGCAGCGCGAACAAGATCGCCAACGGCCGCTGAACCCGCGCAAAATAATCGCCTGGATGGCAACTTCTGCTGTTCCAATGGCGTTGGCGGTGGCCGGGCTGCTGGCCTATAATGCCGCCCGCTTTCACGACCCCTTTGATTTTGGCTACACAGGAATGAACGTGCTCAATCTGGTGCGCGAAGAATTGGCCCAACATGGGCAGTTCAACCCGGTGTTCATTCCACGCAACCTGCACGCCATGCTGTTGGCGTTGCCCGTGTTCGACCCGCAGTGCGCCGGCGGGCGCTGGACCCCCGACCCGTGGGGCATGAGTCTGCTGCTCACCAGCCCAGCCCTCATCTACGCCTTTCGGGCGCGCGGCAAACAGCCCTGGGTGCTGGGAGCCTGGGCCAGCCTGATCGCCACAGTGATCCTGCTACTGTTGTATTACAATACCGGTTACAGCCAATTTGGCTACCGATTCAGCATGGATTTTATGCTGCCGCTGGTCTGCCTGATGGCATTGGGCAGTCGCGCCAAAGTCTCAGCCTGGATGATTGGGCTGATCCTCTTTGGAATCGGGATGAATTGGATGGGTATGTTGTGGTACTACGGCGGGTGGTGCTAAGCCGGGGATTCACTGAGGCTGTCGCGCACGGCGTTGCAGCGCCCGCAGTCCTGCCGGTCGCATAACAGCGCGCCCGGCTGCTCCTTGAGCAAATTCACCAGGGTGGCGATCATCGGCTCGAGGGGCAGGAAACGCAGCACCGCCTGGCCAATTTGCGCGCGCGTGGTGAGGTCTTCCAAATACGGTCCGGCCTGCAAGAAGCCATCGGAGCAGCCTGGAAAACCGGGACATTCACGCACGCCACGCGGGGTGAGCGCCCAACGCACAAATTGTTTGCGTCCCGCCAACGCTTCGGCGTAATGGATACTGGTATTCACGGTGTGATCCACACCGATCAACAACACGCCCCCGCCCAGGCGGGTCAGTTCGCCGATCGGCGCCAGCGGCTCCGCAATCGTCTGCGAGTCGACGGCCGAATCCACGCCCACCCCCGCAAAAGACAACAGCGGGTGCAACGAGCGCAGCGACTCGGGATGATGGCGGATGGCCTCAGGCAGAAGACCCATACTCACGTCCGCGGGCATATCCGGGGTGAAGAACTCAGCCATGCGGTTAGAGTCGCCCCCCGAACCATAAGCCATCGCATTCTCTTCAGGCCCATCCTCCGGAATCAGCATGGGCCGGTAAGTGAAGGTGGGAGCCATTACCCCGCCCGAAACTGACAACAGCGCTCCCAACAGCGCCTCGGCGCCACCGCGGATTTCGTCGCCAAACGAGGACATGGCCGAATGAACGATTAACCGGCGGTTGGAAGTGACCCCAGCCTGCCGAAAACCCTGCACCAACTCGCGATACGAAATCATCCTTCCCTCCTGCGCTGCGTCACCGTCCAAAGAGATCCCACCGGCCCAGGGGTGGCGGGATCAAAGAGCGGCAAGACATTTTCAATCAATCCAGTCGGATCGGGCCGCTCGCCCAGATAAAAGCCGTACGTACGAATATTATACGCCGAAAGCTCTTCGGCAGTGCTGCGTGTGAAGGTCGCCAGCCCAGCCTGCGCGGTTTGAAAAGCAAACCGGCGCGCATCGGGCGGGTCGGCAGGACCGGTGGAGATGAGGTTGATGAATAGCCCGGGCCGGTTTTCGGCGCGCAGCCAGGCTCCAGCGGTTTGCATGAGCAGGAATGGCGCGCTCAGGTTGGCTTCCAACGTGCGCTGCCAGTCCCATTCATCCAAACGCATCAGCGGGGTGACCGGTTCGGCTCGCGGACACAGCACCAATGCATCCAGGCCCTCCCAGGTGTCCAACACCTCTTCAAATAACGCGCGCGCAGCCAACCCCTTGACCGGGTCGGCCACATGACAGGCCACTTGTCCGCCTGCGGCACGCGCGGCATCGGCGGTTTCTTCCAAATTGTAAGGCGTCAAATCGCTGAGTGACAGGCGCGCGCCGCGCTGGGCCAACGCCACCGCCAGGCTGCGCACAGGCTCGCGCCCAGCGCCGGTAAGCAGGACGATCCTTCCGGTGAGGTCAATCGATGATGAGGGGTTCATAACGAATCGTCTCCGCTGCGCACAGGCCAAAACCGTTTTTATTGCTACGCGCGTTCAGAGGCAGGCCAAGATAAGGGGACGGATCCAACGTGTTTTGGATTTTGCGTTCATCCAAAAAACCGTCCTGCCCATCATCCAGCACAATAGAAAAATGCAAGTGCACACCCGTGGGCGTGCCCGGCGACCCAGAGAAATTGCCCTGGTAACCCAACAACGTCCCAACGGGCACAAAAACCTCACTGCTGCCAGGTGGGAAGGCTGAGTCAATGAGTGGCTCGCCCATCGGGCCAGCCATGTGGGTATAGTACAACCAAATCGTCCGCCCCGGCTGGAGCGGGTCGTCTGGCACGCGCAGGATCAGCGTGGATTTCCACTCTTCCAGGCGCGTCAAATAGCCATCCGTCGCTGCATAGACCGGTGTAATAGCAGGATCGGTTCCGGCAAAAATATCCAGGCCGGAATGGCGGTGGAATGGGCGGAACGAATCCCCCCACAGATAGCCTATGTAGCCACGGGTGGGCATGATAAACGGCGCATCGCCACAACGCTGCCCGGCCTCTGCCACCCAATCCTGATGATCCTCCGGGTGATTCAAATACGCGATGAGGCGCTGATCGCGCAAGGTGCTGCCAAAGGTGGATCGGCGGATGAACCAAACCACGCCGGAAGCCACCAGAGCCATGACGACAAGCCCGCCCACCAGCACAAAGAACCCTTGCCGCCGGGTCAACGGCACTTTCAGGTTGGCCAAATCGATATCTGTCATGCCTGAAGCTCCTCTGAGCCGCCGTTCAAAGCGTGATTAGAGCTTGCCAATCATCGACCAAGGTCCGGTCCAGGTGATTTCAACGGGCAGCAGCCGACCACGCAAATCGTCTTCGCTCTCAACGAAAACCAGTTTGTTCGTTGGGGTGCGGCCCTTCCAGCGGCTCTTGACTTTTTCCTCAAACAACACCGGCGTGCGCTGCCCCAGATAGCGGGCATTGATCTCAGCAACCACCTGTTCCTGCAATTCCTCCAGCAACCTGAAACGGCGCATCTTCTCAGCCTCGGGCACATCATCTCCCAATCGGCGAGCAGCCACCGTGCCGGGTCGGGTAGAATAGCGCGCCAGGTGGGCCACATCCAAGCGCAGCTCGTCCAGCAGGCGGTAGGTGTCCATGAACTGCGCTTCGGTTTCGCCGGGGAAGCCAACTATGATATCCGTAGCGATAGACACACCCGGAATGCGCTCGCGCAGGCGGACCACCAGATTGCGGTAATCTTCCGCCGTATAACCGCGCTTCATGTTCGCCAGAACTTCATCATTTCCGGCCTGGATGGGTACCTCGATGTGCGGCATGACCTTGGGTAGGTTAGCCACCGCATCGAAGAGATCATCCGTCATATAGTTGGGGTGCGAAGTGAGGAAGCGAACCCGATCCAGACCATCGATTTCGTTGAGGCGAATGAGCAGCCCAGACAGATTAGGGTAAGCCGGGTTGTCCTTGCCGTAGCGATCCACAATTTGCCCCAGCAGGGTGATCTCTTTGACGCCCTGACGCACCAGCGAACGAGCCTCGGCCAGAATATCCTCTGGTGGGCGGCTACGCTCGATGCCCCGGCGGTAGGGAATGATGCAATAGGTGCAGGCGTGGGAACAGCCGTAGACAATAGGGATGAAGGCTGAGACCAATTCGCCACGCTCGCCCTCCGGCAGAGATAAATCACCGTCCATGTAGGCGTAACGCGTGGCGGTTTCATCCACCTCCATCTCACGCACCTCAGATTGGGTCAGAAAAGCTACCAGCGGAGCCGGATCGGAGGGTGGGGAGAAAACATCCACAAAAGGAAACCGCTTCTTGAGCACGTCGTGGCTGCGTACGCCCACCAGGCAGCCCATCAGATTGATCACCAGGCCAGGCTTGTTCTCTTTGAGCGGTTTGATCGAGTTCAACCGCCCATAAGCTTTGTTCTCGGCAGATTGGCGCACCACGCAGGTGTTCAGGACAATGACATCGGCTTCTTCAGCCTGATTTGTTTGGGTATAGCCGAGGTGCTCCAACGCAGAGGATACGCGCTGTGAATCCGCCACATTCATCTGGCAGCCCTCGGTCCAGACATGATATTTCATAAGGCAAGATTATATCAGAAAAAATAAGACCCATTTTGGGGGGATTGAGGTTCGACAAGTAGCTGAGGGTAGTTCATGAACTGCCCCCTACTGCTGCCCCGCATATCCGCCGACCGCCACCTGGAAGCGGTATAATTCAGCCCTATGAAAACCCGCTACTCCGCTTTTATTTTCGACATGGACGGCACCCTGGTCGATAACATGTCGTATCATTTCGACGCCTGGATCGAGTACCTGAATGAATTAGGCGCTCACCCCGACCCGCGCACCTTCATGGAATTAACCGCCGGAAAGATCAATCCCGAGATTTTCCGCATGTTCTTGGGCGCGGACATGACGGACGAACAGATTGCCTTTCACGCCGCAGAGAAAGAAAACCGCTACCGCCGCCTGTATTCTCCTCACATGCGTCCTATGCCGGGCCTGGTGGATTTTCTGCGGCAGGCCCGTGCCGCCGGGTTGCGCCTTGGCGTGGCAACTGCCGCCAACTGGGAGAATGTGGAATTCGTCCTGCAGGGCATTGGCTTGCGCAACGAGTTCGACACCATCGTCACCGCCGATGACATCACTCGTGGCAAACCCGATCCCGAAATATTCCTGACCGCCGCGCAGCGCCTGGGCGTGCCCGCGGAGTGCTGTCTGGTTTTCGAGGATTCGCTCATGGGCATCGAAGCCGCCCACCGCGCAGGCATGGACTCGGT
This sequence comes from uncultured Anaerolinea sp., assembly GCA_964403875.1. Lineage (GTDB taxonomy): Bacteria > Chloroflexota > Anaerolineae > Anaerolineales > Anaerolineaceae > Anaerolinea. Next base: position 6,264 of record CAYOHX010000104.1, on the reverse strand, counting down.
CGTACTAACCACCACCATTGCGGCGACAAGAGTCGCCAATCTGAGCGGGGTCAGGCTTTCCACAATCGACTTCCGCGGTCTCGCCTCCGGCCTGCTGCCGGGATGAGGTTGACAAAGCCACGCCACTCCAATTACAATATTGAAAACGATTTTCAATAACTAAATCAGGAGTGCCCTGCTGTGTCCTTTCGACCTTTTCTCACCTTCATTTTTCTGGCAGCCCTGCTGTTGAGCGGCTGTACAGCGGCTGCCCAAACGCCGAATGGTTTGCAGGTGCTGGCCATAGAAAGCTTTTTGGCTGACATCGCTCAACAGGTGGCCGGAAACCGGTTGACCGTGCATACCCTCATCCCCGCTGGCCTCGACCCGCACGCCTTTGAAGCCACGCCCAAAGACGTGGCCCTCATTGCCGAGAGTCAGGTGCTCATCCTGAACGGTGGTGGGCTGGAGGAATGGCTAGAAGAAATTCTAGAGAACGCTGGCGGCGAGCAGTTAGTCATCGAAGCTTCAGCCGGGTTGGAATCGCGAATCCCTTCGACAAGTGAAGCCGAGCTGGAGCACGCCGAAGGCGAAGAACACGCTCACGAAGGCGATCCGCATTTCTGGCTGGACCCGATCCTGGTCATACGCTACGTTGAAAACATCCGCGATGGGTTGATCGAAGCCGATCCGGAAGGCAAGGACACATACACCCAAAATGCTGCGGCTTATATCGAACAGCTTCACGAACTGGATGCATGGATCGCCGAGCAGGTACAGCCAATCCCTCCAGAGCGGCGGCTGCTGGTAACGAACCACGAGTCCTTCGGCTACTTCGCCGACCGTTACGGATTTCGCATCATCGGAGCCATCATCCCCAGCGTGAACAGCGGGGCGTCCCCTTCGGCCCAGCAAATGGCCGAACTGGTGGACCACATTCGCGCCGAGGGGGCTCCAGCCATTTTCCTTGAGACCGGCGCGAGTCCACAACTGGCCGAGCAGCTTGCGGCAGAAACAGGCGTCCGGGTGGTCACCGGCCTGTCCACACACTCCGTTCAGCCTGTAGATGGCAAAACAATGGGCTACATCGAAATGATGAAGGACAACACCGAGAAGATCGTCCAGGCCCTAAAATAACGCTTCTGGGATTACCCAATTGGCGCATTGACTTCCACTTCCAAGTTGGGGATAATGAACGAATGCAAATCGACCTCCAAGCCATCCTGGCGGCGCTGCACGAAAACGCCCGCCTGATCGAAACGCTGGAAGCGGGTGACACCGGCGGGTTGAACGCTGCCTTGCGCCGCGTGGTCGATACAGCCGTGACCTGCCTGCCAGGGTCTTCGGCTGCGGTTTTTGCCTGCGGCCCCGATGGCACGCTAGAACTGGCCTCGCGCATCACTGCCGGAACATGGGCGGCGGCTTTTCAGACCACCGCGCCCCGTGGAAAAGGCCTGGGGCATGTTGCTCTCAGCGAGCGACGCCCCGTGATCGCCTTTGAGACTCCCGAACGCATCCTGCACCCTGCCTGGCAAGAAGCCGGAGCAAAAGCCGGAGTCTGTCTGCCCCTGCTGGTTGGGGCCGAGGGAATGGGGGCTTTGTATGTGTATTTGCCCCAAGAGATCGAATTCCAACCCACCGAATTGTCGATCCTGGGCATCCTGGCTCAACAAGCCGCTTCAGCGCTGTTTCAATCGCGCCAGATGTACGCGGCTTATCGCGGATTAGCCCGCAAGGAAGACGAACTGAACCGCCTGCGTCATGCCGGGCTGCTCATCTCTTCCCGCATCAGCCTGGAGGAGACTCTGCAAGTCATTCTCCAAATGGCGCTGGAAGTCACCGGCGCGCATTATGGCATCCTGCGCCTGATCGATCCCACCGGCGAAATTCTGCACACCCGCGCATTGGCCGGCGACCTGGTCTCTCAACCTCTGGTCGAAGCCCTGCCTGTTGCGGGCAACAGCGTCACCAGTTGGGTGGCGCGCAGCCGCCAGCCGGTGTGCATTCCAGACTTACGCCTCGAGCCGTGGAACCAGGTTTATTACCCGCTGGACGCCAATCTGGAAATGCGTTCCGAGTTGGCTGTGCCGCTCATCGGCGCCAGCGGTCGCCTGGAAGGAGTCATCAACCTTGAGTCGCCCCAGGTGAACGCCTTCAACGAAGACGACCGCCTGCTGCTGCAATCTCTGGCCACCCAGGCCCTGGTGGCGATTCAGGAAGTGCGCCTGCTGGACGCGCTTCAAGAAGCCGCCCAACTGCTCCTGGATCGCCCCCTATCCGAAGCCCTCAACCGTCTGGTGGAACTGGCCTGCGAACTGCTCAACGCTACAGCTGGCATGGCCTGGCTGCGCGAGGGCAACCACCTGACTCTGGAAGCAGCCAAAGGTCCAGATCGCGGACGGGCCACCCTCCCCCTAAACGCCAGCCTGACTGGGCTTGCCGTGCTCATCGGGCAACCCGTGACCAGCGACGATCTGCGCGCCGATCCGCGCTTCCATTACAGCGAATTGGCTGTCGAACAGGCCTGGACGCGCGCCCTGATCGTGCCCATGATCGCTGGTGAAGGCGCTGAAGCCGTCGGCGCGCTGGGACTGTACAGCTCAGAGCGGCAGGCTGCGCCCCTAGGGCAGGCTGAATGGGAGCAAAAAGTACTCACCTGTCTGGCTCAATATGCTGCCCTGGCTGTGCAGAATTCCGTCCGCCAGGAAGCCTTGAAAGCCAGCCGCGAACAACGCAGTGCCGCCGAAACATTTGCTGCCTTGGGCGATATCGCCGCTAATTTGCTGCACCACCTGAACAACAAGGTCGGGACCATTCCCGTGCGCATTCAGGGCATCCAGGATAAATGTCGCCCTGCCCTGGAAGCGGACCCTTACCTGGCCAACAATCTATCGGAAATCGAACGCTCGGCCACCGAGGCCATGGAAACCGTGCGCCTGAACTTATCGCACCTGCAACCCATCCACCCCGCGCCGGTTGCCATTGCTTCATGCGTGCGCGAGGCCCTGCAAAACGCCCACCTGCCCGACGCCGTGCGTATTGAGACTCGCGGCCTGGACGATCTGCCTCCCGTGATCGCCGGGCAGCGCACGTTGACCCTGGTGTTCGTCAACTTGCTCATCAACGCCGCCGAAGCCATGCCCGAAGGTGGCCTGATACGTATCGAAGGCCGCCAATCGGAGCCGTGGGTAGAAACGCGCGTCATCGACGACGGTCCTGGCATTCCGCCTGAACTGCACGAACGCATCTTCGACTTCAATTTTTCAGCCCGCCCCGGAAAACCACGTGGAAAGCTCGGCTTTGGCCTGTGGTGGGTGAAAACGCTCACCACGCGTTTGGGCGGCACGGTGGAAGTGGAAAGTGGTCGAGCCCGGGGAGCAGCTTTCAGGCTGCGCTTTCCACGCGCCGAAGGAGATCAGTAAATGAGCATCGCTTCCATGAAGGCATTGGTTGTAGAAGACGACCGCTCCTGGCAGGCTATTCTGTCCGAATTGCTCAGCGACGCAGGTCTGCAAGTTGAAACTGCCTCTTCCCTGGAAGAAGCCCTGCCCATCATCCGCGCCAGCGCCCACCGGATAGCCGTATTGGACCTGTCGTTGGAAGGCAGCGACCCCCACAACCGCGAAGGGCTGCAAGTGTTGGAAACGGTGCGCCGATCCGATCCCGGCTGCGCGGCCATCCTGCTGACAGGCTTTGCCACGGTCGAACTGGCGGTCAATGTGCTCACCGAAGCCGGGGCTTTTTCCTGCCTGCGCAAAGAAGCATTTTCGCGCGCCCAATTCCGCGAGTTGGTGCAAAAAGCGCTGTGCCTGGCTCCCCAGCTCGGGCCAACCTCCAGCACAGCCGCAGCGGCGGCTACCCCCTCCTTGCCCACTTCCGCGCCTGTTGGCACACCCACGGGTGGCACAGCCTTGATCGCCGAAGATGATGCCGGCTGGCGCTCGATCCTCACGGAGTTACTCAGTGGCGCAGGCTACCGCGTGCATACTGCCGCGGGCTTTGGCGATGCGCTGGGACTGCTGCGCCGCGAAAAATTCAACCTGGCAATTGTCGATTTGACGCTCACACCGGGGCTGCCCGGCTCGCCTGAAGAAGCTCAAGATGGGCGGCGACTGTTATCCATCTCACGCACAGCCCGTATTCCCACCATCGTACTCAGCGGTTCCGCCGACCCCGATGGCGTACAGCAGACCTTTACCGAATATGAGGTTTTTGCCTACCTGGCCAAACAAACCTTTGACCGGCGCGCTTTCCTCGAAACGGTCCAGGCGGCACGCAGCAGCGGCCCGGCCCAGGCCGGAGAACTCAACAAACTCACCGACCGAGAATGGGAGGTGCTGGAGCTGCTGGCCCAGGGCATGACCAACAAAGAGATCGCCTCCCGGCTGGTTATTACTACCAACACAGTCAAACGCCACCTCAAGTCGATCTTCGAAAAGCTGGATATTCACACTCGGGCAGCGGCAGCCGCCAAGGCCGCGCGCCTGGGCTAACTCACGGATCACCCCACTGGATACTGAGCCGGGGTCGAGCATCCGGGCCACAACCTGTCTCGCTGGAGTGGAAATATTTTCCGGTGTGCTGTGGCGCTTCGGCGCTGTAAAGCGCAAGGTTCACAGATTTGCCTTGGTCATACGCCAGGGCAACGGCCCGGCTAACATCCCAGGAGCGCAGCAAGCCGGGGCAATCATCTTCTCGGGCCACTTCTACCCAGTCACGGCCGATATTCTCCATGGCCAGCGGGGCGTTATTCCATGAAATCGCACCCTCGTTCCACGTCTCGCCCACCGTCAGCACCTGGATCAAGCTGTCGTACACGGGATCGGCGGTCTGGTCCAATCCCGCTCCACCAAACTGGCGCAAATACAGGGTAGCCGAGCGAATGACCTTGCCAGGCGGAATGGAACCCAAAGGGAAAGACACATAATACTTGGAATAGCAGGGCCAGTGTTCCAACTGGGCTTCGTTGGAAATATTCAAATCCACCTCAAAGCCTTGATTATAGTTACCCCACAAGGCCCAATCTGTGCGCCAATCCACCATGTCACCACACAGGCCGCTCCCACCCACGTCCGCGTCCGGCGCCTCGACCCCATTGACTCCGTCACGGATGTCCGTGGTGCGCACGTTAGTCATGATGGGCGGATCGTATTGTGGCACACCGAAGCGCAAATTACCCCATGTGGCGGGAATGTCACGCTCTGCCGTCTCGGTCCACATCTTGACCGGTAAAGGCGACCCGGCCAACGAATCACGGTCATGCAGCAGCATGGCCATTTTCCACAGCGTGCCGTCGGCGGGCCTGCCAGACAACCCCAGGCTGGAGAAAGGAATCTCATACTGCGTGCTCCAGCCGCGAATGTTGATGTTGTTGACCAGATCATCTCCGCGATAAGAGCTTTTTACATCCACCGCCTGCCGCAACCCCGAATTGAGAACCCATCCATTCCCGTTTCCGGTATAAGCCTGGAACATCGGATTGGAAGTGTTCCCCGTAAACTCCACCACCAACCGGTACGATTGGGAAGTCGGATTGGCAGCAACCGAGCCATTCCGAGAAAGTAGCAAGGTGAAGGCGTCCCACTGCTCCAGATTTTGTCCGGTTTCCGCCCCGTCGTACTGTAAGTAACGATCCACCACACCCACGCGCACATACAGATGGGTGTCGTTATACCCCACGCGCACATCGGCGTAGTTTTCGCTGTTGGTCACCTTGCCAAACCAGACGATGGACATCTCGTGCATCGCCTCGGCAGGCACGTCGGCCACGTCAGCATAATAAGCATTCACTGTCCGCGAGGCAGCCAGCGGGTTGAACCGGCTGGTGATCAAGGGCAGGTAAACCCCCGGTGTGAGCGTGCTCGCTGTCACCGGGATCAACTCTCCACCGCCAGAAGGTGTCTGCGCCGGCGCCCCCTGGCAGGCCATCAACAACACGGCGGGGATCAACAAAGACAATCCTAACGTTAACCATATTCTTTTCATTCGTCTTGTCATCCTCGTACCCTCCATTATGCCACATCCGCGCTAATTTTGATCTTAAAAATCAAACATTCAGCCTGGAGTATAATACCTTTGTGCGCACCATGACTCCCATTCAACGCATCCTTCTCGCAGCTCTCAGTCTCCTGGCGTTCGCGGCCTTGGGCCTGGCGGGGTGGCTGGTGTGGTCAAATTCCAGTCCAGTTGTTCCAGCGGCCCAGCCTACCATTGCCAGGCCCTCACCCCAGCCCAGCGCCCCTGCCGTGCCTACCCCGGTCGGGCGCACCGGTGCGCGCGGCGGGC
>CAYOHX010000103.1:0-18424 GCA_964403875.1 uncultured Anaerolinea sp. | reverse complement strand
TTCCGAATTTTCGGACAGGTAATTAGGGTTTTAGGATGTCCTTGCTTAACAGCGCCTGAGCGGCGGGGAAGGCGGCTTCGATGGGCGCGGGCTCGAGGAAGTGGGCCATGACCAGCAGTTGCGCGCCGGGCGAGGTTGGCTCGCGGCGGAAGCGGTAGCTCACGCCGGGCAAAAGCCGCGCGCCCTGGCGGTGGTAGAACTCGATGCGACGGTTGGCGAAGGCTTGTGTTTCGGGCGTGGGACAATCCGAAGGATCTTCCAGGTCGAAAACCACCAGATCACTGCCAAACTTGCGGCAGCGTTGAAGCATGGCCGCGTAAATCTGCGCGCCCAGCCCCTGGCCGCGCCGGTTGGGATCCACCGCAAAGTAGTACAGCGCGGCGGCGCGAAGCGGTTCGCTCCGGTTGAGTTCGAGCAGCCCGGCGAAGCAATCCTCATCATCTAAAACGGCGATCAACTCCTCGCCGGTGGGGCGGCAATCGGCTTTGCTTTGGACGACCTCCAGGAAATGCGACACAGGCACCCGCTCTTCGAAGGGGAAGGCCGTTTCGTAGAGATCCAACCAGGGGCCCAGGAAGGGGTCGCGAAGCGAGAGGAGCGGGTGGAGGGTGAGGTCTGTCATGGTCTATTTGACCCAGAACTCGGTTTCCAGTTCGGCACGGCAATCGGATCCGGCCCATACTTTAAACTTGCCCGGTTCCAGGTGAAGCTTTTGATCGGGGCCGTAAAAGGACATGGCAGCCGCATCGAGGGTGAAGCGGACTTGCTGTGATTCTCCAGGTTGGAGGGCCAGGCGGTGGAAGCCTTTCAGTTCACGGATGGGGCGTGTGATGGAGGCCACACAATCCTGTAAATACATTTGAGCGACTTCTACGCCAGGCTGGGAGCCGGTGTTGATCACGGTGACCCGCACCTCGACGGATTCACCAGCCCGGACCTCTGCCTGAGTTACGTGCAAGTCGGAATACGCAAAGGTGGTATACGTGAGGCCAAAGCCAAAGGGATATAGGGGCGACCCCGCCAGGTCTACATAGCGGTTGCGCTCGGGGTAGGGACCAGAATCACCGCGGCCCACCCCATCAAAGGTGCGGCCGGTGCTCTTGAAGTTGTAATGGGCGGGGATTTGCCCGGTGGATCGGGGCAAGGTGACCGGTAAGCGCCCGCTGGGGGCGGTGTCGCCAAAGAGGACATCCGCCAGGGCGGCAGCGCCCAGACTGCCGGGATGCCAGGCGTAGAGTACGGCGGTGGCGCAGCGGGTCACACGGCTGAGATCGAGAGCGCGTCCGGCCAGGACCACCACCACCACGGGCTTGCCCAAGGCGCAAACTGCTTCGACCAGTTCTTCTTGGCCGGGAGGCAAAGTGATGGCGGCGACATTGTTGTTTTCGCCCGAGGAGTGGTTCGATTCGCCGACGAATACAACGGATAGATCGGCGGCCAGGGCGGCACGAACCATTTCATCGGTCAGAGCGTCATTGGTGCGGCGAGCAATGGCCTGGGGGGCGGCAGCGCGCATAGCTTCATCAATGGTTTGGGTTTCTTCTGAGAGGCCATCCAGGGTCCAGGAGCCCAGCAGGGCGGTGCGCTGATGGATCATGGGGCCAATGACCGCGATGGAACGGCCAGATTTGGGCAGGGGCAGCAAGTTGTCCTCGTTCTTGAGGAGCCCAAAGGACTCGGCGGCCATTTTGCGGGCGGCGGCCTGGTGAGTTGGGGTGAAGAGCACTTCTTCGGCCAGGCCGGGTTGGGTGTAGGGCTGTTCAAAAAGCCCCAGTTTGAACTTGGCGGTGAGGATGCGGCGACAGGCATCGTCGAGGCGCTCCATGGTGACGGCTCCCGATTCGACTAACTCGGCCATGTGGGTAGCGTAGGTGCTGGTCACCATTTCCATGTCCACGCCGGCGTTGAAGCCCTGGCGAGCCGCATCGCGCTCATCTTCGGCCACGCGGTGATTGACCAATTCTTGCACCGAGGCCCAATCGCTGACCACAAAACCCTCGAAGCCCAGTTCTTGCTTGAGCAGTTGGGTGAGCAGGTAGTAACTGCCCGAAGCAGGCTCGCCATTGAGGTCTTCAAAGGCAGACATCACCGAACCCAGACCCGCATCCACAGCCGCCTTGAAGGGGGGCAGGTAAATGTTGCGCAAGGTCGTGTCGCTGATTTCGCCGGTATTATAATCGCGACCACCTTCGGCTGCGCCGTAGCCGATGTAATGCTTGGCGCATGCTAAGACTCGTTCCGGGTCAGTGAGGTCGTCGCCCTGAAAGCCCCTGACCGCGGCGACGGCCATCCGCGAGGTCAGGTAAGGATCTTCGCCGCTGCCTTCCGCAATGCGCCCCCAGCGAGGGTCGCGGGCAATATCCAGCATGGGCGCAAAGGCCCAATCCACGCCGCAACTGGCGGCTTCACGAGCAGCAATGGCAAAGGCTTCTTCTACCAGAGCCGGGTCCCAACTGGCGGCCATGCCCAGAGGGATGGGGAACATGGTGCGAAAGCCGTGGATCACGTCTCGACCGTGGAGAATGGGAATACCCAGGCGAGATTCCTCGATGGCCACGCGTTGGTAGGAATTGATTTCTTCTACCCCGGCGGAACGTTCCTGGGCGCTGCCGGCCAGATGCGAACCAGCCAGGATGCGCGAGCCAACGCCAAACTTGCGGATGTAATCCTTTACTTTGGCAGGGCTTTCGGGCACGTTGGGAATGACCCAGATCTGGTAGATTTGGGCAACTTTTTCTTCCAGGGTCATGCGCGAAAGTAAATCAGCGACGCGTTGTTCAATGGGCAAGGAGGCATCTTTGTAGGGGAGTTGGGACATAGGGGCTCCTAAGGTTTCAACGACATTAGCGATTGTTCAAGCGCTCTTGGGCGGCCAACCATTCCACCATGAGCAGGAAGACCGCGGCTGTCCAGGTGTAACCGGGGCAACGCAGGCCTTTGCCGGTGAGGGCGTCATAATTTTCCCAAAAGCCGGGTTCTTTGACGCACAAGTCGCAGAAGCGCTCGGCCACGGTGCGCGCCAGGGCGAATTCTCCGGCGTCGACCAGTCCATCGAAGATCATGTAGGTGGAGGCGGCCCAAACCGGACCGCGCCAATAACCGTCGGGGGTGTACTTGGGGCTGGACGGTGCTTCGGAGGCGTACCCATAGGGCGTGAGGAAGGGGCCCTCCGTTCCCAGGTCTTGCAGGAGGGCGGCGCGGATCTTCTTGGGCAGACGGTGTCCGAGGACCATAGGAATGTAATTCACCAGGGACTGAGAAGCGGGTGCATCGTTGTGGCCGTCCAAAGGTGAGAAGAAGCGGTTGTCCTGAACACCTTGCTTGAGGAGGTTCGCAAGCTGTTGGTCGGCCCGATCGCGCCAGCGTTTGGCGGCTTTGAGCTTGCCAAGGGCGAAGGCCATGTCGGCCAATGTGTCGCATTGGAGTGTCAGGTGGGCAGCCAGGTCCGCGCCTTCCGTGGGGTAGCCTTGGTCGAAGAGCGTGGCGTTATCCCAACCTGAGTCGTTACCGTGGTGGTATTGGCACATGCCGTCACCGTCAAAGTCGCGGTAGGTGTACCACCATTCGGTCAGGCGGGCTACGGGCTTATAGAGCTGTTCGAGGTACGGCTTGGATTTCACCGGCCCGAGTTTGGAAATCATCTTTCGGATGGCCCAGCCGTAAATGGGGGGCTTGGTGAAGCAGTTCCAGCATTCCAGGTCGGTGATCTGGTCGGGGATCATGCCGTTGGCGTCCTGGTGATCGAAGAACATGAGCATCTGGTTCCAGGCCAGGTCGGGGTCGGCTTTGGCAACGGCCATCGCGGTGAAGCAGTTATCCCAGGCCCAAATGCCGTTCATCCAGAACTTGCTCATATAGATCGCTGGGCGGGTGAGCGGACCAGAAGCAGGGGCCGTGGAGTTCCACATCAGGAACCAGGCCTGGTTGGCGGTGTCTTCGTAGACGGCGGGGGCTTCGGGACGCAGGGACATCCAGCGGTTGAACTCGAGTTCGCGGGCGCTGACGGTTTCTTCTAATTCGGGCAGGTCTTCGTTCCAGGTGGTTTCGATGGAAGTGAAACGCAAGGCTCCGGCGGTCCGATCACCGCCAACAAAGGTCACTGTGCGGGGTAGGTCACCGTGACGCGGGTCGTAGCCGGTGACCGTGGCAGAGTCGACAACCTCGAGGTGGGTGTTTTTTCCGGCACGAAGAATGTGGAAACCCCGGGCGGGATGATCGATGAGGTAAACCTGGTCGGGGCGAGGGGAGAATTTTTGGGCAAAGTTCTTGGCGGGCAGCAGTCGCAGAAGGCAATGGTGTGTTTCGAACAAAAGCGTTTCGGGATCGGCAAAGGTGAAGGTGGCGCGGGCGTTGCCCTCGGTAACCAGGTCCAGGCGGTGGGGCAAGGCAGTCCACTGATAGGGAATTTCTTGCCCGTCTTTCATGAGGGCCAGCTCAAAAAAATCGGGCGCGTTGAAGGGCATGCCCTGGCGGGTGACGGCTTTGCCACTGGCGGTGCGGTAAAGCAGTCGCGGGCTGCCAGAGGAATTGCGCGCGGCGATGGTGAGGAAAGAGCCGGCCAGGGTGAAGGGAATCTGGTCGAGTTGGTAAGAGATATACGGGGTCGCTTGTTCGTTGGGGGTCATAAAAAGCCTTTTGCAAGAAATCGGCGCACGGATGAATTCGCGAGTCAATTATAATAGGTTCAGTAGGGATTGACGTGGTGAAAATAGGCGTTTCTACAGGATAGAATATTTTGGAGGATTCATGGAACGGATACGGGTGAGCGAGAACCGGCGGTTTTTGGTGACGGAGAGCGGCAAACCGTTTTTCTGGCTGGGTGATACGGCCTGGGAGTTGTTTCACCGCTTGAGCCGGGAAGAGGTCGCGTATTACCTGGACACACGTCGCGAGCAGGGATTTAATGTAATTCAAGCCGTGGTGTTGGCCGAAATGGATGGGTTGCGCACGCCGAATTATTACGGCGAGACGCCCCTGGTCGACCTGGATCCAACTCGGCCTAATGAGGCCTACTTTGCCTTTGTGGATACGGTGGTGCGCATGGCAGCAGAGAAAGGGCTGTATATCGCCTTGCTGCCGACCTGGGGAGATAAAGTAACCCGGATATGGGGCAGCGGTCCGGAGATTTTTAACCTTCAGAATGCACATGCGTATGGAGAATTCCTGGGAAAGCGATATCATGATGACGCAAACGTGTTGTGGATGTTGGGTGGCGACCGGCCTGGTGATGGGTTGGTGGAATTGTGGACAGCGATGGCCGAGGGGATTGCAGCGGGGCTGGGGCGGCGGCCGTTCATCACTTTTCATCCCAATGGCGGGCATGGTTCGTCGGAATGGATGCACGGCTGCGCATGGCTGGACATGAACACGTGGCAGTCGGGGCATGGGGTGGTGGATGCGCCAACCTGGGAATTGATGGCCACAGACTATAAGCGAATTCCGGTCAAACCGGTGCTGGACAGCGAGCCGAACTACGAAGATCATCCCATTGATCCATGGACGCGCAAGTGGCTGCCCGAATATGGCCGGTATACGGACTATGATGTGCGCAAACAGGGTTACCGCTCGGTGTTCGCCGGGGCGTGCGGATACACTTACGGGAATCACGCCGTTTGGCAGATGTACGCACCGCCGCGGGAGCCGATCAACTTCCCGGCGTTTGATTGGAAGGAAGCCCTGCATCGTCCCGGCGCACAACAGCTCAGTCACCTGGTGAACCTGATGCTGTCGCGTCCCTACCTGGGGCGCGTGCCGGACATTGGCTTGCTGTTGTCCAATCCTGGAGAAGGCGGTGGGAGAGTTTGCGCGACAAGGGATCAGGCTGGGAGCTTTGCCTTCGTATACCTGCCGCTGGCCGGACAAACCGTGATGGTGGACCTGAGCCGTATGGCCGGGCTGGTGAAGGCATGGTGGTATGATCCACGCAACGGGCGATCGTACCCGGCGGGAGAGTTTGCCAACCAGGGAATGCAGTCATTCACCAACCCTTTGGGCGGGCCGGATTGGGTGCTGGCTCTGGACGAGGCGGCGCAAAAATTCCCGCCGCCGGGTGTGCGCGGTTAGCCGACGAGGTGGGAGTAAAGGATGCGCAGGCCGATGCCGAGGAGGACCAAGCCGCCGAGGATTTCCATGCGCTTGCCGAATTTTTCTCCCAGCTTGCCGCCGACAGCTAATCCAAAGGCAGACAGGGCAATGGTGACCACCGTGATGATGGCGGCGGGGGCCCACACGCTGACCTGGATCATGGCCATGCTCAATCCGACGGCCATTGCGTCGATGCTGGTGGCGATGCACAGCATCATCAAGGTTTTGCCTTTGGAGGGGTTTTCTTTGTAGATTTCCATGTCCGGATTGATTCCGGAGCGAATCATGTTGACGCCCACGTAGGCCAAGAGGCCAAAAGCGATCCAATGATCGAAAGTCTCGATATAGCGGGCAATGGTAGAACCGGCTAACCATCCCAAAATGGGCATGAAGCCCTGAAAGATGCCGAAATGGAAGGCCAGGCGAAAGCGCGCGCGGGCGTCAACGGCTTTACGGGTAGCGCCTACACCCAGCGAGACGGCGAAGGCGTCCATGGCGAGCCCGGCGGCTATGAATAGTGATGCGGCGAATCCCAAGGTGTTTTTTACTCCGGCAGCCATTGTAGCCGGAAGGCAGGTATCCGTCAATTGACGGTGAAAGAAGTGTAAGGTAATTGTTGGCTAGGATGATTGCGTGATTCTGTAAATCTTGAAGCCGCTGTGAGCATTTGAATGTTCCCTCACCCGCGCCGGCACACTTGCCCTCCCGGTAGGACACCGGGACGGTGTGGCGGGCGGTGACGGGGAAGCCCGGCGCGATCTCTGCCACGGGCATGCTACGCGATCCCGGGGGAAGTGGTGAAATCAGAGTGGCTCGTCTTTGATAGATGTCTACAGCGGTGGGGTGGCAGAGACGATGCGGCGGCTGTCGGCCTTTGTAATGGTCCAGTTGGCTGGAGCGGAGTGATCCAATACCAGGCGCATGTTGGGCAGGTCGACGGCCTGGATGTGGGCGTCGGCAACCTCGGGGGTTCGCCCGCCGCGCACCTGGCGCTCGCGCAGGCCGACCAGGAGGGTTTCGGGGGAGGCTGTGAGGAAAATGGATCGGTCGAAGTGGGGGCTAGCGCTGCTCCAGGGGGCTTGATCGAGGAGCCAGTAGTTGCCTTCGAAAAGAATCAGTTTATGGGTAGGCGCGGCCTTGCCCGCGTTGGCGAGAGGCTCGTGGAGAGCGCGGCTGTAGATGGGAAAGGTCACCGTCTCATCGGGCCGATTGTTACGGATGGCAGCCAGCGTGGCCAGGGCAGCGAGAGCGTCAAACGTTTCGGGCGCGCCCTTGACCGAGCACAGCGGGACGCGCCGACCGCCGCGCAAGCAGGTGTGATCGTCCAGGTAAGCGTTGGGATAATGCCAACCGTCCAGACCCACCACCAGGGCAATCTCGAGATCGGCCAAGGCATTGGCTACGAGCGCCAGAGTAGCCGCGAAGGCAGATTTGCCTACGCCGGGCGGCCCCGCCACGGCGACCAGACAGCGGCGGGACGCGGCCAGTTCCAGGAGTGCTTGAGCCAGGGGCAGGAAGAAACGCTCCACCTCAGGCGGGTCGATATCCAGCCGCTGATCGGTTTGGTCGAGGTAGTGCGGGGCAGCAGTCAGGCGCTGCCAGAAAGGGTTCATTTACAGCTCTTGGAAGGCAGATTCCAGCATCTGTGGGGTAATATCATCGGGATGGGGGCCAAAGTAAGTCCAAAAACGGACGGCGGGGCGGGTGGTTTCGAGCGCCAAAGAAAGGGCGGGGTCTTTCCGGCCGTAATATGGAGAGCGCCAGCCGCGTGTGGAGTCGGGGTCAGCGCGGACCAGCGAGAAAGCCGCTTCACCTTCCATGAGTCCCATGCGAGCGCACAAGGTTTCGGTTCCGACTTGCAAATCCAGGCCCCAACCCTGCGCGGTGGGACGATGCGACAGGTCTGCGAGGAGCCAGTGCAGGCGGAAGTTGTGCGGCTGGAGCCCTTCCAGATGATCAAGCACCAGCCAGGCGTCTCCATTCAGGCGCAGCAAGGCGCGGCGATGGGTGACGGGGTCGGCCAGGCGGGCATAGCCGTTGTGTTCGCCACGCCAGGCCTGTCTCGGCGTAGGCGCGAGGACGAGCCCCTGCGACCAACTTCCCCAGGTGAAGCGAGTCAGACGCAGCATTTGGTCCAGGTCATCCACGGTGACGGTGTTATGCACCGCGCTGCGAGCCAGACCGTTCTGCCAGATGCCCAGCCCGTTGTAGAGGAACGTGCCTGCATCGCAAGCAATCGTTTGACCGCGCCAGCGCAAGTCCACGTGGAGCTGGTCGGCGTGGGAAGGACGTTCGCGGTAGGTCAGGCAGCGCACCACGGCCAGGCTGCCTGGGGCGTGAAGGGTGGAAATTCCGCCGTCCGGGAAGGCGTAATCCCGCTGGACAAGCGGTTGGAGCGGTGTTTCGAGGGTCTGCGGTCCGCACAACCAGAGCAGGTCTTCGTCCCAAGGTCCGGATGGAAACAAGCGTTTTCCCTGGGTGAGGACAGAAGCGAGCTGGAGCACCGGGCGGTAATCTGTGTAGTCACAGGTGTTGAGCGGCAGCACCAATGCGCCGTCGATGGAGCCGTACTCGGGCATCTGACCGGATTGAGGGTCGATGAGTTGGGCGAGGTGATCGACCGAGGCGGAAATAGCCCGGCGCAAGCTCTCGGAGAAGGGCTGCTTATTGAGATCACCGAGGCGTAGGGCCAGCAGGTAGACATGCAGAATGAAACGGTGGTAGTTGACCGAGTACATGGAGTAGGCGCCGTCGGGGAAGATTTGCTGGCTGGCGGCTTGTTCCAGCAACGCACTGCCGGTTTTCAAGTAAAGCGGCGCATCTATTAACTCGGGGAACAGCAAGCCGGCCAACCAAACGCCGAAGGCTTCGCTGACCATGTGGTTGGCGCGAGTCGAAATGGCGTAATCCAGGTTGCGGTAGATTCGTTGGGCCAGGGCGGCGGAGAATTGGGTCAGTTTCGCCAGGTGTTCGGGAGTGGTGCGCGGAGAGCGACGAAAGGCATATAGGCCAAAGCACCAGGCGATGAGGCGCAGAGAGGCTTCCTGTCCGCATTTCCAGTTCGGCCCCCGACCGGGTGGGTTTTGCTCGGCCCAATCCTCCAGCAGCGCCCAAAAGGCGGCTGGGTAACGTTCGTCCCCGGTGGCGGCGTAGGCGCGGATGAGGGTGAAGACGAAGGCAAAGCGGCTGGTTTCCCAGACGTACTTGATGTCGTAAGGGCCATCGTCGGGGATTTGGGTCCAGTGTTTGGTCATCCCAAAATACGTCTGGGTCAACGGATCGAGTGTCCAGTTGGGTGGAAAGCCAAGCTGGAACCATTGGCTCTCGAAGAACTTGAACTCGCCGGTCAAAATGCGCTCGGCTTCGATGACCGCAGTGCGCGTGTCCCAGGGCAGAAGAGCGTTGAGGGCGGGGAGTTCAGTAAAGACAAAGGTCGGGGCGTGGGCATCGCGCCATTGGGCGTAGGCTTGCGGCTCGTCGGGCACGTCGGAGCGCAGCCATCGGCGCAGCGGGGCGTCTTTCCAGCGGTAGGCGGGCACTTGCAGGCGCAGGATGCCGGCGCGCATGCGCAGCGCATAGCCAAAGCGATTCCATAACCAGCCCAGGCCAAACCGACGGCGTAAGGAGTCGAGTGCTTTAATCTTGTTTCGCATGGCTGCGCCGGGCAGTATACAAGGCAATAGCGACCCACAGCAGCGGCAGTCCAATGATGATCAAAGCCGGAGCAGCGGTCAACTGTTGAGTCCAGGCCAGGGCCAGGGCAACGCCGATGAAGGTAAGCAAGATGTACAACAGGCTGATGGGCGCGTGGGCAAAGCCGCTGATGACCAGTTTCTGGTAAACGTGGGTGCGGTGGGCGGAGAAAACCCGCTCGCCTTTGAGCCCGCGTCGAATGAAGGTGATGCCCGCATCCATAATGAAAGCCCACAAGATACAGGTGCCTAGCATGAGCGGGTCTCCGCCGGAGGAAGCGGACATGAGAGGCAGCACGGCAAAGGTGAAGCCCATGAAGGTGCTGCACACATCTCCCATGAAGATGCGCGCGGGGGGCCAGTTGTGGCCCAGGAAGCCCAGGCTGGAGGCAGCCAGAGAGAGTGCGATCCAGAAAGCCAGTTCGTTGGGCAGCGCTGAACGAGAAAGAAGCATCCAGCCCAGAGCGGCAGCAAAGGCCGTCCCGCCACCGATACCGTCGATTCCGTCCATGAAATTATAGGCGTTGGTCAGACCCACGATCCACAGGAGCGTAATGGGGATGCCGACCAGCCCCAGGCGTAGTTCGCCGAAGAGGGGGATGGTGACGGATTGGAAGTAGCCCATGACCAGAATGATCGCCAGAGCGACCAGACTCTGGATGGTGATCCGAAAGCGAGCCGAAAGGGGGGTGATATCATCGCGCCAACCGAGGAAGGCGATGACGATGCCAGCCAGTATGTAGACGAGGCTGTAACGCCAACCGCCTCCGGTCAGGCTGTGAATGAAAACTACGCTCAAGGTGATGATGACCACGGCCAAACCGCCGCCGAGCGGCGTTGGGCTAGCGTGGGAACTGCGCTGGTTCGGGATGTCCAGAATTTGCTTGCGCTGTGCCCAAAGGCGAATCAGGTAGACCAGCCCGTAGGAACAGATGGCTAACAAGGCAAAGAGGGCGATTTGGGGAACAGAGGGCAGCATGAATCGGGTAATTTCCTTCAGGGGTAATTATAGTTCATTGGCGGCGAACCAGTTTTTCGAAGAGCGATTGGGTTTCGGCCAGTTTGTCACGGCGGTCGAGGTGCTGAAGCAGGTAAGCGCGAGCGTCATGGCCCATTTGGCGGATGCGGGCAGGGTCGCGGGACAGGTCGAGGATGGCCTGGGCCAACCGCTCGTCATCGCCGGGCGGAACGAAGATGCCCCCGCCTGAGGTTTCGATGACCTCGCGGACGACACCGTCAATGGCAAGAACGGTGGGCCGCCCGGCGGCCATGTAATCGAAGACTTTATTGGGATAGGTCATGCGGAAACCGGGAATGTTTTGGAGGATGGCCACGCAGACATCGGCGCTGGCGACTACGGCGGGCATTTCCTTTTTGGGGGCTACTCCAGCAAAGAGGACGTTGTCCAAATCGAGGCGGGCGGCTTCTTCTTGCAGGCGGGCGCGTTCTTTGCCATCGCCAAAGATCACGATCCGGATGTTGGTTTCAGCTTTGAGGCGCTGGGCGGCCCGCAATAGGGTGTAGATGTCATTGGCCTGCCCGAGGGCTCCGGCGTATAGGGCGATGAAGTGGTTTTCCAATCCCAGGCGACTGCGCACGGCGCTGCCGTCGATTTGAGGATGGAACATGTCAACGTCGGTTCCGTAGGGAATGTAGGTGATTTTTTCTGGGGGAACGCCCTTGCCGCGAAGGTAATCGCAGTAGGCGGGGGAGTTGACCAGGATGTGGGTGGCTCGGGCGTACAAAAATGATTCGAGCCAGCGGGCCAACTTGATGAGCACCGGATTGGTGAAGACCCCCATGCCCACGATGAATTCGGGCCACAAGTCACGCACTTCGAGGAGGAATGGCTTACGGCGGAGGAAGGCCACCAGCCAGGCCGAGAGAGCCTGGAAGATGGGGGGAGTGGTGCCCAAGATCAGGTCAGTGTCTTTGACCCGCAGCGAAGCGAGCACGGAACTGAGCATGAAGCTGAGGAAAGAGATGATGCGCCAGAAGTAACTGCGGTGCAGAGCGGGGTAGATGTAGGTTCGCAAGATGCGCACGCCGTCGATGGTTTGCTCGGCAGCCAGGCCGCGGCGCTCAACGATCCGCTGGCCGGTTTGGTAGTTGAGATCGCTGGCGACGATGGTCAGGTCGTGGCCGTGTTGGCGCAAGTATTGGGCCATCTCGAAATGGCGTGTGTGGCCGGGTTCGTTAGGTGAGACAAAAGCCTGGTTGATGAGCAAAATTTTCATAGGAATTGAGGCTTATTATATTCGAATTGCGTCCTCGGTGAACGTTAAACGTTGGTCGGAGGACGCCTGCATGACGCCCTCCGACCCTGAGGAGAGGAGATGAGAGAAGATGTTACTCGTTGCTCAAGGCAACCGCGTAATTGACGTAGGTGCGGGGTTTCTTGGATTCCACGCTGAGGAGGATGACCAGATCGCTCGCATCCTGGGGGACAACGATCTCCGTGGTCCATTGAACGTTGCCGCCGGCAGGGGTGATGGGCACTTCGGGCATATCCAGAATTTCATATACACCGTAGATGATGCCATCCGAACCGATCACCGGGGGAATACCGATATGGGTTTTGAGGGCGAACTTGGTGGGGTTATAGTTTTGCCAGGTCAAGCTCAAGCTCGTTTCGGTGCGTTCCACGCTTTGTAAGGTGATGACATTATCGCTGAGCGCGGTGATGCTCACCGAAGCATCCTGAACGAGCCCTTCCACTTGCGCCGCAACTGGATAGGTCAGGTCGGTTGCGATTTCATCGAGGCTAATTTCCAGGGTGCCTTTCAACTCATTGGCGGTGGGATCATAGTAGTCGAGGATACCCCCGTAGCTGACGTAATCGATGCTGAGGGTAGCGCCGGATTCGGCGGAGGCGCCTTTGCATTCTACATACAGTAATTGGACGGTTGGTTCGGTGTTCTTGCCTGTCGAATAACCGCGCATTTGGAAGCCGGGAGCCAGGCGGTGTTTGCCTGTGCCGACGAAGACGGTGTCGCAGGCGGCGCTCTTGCCGGCGGATGTGAGCGTGGCGGGTTTTCCAGCCACGGCTTCCATCACGGCCCAATCGCCGGTGTCGTTGCGAATGGCCAACTCGACGCGCAGATCACCCGCGCCGGTCTGTTCCACTTTCGTGGCAAAGGCATTCCACACCTTGGAGGCAGCATCTTCTTCGATGACCGGTTTTTCCAGGCCCTCGGGAACGACGACATAAACGCAAGCGGACATAAAAACCAGATAGGCCAGGAGGGCGGTAAATAGGATCTGTCTTCGCTTCATTGTAAAAACTCCTGTGATCAAGGCAGCCAGAGAGCCGGCTTACTGGCCCGCGTCGATTGCGGGGAGGAAGGGCCGGATGGTGGCCAGGGCCAGGCTGTATCCGGGGGGCATGTCCGTGCCGCCGTCGACCGCGGTGGCGGCTTTCTCTTGTCCGCCGTGGGCGATGAGGATGTAATGGGTGTAACACTGCCGACAGGGCGTGTGATAGGTGGCATAGATTTCATCGCTGAACCAGCCGTGCTCGTCGGTGATGGTGGCCATCATTTGATCAATAGAGGCGGTGTCGTACTGGCTTTCCACCTGGGTTCCTCCGGCAGCGCCTGTCACGCGTCCATCGGGATAGATGGCGTAGAGTTCGTCCACGCAATCGGGTCCCGCTGCACGGTGGTAGGCGATGATTGCGCCACCATCGATGAGGCCCTGGGCTTCTTCTTCGCGGAAAGCGGGCACCGTGCATTGAGCCGTGACGGGGGTGGCTTCGGTTGAAGCCGACTGGCGGGGTTGGGCGAGATTGACCACGGCGATCACTGCCACGGCCAGGAGAGCAAAACCGAGGGCAAGGCGCTGCCAGAGGGGCATGGCGCGCCAGCCGCGGGCTTTGCCGGTGGTTTCCCGGCGGCCTTTGCGGTTGGCCAAAACGGTCTGCACGCCGATGAAGACCAGGGTGAGTACGCCGATGACAATTTTGGTCCACCAGGAACTGAGTGAGCCAATGAACTGGATGAGAACCTGGGTGACGGCAAGCACCAGCACACCAAAGAGCGTGCCGAAGACGTAGCCAGAGCCACCGGTGAGCATGGTTCCACCCATGACGACCGAGGCGATCACGTCCAATTCAAAGCCGGGAGCGTAGAGACCGTGACCCGAGAAGACGAAAACGCTGAAGGCCAGGCCCGCCAGAGCGGAGCAAAACCCGTTGAAGGTGTAGACTAACAGCTTGGTTTGGTCAACGGGCAGGCCCATGAGGCGGGCAGACTGCTCATTGCGGCCTTCATTCCCACCGATGGCGTAAACAGTACGACCAAAGCGGGTGTATTGGGTGATAAAAATTGCGATCGCCAGCATGACGAAGGCCACCACCACGGGAATGGAAACATATGGGGCGGCGGTTCCTTGGGCGTCGGCCATCTCTTTGAGACCCGGGATGAGGATTTTGGTCTTGCCGATGATTTGGAAGATGCGATCATTAATGGTGACGGCGTCATCGCTGATGAAGAAGCACATGCCGCGCGCAAACCACATGCCGGCCAGTGTGGCGATGAACGGTTGGACTTTGAGACGGACGATGAAGGTGCCCATGACCGCGCCTAAGGCCGTGCCCATGGCGAGCATGAGCAAGATGACCAGCCAGGGATTCATGCCGCCGCGGAGGAGGACCGCCGATGCCACGGTGGTGAGGGCTACCACGCCGCTGACCGAAAGATCGATGCCACCGGTGAGGATGACCAGGGTCATGCCTACGCCACTGATGAGCATGTGAGCGCTATTGCGGAACAGGTTGAAGAACACCTGCGGATTCTGCATACCGGGGTAGAAGGAAGCCCCGACTCCATACGCGACCAGCGCCAACAGGGCGGTGGAGAGCATGGGGATGAACTTGCGATTTTTGGAGACGAAGTTAGCCAGTTTGCGCCACATGGTTACGCCCCCTTCTGCTGGCGCACGCCGAGTTGGCGGACCCAGCCTCTCACCTGATCGGAATAGAGCAAGATGACCAGGATGACGACAATGGCTTTGATGGCCTGGAGGGCGAAGGCGGGTACGCCAAAGGCATACATCGATTGGGTGATGGCTTGCATCACCAGCGCGCCGATCATGCTGGCCAGAAGCGAGAAACGCCCGCCCGACATGGAGGTGCCGCCGATGACTACCGCCAGGATGGCGTCCAACTCGGTGGTCAAGCCGATGTTGTTGGCGTCGGAGGTGCGAATGTTGGAGCTGGCGACCAGTCCGGCGATTCCGGCGCACAGGCCGCAGAAGGTGTAAACCATCAATTTGAGCTTTTGCTCGTTGATGCCGCTGAAGAAGCTGGAGCGGAAGTTGATGCCGACCGACTCAATGAACATGCCAATGGAGGTCTTGCGCGTAATGAGCCAGGTGAGGGCAAAGACAAAGGCCACGATGTAAAGTGAAAACGGCAGGATGATCCAACCCTGGCCGATGTAAGCGTAGGGCTTGTAGGTGATTTGCACGCGCAGGCCGTTGGTGATTAACTGGGCGATGCCACGGCCCGAAATCATCAAGATGAGCGTGGCGACCATGGGTTGGATGCGCATATAGGACACCAAAATGCCGTTCCAGAACCCGCACAGCACCGAAACCAGCAATGCCGCGCCGATGACAACCCACAGCGGCTGAAAAGTGTAGGTGGGGTCGGTGACGAAGAAGACTTCGTTTTTGAGCGCCGAGGGATTCATGAGAATTCCGGCCACCGAAGCGGCGATTGCCATCGTGGCGCCGACAGAAAGATCCACGCCGCCGGTGGCGATGACCAGGGTCATGCCGATGGCCAGGATCATGACGGTGGAGCCGTTGCGCAGAATGTCGATCAGGCTGCCGTGGAGATTCCCATTGCGGACCTCGATATTGAAGAAGCCTGGGATGAAGATGAAATCAAAGAGGAGGATGAGAGAAAGCGCGACGATCGGAAAGAGCAGGCGGCTTTCCGTGATGCGCCTCCAAGAGAATGTTGGTTTGGTTAGTTTCTTCATGCATCACTTCCTGCAATGGCGTGGATGATGGTGTTTTCTTCTACTTCGCCGGAGAATTCGGCCACCTTTTCGCGTTCGTGCAGCACGACAATGCGGTGGCTGGTGCGGAGGACTTCCTCCAACTCGGAGGAAATGAACACGCAGGACTTGCCTTCTTCGGCCAGTGAAAGTACCAGTTTTTGGATTTCGGCTTTGGTGCCCACATCGATACCGCGGGTGGGCTCGTCAAGGATCAGCACCTGGGGGTTGATGGCCAGCCAGCGAGCCAGGATCACTTTTTGCTGGTTGCCTCCGCTGAGGTTCTTGACCGTTTGGTCGGCGGAGGGCGTAGCAATATTGAGCAGCTTGATGTACCTGTCGGCAATATCGTACTGCTCCTGCTGGGTGAGGAATTTGAACCAGCCCTTGCGGGCTTGCATGGCCAGGATGATGTTTTCGCGAACGGTGAGGTCGTCGACGATCCCGGCGGCTTTGCGGTCTTCGGGGCAGAGGGCCACGCCGCGCTTTATGGAGTCTAGGGGGGAGAAGTCTTTGACCTCGCTGCCGTTGACCAGCATTTCGCCGTTGTCTGGCCGCTCGACGCCAAAGAGCATGTGGGCAGTTTCGGTGCGACCCGAGCCGAGCAAGCCCGCCAACCCCACCACCTCTCCGGCGTGCAGTTCGAGGTTGAGTGGAGAGAGGGTGCCCGTGAGCCCCAGGTCGCGCGTTTGGAGCAAGGCCTCGCTCTGGATGTGCTTGCTGGTTTCCAGTTTGATGGCAGACATCTCGTCTAATTCGGCCAGGCTGCGGCCAATCATCTTGGAGATCAGTCCGACCCGCGTGATGGAAGCGGTGTCGTAGGTGCCGACCAGCTTGCCATTCCGCAAAACGGTGATTCGGTCGGAAATTTCATAAATCTGGCTGATGAAGTGGGTGATGAAAATGATCCCCATGCCTTCATCTTTGAGTTTGCGCATAATTTTGAACAGCTGGGCAGTTTCGTGCGTGTCCAGGCTGGAGGTAGGCTCGTCTAGAATGAGAATTTGGGCCGAAGATACGTACAGCGCGCGGGTGATGGCAACCATTTGCTGGATGGCGACGGTGTATGATCCCAACGGTTGGGTAACGTCAATGGAGACGCCCATCATCCGTTGGAAGGTGTCGGCAGCCAACGCGTTCATCTGTTTCCAGTCGATGCTGCCGAATTTTTGAGGTTCGCGACCAATGAGGATGTTTTCGGCGACGGAGAGGTTGGGGCACAGGTTCACTTCCTGATAAACCGTGCTGATACCTAATTCTTGAGCGTGGCGGGTGGATTTAGGGCGGATGAGTTTGCCGTTGAGGAAAATTTTTCCGGAGTCGGCATGTTCCACGCCAGTGAGGACTTTCATCAGCGTAGACTTGCCCGCGCCGTTTTCGCCCACCAGGCAAAGGATTTCGCCTTTTCTCAAGGTGAGGCTGACATCGTCGAGGGCCTGGACACCCGGAAAGAATTTGCTAATTCCTTCCATGACAAGAATGTTTTGATCGGGCTCAGACATGCCTGGCTTCCTTCAGTTGTTAGGGGTGCAGAATAACGGGGAGGATAAAAATAAAGGGGTGAACCATTTGTCAGGATTGGGAAGCGACGCGGAGGCATCGCTTCCCAATTTCTGTGCGCCAGAGTCTGCTACGAACTTAGCCAGAAGCAGACTATCTCGGCGAGCGGATTAGTACTTGCGACCTGCGGCAATGTTCTTCAGATCGGGATCGTCAGCGTAGAAGACGCTTTCCTGCGAGGGGATCCATTTGGGCAGGGTTTCGCCATTGAGGGCGGCCAGAGCGGCTTCGTAAACCTGCGGGGCCAGCAGCGGGTTGCATTCCACGGTGACATTCAGGGTGCCGTCGAGCATGGCCTGGAAAGCGCCAGCGGTGGCATCCACGGAGATGATCTTGACATCCTCAGCGGGCACGAGGCCGGCTTCTTTGAGGGCTTCGATGGCGCCAAAGGCCATTTCATCGTTCTGGCCGAAGATACCCTGGACATCTTTGGTCTCTTTCAACCAGGCCTCGGTGACCTGCTTGCCTTCAGAAACGCTCCAGTTGGCGGTCTGGCTCTTGGTGATGGTGATGCCGCACTCGGCAGCCGTCTCGCGGAAACCAACGCCGCGGTCGATGGCGGCGGAGGCGCCTACGTTACCAACCAGTTCCCAAACGTTCTTGCTGGCAGAGCCTTCGAGCAGCTTGCACATCTCGCGTCCGGCCTTGCGACCTTCTTCGACGAAGTCAGCGCCGATGAAGGTGACGTAGTAATCTTCCAAACCGTCGATGCGGCGGTCAGAGAGGATGACTGTCTTGCCAGCGGCTTTGGCGTCTTTCATGGCCTGTTCCCAACCAGTAACCTCGAGAGGCTGGAGGACGATGACGTTAACCTCGGGATCCTCGATGAACTGCTGGAAGCCAGCGACCTGCTTGGCCAGATCGTTCTGGGAGTCGTAGAATTTGAGGTTGATGCCCAACTGCGTAGCGGTTTCCTTGAAGGAAGCGCTGTTGGCGGCGCGCCAGCCACCCTCAGAACCGGTCTGTAGGAAACCCACGACCATATCCTGATAGGTATAGACCTTGGCGGCAGGAGCCTCGGTGGGAACAGCGGTGGGGGCGGCGGGCGGGGCTGGGGTGGCCTTGGGGGCGCACCCGACCAGG